>CATXXC010000001.1 GCA_958403385.1 uncultured Collinsella sp.
GCAATCGCAAGAAGATGACGGGGCGGAATGTCAATCCTGGTCTAACAGAGCCAAACCAAATGCAAGTCCGGGATTACCATCTTTCGCGAAGGCACAACATTCGAAACCATCATCTACACGTATGAATTTGACCGAGCCCTCCGGCAGTTAATGTTTGATGCGGTCGGCAGTGCGGTCGGCAGAATTGAGATCTACCTCAGAAGCAGAATTGCCTATCTTGCCTCTGAGGAACGCGGGCCTTTCTGTTACCCAGATGTCGCCATAACGAGGCTCAACTCGGCATGCCCGTCGAGCTCTGCGCCGCGCTGGGATACGCCGCCGTCTTTGGCAGCGCCACCAACACGCTGCTCGCGCCGATCCTCATTGGCTGCGAGGTCTTCGGTTTCGGTGATCTGCCGGCGTTCTTTATCGTCTGCGTTGTGGCTTATCTGTTCAACATGGACAAATCGATCTACGCCCTGCAGGAGCGGGCGTAGAAAGATGTCCAAGCAGGTGGTCTCAACCGGAAACGGCGCCCCACTCTGAGGCTGTATTCCGGGACACGGTTTCCGCTTGGGACGCCATTCGGAAAGCGCATCCTGCTTTAAAACGGAATTCCGGGACGTAGTTTCCGTCTGAGCCTCCATTCGGAAAGCGTGTCCCGTTCTTTCGCGGCGTCCTAGTTATGCAAAGTGTTCGAGCGTTATTCCTCGTACGCGCCCTCAAGCCGCAGCAGCCACTCCTTGCGATCAAGCCCGCCGGCATATCCGTTGAGCGATCCGTCGGCCGCCACCACGCGATGGCACGGCACGATAATCGAAATGGGATTACGCGCGACTGCGGCCCCCACGGCACGGGGAGACACAACGGGCGTTTCATTTCCCGGTACACGATGTCGAGCCGCAACACGCTGGGCGATCTCACCATACGTAGCAACCTCGCCACGCGGAATAGAAAGCAGCTCGTACCAAACTTCACGCTGAAACGCCGTGCCAATCAAATGCAACGGCGGCGTAAACCGAGGTTCCTGCCCTGCAAAATAAGCATTCAGCCAAGCCCACGAACGCTCAAGCACCGAAGACGCCGCACCATTTGCAGGACTCACCGACGACATGCCGCCAGCACCAGAAACTGCATCGGCGCCTTCAACATGTTCGGGATCTTCTTTGAGAAGCGTGGAGCCAAAATGCTCCTGCCCCTCAAACCAAAGCCCCGTCAGACCGCGGCCATCAGCGGCAAGCAAGATTTCGCCCAAAGGCGAAGCAAACGTCGTCGTGACCACCGGCGGCTCCTTTCAAAACTCCGCACCATAATACCGCGAATTGTGCAGACAACCCCAATCGACCCCAAAGTCACCCAAGGCAGCAGGCGCGCAGCGCCGAGGCCGCCGCCGGGACCAGGGCCCGCAACAGCCACGCGCCCCCACATCAGCCCAGCGGCCTCAACCAACAACGACCCCATCGTAGGCCGCCTGCAGCAGCGTCACCGCAGGCGGGGGCCGGGCTTAGTTTTCAGAACACTCCGCAGACCAGTGTGGCGCCTTGTCCGCGGCTCCGAAGGAGCAGGACAAGGCGCCACACATGGTCGAGGACGTTCTGAAAACTAAGCCCGGCCCCCGCCGGACAGGTCAACCTACTCGCAGAGCAGCTTGGCGATCTGGACGGCGTTGGTTGCCGCGCCCTTACGGATTTGGTCACCGCAGCACCAGAAGGTGATACCGCGCGCGGCCTCGGGGTTCGAGATGTCGCGACGCACGCGGCCGACCCAAATCAGGTCTTGGTCGGACGTATCCATCGGCATGGGGAAGCGGTCGTGCGCATCCTCGGCAGCCATATCGTCAACCAGCTTGACGCCGGGAGCGGCAGCCAGCGCAGCACGGGCCTCGTCAACCGTAATGTCACGCTCGAACTCGAGCGTGATGCTCTCGGAGTGCGAACGCAGCACGGGCACGCGCACGCAGGTGCAGTTCACGCGCAGCTCGGGCAGATGCATAATCTTGCGGCCCTCGTTTTGTAGCTTCATCTCCTCAGAGGTAAAGCCCTCCTCCTTGACGCCGCCAATCTGCGGAATCAGGTTGCTCGCCAGCTGAGCGGCAAACGCGCGCGGCTCGGAAATCTCCTCGCCACGGCCCAGGGCGGCCAGCTGAGCCTCGAGCTCGGCCATACCGGGAGCGCCAGCACCCGAAGCCGCCTGGTACGTCGAGACGATCATGCGCTTCACGCCGGCGAGCTGATGCAGCGGCCACGTGGGAACCAGGCCGATGATGGTCGCGCAGTTGGGATTGGCGATAAGGCCGTGATGCCATTTGATGTCGTCGGCATTGATCTCGGGCACGACCAGCGGCACCTCGGGATCCATGCGGAAGGCATGGCTGTTGTCGACCACGACGGCGCCGCGCTTAACGGCCTCGGGCAGCAGCTCCTTCGCGATGTCGTCGCCGGCGGCGCCAAGCACGATGTCACAGCCCTCAAAGGCCTCGGGACAAGCCTCTTCGATCACGATTTGCTCGCCGCGGAACTCAACGGTCTTGCCCGCGGAGCGTGCGCTTGCCAACAGCTTGAGCTTGCCGACCGGGAACTCCTGCTCGTTGAGGCACTCGAGCATCTGGGTGCCCACGGCTCCCGTCGCGCCCAAAATAGCAACCGTGTACTGTTTCATGCTTCCCCCTTTAAAGGTTGTGGCTTTTGCCCGCACGCCGAGCAGGCCGATTATTGTTGCCAGTTTATACAAGAACAGGGCGGGCATGAAACCCGCCCCGTCGAAACGAAACCGAAACGAAACGCCCCGCCGTAGATTTTTGAGACATGACCCAAAAATCTACCGAACAGTCGCTACTTTTTGAGCGCGGCCAGAGCGGGATCGACCGGCGCAGGAGCCTCCAGATCGGAGACCTTCACAATGCCGTTTTCGTCGGAGAAGGCACGGTAAATGGTCTGAATCGCCAGGTCGAAGTCCTTCTCCTCGACACCAATAATGATATTGATCTCGTCACAGCTCTGCGAAATCATGCGCACGCTCACGCCGGCCTGGCCGAGCATGCCAAACAGATGGCCCGAGATACCTGCGCGGCCGCGCAGGTTACGACCGACGGTAGCGATAAGCGCCAGACCCTCAACGACCTCGATCTCGAGCGGCTCGACCTCCTGCTGGATGTCGCCCACAAGCGAGTACAGCGAATCGTGCACATCCTGCTCCTGCACCACGGCGCCAAAGCGGTCGACGCCGGTGGGCATATGCTCGACGGAAACGTCATAGCGCTCGAAGACCGAAAGCGCACGGCGCATAAAGCCAACGCGGGGCTTGGTGCGGTCGCGGGCCACGTTGATGGCGACAAAACCGCGCTTGCCGGTCACGCCGGTAATGATGGGCTCTGCCTCGCCCTCGTCAGCCGTCTCGCTAATGATGGTGCCGGGGTCCTGTGGCGCATTGGTGTTCTTGATGACCAGCGGAATACCCGCCTCGCGCACGGGGAACACGGCCTCCTCGTGCAGGACGCTCGCACCCATGTACGAAAGCTCGCGCAGCTCCTCGTAGGTAACGCGGGCGATGGGCTGAGCCTCGGGAACAATACGCGGGTCGGCAGAATAGAAGCCCGAGACGTCGGTCCAGTTCTCGTACAGGTCGGCGCCCAGGCACTTGGCCAGGATCGAGCCGGAAATATCGCCGCCGCCACGGTCGAGCAGCTTGATCTGGCCCTCACGCGTCGCGCCGTAGAAACCGGGCATAACAAAGCCGCCCTGCTGACCGTACTCCTGCACCAGTTCGGAAGTGCGGTTCATGCTGAGCGTACCGTCGTGATGGAACGCCACAACCGTCGCGGCGTCCAGGAACGGCAGGCCCAGGTACTCGGCCATCAGGCGAGCGGTGAAGTACTCGCCACGGCTCACGAGCTCCTCGGTAGAGTAGCCGCCCGAGCGGGCGCGCTCGGCAAAGGCCGCAAACTCCTCGCGGATGGGATAGGTGAGCTCCAGCTCGTCAGCGATATCAAAATAGCGCTGGCCAATGTCCTCGAGCAGTTCCTCGCACGAAACGTGATACTTAACGTGCGCGTTAACCAGGTAGAGCAGGTCGGTCACCTTGGTGTCGCCCTTAAAGCGGCGGCCGCAGGCAGAAACCACCACAAAACGGCGGGCAGGGTCGGCATCGACGATGGCCTTGATCTTCTTGAAGTGTTCGGCGTCGGCGACCGACGAGCCGCCAAACTTGGCAATCTTAATCATGGGCTTGAGGTTACCTTTCTAAAAGCCTCTGCAAACCTGTTTTGCGCGCTCTGATACCATGGTTTCACCGATTGGGACCAAGGCATCCGAGGAGCAGTGTTATATGGGAACTTATCATAGTACACGAGGACGCACTTTATCGTGCTCAAGTAAGGTGGCAATCCGCACCGGCATCGCTCCCGACGGGGGTTTGTTTGTCTCGGACGAGCTCGGCACCCAGCAGGTCGATATCAGCTCGCTTGCAGATAAATCGTACTTTGAAATCGCTCAAGATGTGTTGGGAATGTTACTGAATGATTACACGGCCGAAGAAATTTCGGCGTGTGTCGACGAGGCATACCGCGGCACGTTTGCGAGTGAAGAGGTTACGCCGCTCGTCAAACTCGACGCTGCGCCGGGCGCTGATGCCCCTCAGACCTATGTGATGGAGCTCTTTGGCGGCCCCACGAGCGCCTTCAAGGACGTCGCCCTGCAGATGCTCCCCCGTCTGATGGCCCGCACTTCCGCCAAGGACGGCGGCGCCGAGCGCATCATGATCGTCACCGCCACGTCGGGCGACACGGGCAAGGCCGCGCTCGCCGGTTTTGCCGACGCGCCGGGCACGGGCATCACCGTTTTTTATCCCGAGGGCAAGGTCAGCCGCGTTCAGAACCTGCAGATGTCCACGCAGGAGGGCGATAACGTCGCCGTCTGCGGCATCCGCGGCAACTTTGACGACGCCCAGAGCGCCGTCAAGCGCATCTTTGCCGATAAGGAGCTTGCCGAGCGCCTGGAGGCCGCTGGCACGGTGCTTTCGAGCGCCAACTCCATCAATGTCGGCCGTCTGGTACCGCAGGTCGTCTACTACTTTGCCGCCTATGCGCAGCTGCTGCGCGCCGGCGCCGTCGAGGCCGGCGACACCGTGGAGTTCTGCGTACCGACCGGCAACTTTGGCGATATCCTGGCGGGCTACTACGCCAAGCGCATGGGTCTGCCCGTCGCCAAGCTCGTCGTGGCGAGCGACAAGAACAACGTGCTTGCCGACTTCCTGACTACCGGCGTCTACGACCGTAACCGTCCGTTCTTCACGACCATCTCGCCGTCGATGGACATCCTCATCAGCTCCAACCTGGAGCGCATGCTCTACTTCCTGTCCGACGGCGACTGCGAGCTCGTTGCCGGCCTTATGAAGCAGCTTGCCCAGACGGGTCGCTACGAGGTGCCCGCCGAGCTGCTGGCCAAGATCCAGAGCGTGTTTGGCTGCGGTTGGGCCAGCGAGGACGAAGTCCGCGCTGCCATCAAGAGCTGCTGGGACGCCAACGACTACGTGATCGACCCGCACACCGCTTGTGGCTATCACGTCTTCGAGCAGGTCGCTCCCGCCGAGGGCGCCAAGGCCCGCGTGCTGCTTTCGACCGCCAGCCCCTACAAGTTCCCACGCGCCTGCTGCGAAGCTCTGGGCCTCGACGTTCCCAAGGATGATTTTGAGGCTATGCGTGTACTCGAGCAGGCCACCAACACGGTCGCCCCGACCCAGCTCGCCGAGCTCGAGTCCAAGCCCGTCCGTTTCGAAGACGTCTGTGACGTCGATGAGATGGCAAGCTACGTAGAGTCTGCAGCAAAACGAATGAGCACCAACTAGATCCCTTATTAAGCGCCGGCGAAAGCCGGCGCACCTTCTTTTTATTTAGCTTTCGGGATGATGACGAGCATGCGAGCGGGTCTGGCCGTTTAGTTCGTCGCGAGTTCCGCACGAGCCGGAAAGCACTTAATGTGCTTTCCGAGCGAGCCAGGACTGCCCGAGCAGCGAACTAAACGGCCAGACCCGCCCAGGAGGACCCACATGATCAAAATCACCGTCCCAGCAACCAGCGCCAACCTAGGCATCGGCTACGACACCCTCGGCATGGCCGTCAGCCTCTACTCGCACTTCACCTTCGAGCGCGCCGACAAGCTCACCATCACGGGCTGCCCCGAGGAGTTCCAAAACGAGAATAACCTGGTCTATGTGAGCTTTGTCGATGCTCTGGCCGCCTGGGGCGAGCCGGCCTTCCCCGTCGCTATCGACATTCAGACCGACGTGCCCGTCGCCCGTGGCCTGGGTTCCAGCTCCACCTGCGTCGTCGCCGGCATCATGGCTGCCGCCGCGCTGACGGGCCACACCGTCGACCGCGCTGAGCTCGTCCGCATTGCCACCGAGGTCGAGGGCCATCCCGATAACGTCGCCCCTGCTATCCTGGGCGGCGCCGTCTGCTCCTTTACGCCGACCGATTCGCTCCCCCAGTGCCTGCGCTACGAGGTGAGCGATCGCCTGCGTTTTATTACCGTGATTCCGCCCTACGAGGTACACACGAGCGAGGCACGCAAGGTAGTGCCGCAGGAGATTCCGCTCTCCACCGCCGTGTGGCAGATGGGCCGCATCGCCGGTATGACGCGCGGCCTGGAGACCGGCGATCTGGACCTGATTGCCGCCGCTAATGACGACCGCATTCAGGAGCCCTATCGTCGCCGCCTCATCCCCGACTACAACGCTGTGCGCGACACCTGCCTTAACGGAGGCGCCAAGACCATCTGGATCAGTGGCTCCGGCTCGACCCTCATGGCTGTGACCGACGACACCATCGTGGCAAAGTTCCTGCAGGTCAAGCTGCGCGAGCAGTTCCCTAAGTGTGATACGCATATCCTCACGTGCGACACCGAGGGCGCTCAAATCGAGTACCTGTAGACATCCTCCTCATATACCTGTCCGGGACGGTCGGGATGTTCCCTCAAAATCGTCCTCGCGCATGAAGGCCCCTTGTCCTGCTCCTACGGAGCGACGGACAAGGGGCCTTCGCGCTGCGGAATGATTTTGAGGGAACATCCCGACCGTCCCTGCGCCTACCTTGCTGAGGATGTCTACAGGGACCCACGCTTTGAAGGGGCGCTGGGCCGATAGTTTGGCTTTTTATTGATAGGGGCTCTTGCTAGGCTGGAGCACTTCCTAGAGGCGGGCATCGGCTGCGTGCTTGGTTTACGCTGCGCTGGTTTCTTTGTATTCGAAGACTGGTTCTAGGAGGTCTTCGATATTGCAGTGGAGGGCTTTTGCTATAGCTCTTACGGTTGTTACCGAGGCTTCGTTGATGTTTCGTTGGCGCTGTTCGTACATTTGGATTGAGCGGAGTGATACGCCCGATTCGTATGCCAAGTCTTGTTGGGTTTTCTTAAGCCTCTTTCTTGCTAGTGCTAGCTTGGTTTGACGAGGTGTTTTCTTCGCCATATCGCAAACAAGACTCGCCACACGTTCCTCTGAGGCTTCATGCCAGGGGTAGTACAGGTTGCGCAGCGCGTCAAACGGAACGACATGCAGCAGATCTTCGAAAGACTCTCCTAGGCGCCACTGCAGGTATGCCAGCATCCAGCCCGCCCAATATTCCGGCGTCTTCTCAAATCGATAGGTGCAGTCCGGTATAGGCCCGTTTTGATAGCCCGACCTTTCGGCGATAAGCGCGAACAGCTCAACACCCGATTTTCCCGACACTACCCATGCATTGCCGCGCTCAAACTCTCGAGCAACCCCGCTCAGGCAAAAGAGTTCAGCAACTTCCGATCCTTCTGCTCCGTAATCGTTAACGGCATAGTCGAAGCAATCCCCGAGGTTGTTCATTGCGTCCTCAAGGTAATAGACGGGGTATGTCCTACTCGGCCCACAATCCGTTAACTCTTGGATCATTTAAATCAACCCTCCCTGCCATCAAATCCCTAATGTCGACACCATCAGAGTCAAATCCGTTTACCGTATCCAGGTACTTTCGTCGAGCGTTCTGTTCTCGCTCAAATCGTTTGGGATAAAACTCGGCTCCTGAGGCCTGCTTCCAATCGCGGAACCTGATCGCCGAGAACGCGCGCTCACTCATAAGCGCATATTGAATGCCCAAATCCCCCAAAAACATAATGCGCTGCAGTTGCCTGAGCGAAATCATGCCGTTAACGAACTGTCTTGCAAACGAAAAGTAGGAATCGTCAGCGCGATAGCCTCGAATGACGTCATAAGGAGAAATATCAATCAGGCAGTTGTCCAGCAAATACCGAAGTCCTTCGCGTGCCAGCGGCGTCGAGACATTAAACTCCCGGTTGTCGGCCAAAATCGCAAGCCAATTGAGGATTGAAAACTCCCCAGACTCTAAATCCAAGACCGAAAGGCCATCTAAATCAAGCTCATATCGATTGGCAATGCCATCAGACTCGGTTCGACATGCCCACTCCATTGCCATTTCCTCATGCGGTGTGCAATAAAACCCGCGCCCATAGTCATTGAATTGTCTGCATTTATCCAACGATGGATGATCAACAACAACGTCCGACCCGTGCCAAAGCTCCATATCGACCTCCAAAAATATCACTTCAGTGATAGTTTACCAATAACTATCACTGAGGTGATATTGATAAGAGCTTTTGAGGGGCCGCGGCCTGACTAAAGGCAGGCCTCGGCGATGCGGCGCTTGAGTTCGCCGATGCCCACGCCGGTCTGGGAGCTTGTGATGATTACGTTCTCAGCCGGGACGTTGAGCTGCTTTTTGATGGCTGCTGCCTGGCGGGCCTGTTGGGTGCGGCTGAGCTTGTCGGCTTTGGTGAGGCAGACGATAAAGTTGAACTCGTTGCCCTGCAGGTAGTCGATCATGTCATGGTCGAGTTTACTGGGGTCGTGGCGAATGTCCACCAGCGACACAACCAGGTTAAAGCTGCGCTCTGAGTCGAAGAAGTCGCCGATAAGCTCAGCCCAGCGGTCGCGCTCGGCCTTGGAACGACGGGCGAAACCGTAGCCCGGCAGGTCCACAAAATGCACGTCGTCGGCCTCAAAAAAGTTGATGTTGCTCGTCTTGCCCGGCGTGCTCGAAACCTTGACCAGGTTCTTGCGGCCAAAGAGTTTGTTCATGATGGAGGACTTGCCCACGTTGGAGCGGCCGACGAAGCTCACCTCGGGACAGGTTGACTCGGGAATCTGCGAAACCTTGCCGTAGCTGGCGACGAACTTGGCAAGCTGGTAGTTAATTGAATCGGCCATGGACACTCCTTGGTCGTAGGTTCTTACAAAACGGGCGTGCTATTGCGCGGCGGCGATACGACGAACGATGTCAAGCGTGATGCCGCTCGCGGTGCGAGCGTACTCGTCCAGATCGAACTCGCGCTCGCAAAACGCGTCATATGCCTCGTCACAATTATCGCTGATAGCGCGCAGTACCAGGCAATCGACACCATTCTTGGCCGCGATGTGCGCAATTGCCGCGCCCTCCATCTCGACGCAATCGGCATGCGTGGCCTCAATCGCAGCGTTACGCATGGCGTCACCCGTAACAAAGCGATCACCCGTGGCGATAGTGCCACACAGGAACTGCTTGGGGTCCTTCTCCGCAGAAGTCTCATCCGCCGAGGCATCCACAAATCCATGCTCGGCAAGCACGGCGGCGGCAACATCAGCCAACGCCGGTGTCGAGACAAACTCCTCGAGCCCCGGCGCGGACTCGGCGATGAGTGCCGTATCGGTATCCAGATAGCGCAGGCACTTGCCTATAACCACGTCGTTAATATGGAGTTTAGGGTTTAGGCCGCCCGCAATGCCCGAAAACACAACGGCCTGCGGGGCGTATTTGCTGATGAGATGCTGCGTTGCGGCAGCGGCGTTCACGGTCCCCATGCCTGCCGTCGTGGCGACTACTGTCAGACCCGAAAGCCCACCGTTCACAACGGTCAAGCCCGCCTCCTGCGACTCATGCGTGCCACTCAGCTCTTCCTTAATCTGCGCAACCTCTTTTTCGAGTGCGCCTATGATCGCGATGGTTGCCATGCCATCCCCCAAATCCGTGCAAATTGCTTATCCACGGTATGGTACCAGCATTTTGGCTCAACCGTGTCAGCACCAAGCCGTTAGGCCAGTACAGCTCGGGTATCATAAAGGGGCAAAAATGGCTTGTTAGCCGATGGCCGACCTGAGCTCCGCGCGGCGCTTTTTCATGCCCGTCATGACGGCGTTGCGCAGCTCGGGCATGCGCGCGGTATCCATCTGGGGCACGCCCTCGAGCTTATAGGGAATGCCCAGTTGCTCGTACTTGACGACACCCATCGTGTGATACGGCAGCATCTCCAGGCCGACCACGTTATGCCACGGGGCAATCAAGCGACCGAGCGCCTCGCACTCCTCCACCGTATCGGTAATACCCGGCACTACCACGTGGCGAATAACAACCTTAATCTTGCGACGCGCGAGCTCATCACCAAACGCCAGAATACGTGCGGGATCGCAACCGGTCAGCTTTTTATGCTCGACGGGATCGGCGTGTTTAATGTCGAGCAGCACCATATCGGTCTCGTTGAGTACGGCATCGAACTTCTCGGGATGCGTGGGATCGAACGCATAGCCGCAACTATCCAAGCAGGTATGTACGCGACCATCGGGGTTGTTGTGCATTGCGCGGAACAGGTCGGCCAAGAACTCAGGCTGCAGGAGCGGCTCGCCGCCGGATACCGTAATACCACCGCTGCGGTAAAACTCATGGTTGCTCTGGAACTCGTCCATCAGGTGCTCGACGGTCACCATGGTACCGCCGTTAACCGACCAGGTATCGGGGTTGTGGCAATACGCACAGCGCATGGGGCAGCCCTGAACAAACACCACAAAGCGGATGCCGGGTCCATCGACCGTCCCCATCGTCTCAATCGAATGCACGCGGCCCAGGGCAAACGCGGAGTCCTCAGGACGAGCGTCCACACCCTCGAGCGTCATCTCAGCCATTCCCGCTACCTTGCCTCTCATTGGTTTTAGCTACATAAATGCCAGAGTCATTCTAGCCTATATGCTTGATGGCGAAACGGTTTAGCGGTCAATTGGATTGTCCTATTTGGCCCCATGCAAAAGCGGCGGGAAGGTTGTCGCAACCCGCCCGCCGCCGAGGCAATAGAAATCGATAGACGCCAGGCGTTACGCCTTGAGTGTGAGCACCGCGCCAAAGGCGGTCGGGCCGCAATGGCTCGAGATCACGCCGCCGACCTGAGTCCAGGTAACGTCCTTAAAGCCCAGGTCGTGCGCATAGACTTCCATGTCGTCGCGCAGCTCCTCGGAAAGGCCTACCGAATACGCCAGGCCAATGTGCGAGTAGTCAATCTCGCCCTTCGCAACCATGTGGTCAATAAAGGCACGGGCGCATTTGAGCATAGAGCCGCGGAACTTCTTGGTCGCCACGAACTTGCCGCCCGTTACCTCAATGCAGGGCTTAATCTTAAGCAGGTGGGCGCCAAGGAACGCGACGTTGGACAGACGACCGCCCGCCTTAAGAAAGGCCAGGTCGGTAGGAACAAAGCCCAGCAGCACGCGGTCCATGACGGAGTTCGTAAATGCAAAGATCTCGTCGACGGTGGCATCGGGGTGAGCCTCGATGTATTTGGCGGTCTCGACGACAACGAGCGACTGGCCCACCGAGACAAAGCGCGTGTCCATGGAGAACACGTAGTCGCGCCCCTGGGCCGCAATCTTTGAGGACTGATGCGAACAGGTCGTGGCCTCGGAATATGCAAGATGCAAAATAGTCGCGTCGGGTTGCTCGGCATGGATGCGGTCGTACACATGCGCAAAATCCGCTGGCGAACAGCCACTGGTCTTGGGCATCACACCAAACTCGTTGCAGCGCGAATAAATCTCGAGCGGATCGATCGAGCCGTCCTCGACGGTCTCGTCACCAATCGTGACATGCATGGGCACGCGCACGATGCCGTAGCGCTCGCAGAGCTCCGGCGTCACATCCGACCCAGACTCAACCACGATTACATACTTGCCCATTCTTATCACGACCCATCTCGACGTTGGCTTTTCAATACATGACACGCGCCGCCGCACTGTTGCACAACGGCGTCCAAGCGCCAAAGAGACGCCGCCCCTTGCGCACAACAAAGGACAGCGTCTCCCTGGAAAACTCCGTGCTTATCTGAGATTCTACACGGTTTATTAAGGAGTGTTACTTATTCCGCAAACGGTCGCTATACGCGATAAACGGTAGTTCGCTGCAGCAACTGCGACACATTCCGCCCAGCAAGTCCAATCGCGCTCCACACACGGTTAATGCGCGAGGCGGTAGAAATCCATCGACGCCGCACCCTCGGCGTGCAGCTCCATCGCCGGAACCGCCGGCGAATAGGTACGGCTCGTAAGTGCTGCCTCTCCACCGTTGGCAAAAATCTCGACCATCGTAGTGTCCGAAAGCACGCGCAGGTCGCGAAGTTCGCCGAGCTCGATCGACCTCTGGTCGCGTCCATAGCCTTCGTCGCCCATATCGAGGGTAAGCATCCCGTCCGTATAACGCACAAAGACACCCTTGCGGATTTCGAGCTCGATCATCTTGGCTCCCTCGCAGGAAACCACGACATCAAACAGGCGTCCCGGCTCCTCAACGGTCTCATCGCCTGTCGCGCGAACGCAGTCGCCGCGCATTCTCTCAATCTCGTGCGCCGGCTGCTGGCAGAGCTTGCCATCGCGTATGCTCAGCTCTCGCGGCACCGTCAACGCGCACTGCCACCCGCGCGCCACCGTCGGGCTTTCCGCCTTCGCATCGGGGCAACCCGACCATCCGATCATCAAACGCCGACCCACAGCGTCCTCAAAGGACTGCGGGGCATAGAAATCAAAACCGGCATCAACCATCGGAGGCATGCCCTGGCCGACGATCTTAAAGCTCGGCGCCCCCCAATCGGCCTCGATGGAGAACCACACGCACTGATGCGGATTGCGGTAACGCCAGCCATCGGCGGGCACGCCCTGCGGGCAGCAAACGAGAATAAGCTCGCCATCAAGCTCAAACAGATCAGGGCACTCCCACATAAAGCCAAACTTCTCGCCCAGCTCAATGCGCGTCGCATAGCTCCAGCCCTCTAGATCGCGCGAAGTATAGACAAGCACACAGCCACGATCGTCTTTCGTACGAGCGCCCAGAACCATGTAGTAGATACCATCGTGCTCAAGGATCTTAGGGTCGCGCACGTGCGTACCGATATCGTCGGGGTAATCGACCGGCCCAACAGCTATGCGCTTCTCGCCCAATTCGTCGGGATTCTCGGCAACCATATGAATTTGGTTTTGCTCACGGCCCGTCAACACGTAGTCGTAATCATCGCGGTCAAAATGCTTAACGTTGCCGGTATAGAAGTAGTGAATCTTGCCGTCGTGTACAAAGGCAGAACCAGAATACGCTCCGCTCGAATCCAAATCGGAATCGGGGAACAGCACAGGGCCGTGATTCTCGTACGTCACAAAATCCTTTGTTGTCAGATGGTTCCAAAGCACTGGACCGCCATGCGCAGCATCGAATGGATCGTATTGGTGATAGATATGATACGTATCACCGATCTGCACCAAACCGTTGGGGTCGTTGAGCCAGCCAAGCTCAGGCTCCACATGGAACAGGAGCCTATCGGGGTCGGACGCGATGCGACCCGCCGTCTCATCCTGTCCGGCACGCCACTGCTCATAGTCCGCGCGTGTCACCTTATTTTTTTGATTAAACATCGCCGTTGACTTTCTCGTCTATGGGAAAGGACGCTCGACTCACACGAGTCGAACGCCCTTCCCCAAATGGACTTATCCTCAGATTACGCTGAACGGCTCAACTAGAAGCTGACATCGAAGCCAGCGCCAGCGCCCTCTTCATCAGTGGTCGGCACGCCCTTTGCCTTGTTGTAGGCAAAGATCAAGACGATCGGCACGATAAAGGCGATGAGATTGCCAGCCACATACCACACGAGCGTCTCGGGCGTGACGATGAGCAGGCCAAGCACGCCGGTCAGACCCTGACCGATGGCGCGCACCTCAAAGAGCTTCACGAAGGCACCGCCGCAGCCTGCACCGATGCAAGCGCAGATGAACGGGATGATCGAGTAGCGCATGTTTGCAGCAAAGATTGCGGGCTCGGAGATACCGACCAGCGTCGGGATAAAGGACGACATGCAGATGTTGCGCTCTTTGGAATGCTTCTTATGAATGAGGTACATGCCGATGGCGCCGCCGCCCTGGGCGATGATGGAAACCGACCAGATTGCCTGGATGTAGTTGAAGCCAGTCGTGGCAACGAGGTTTGCCTCGATACCCTGGATGAACTGATGCGTACCGGTAACGACGAGCGGCTGCAGGAATGCGGCAAAGACAAAGGCACCGAAGACGCCCATCCTGTTGTACAGGATATCGATTACGCCGGCGAGGACGTCGCCGATCAGGTTGCCGAGCGGGCCGAACACGGTGAACAGGGCGACGTTAGCAAGAATCAGGGTAACGGTCGGGACAAAGACGAACGAAACGACCTCGGGGATGTACTTCTGGGCAATCTTTTCGACCTTGGCCATAAACCAGGCAGTCAGGATTGCAGGGAACACGCCGCCCTGGAAAGCAACCATGGGAATGGAGAGCGGACCAAAGTTCCAGTACTCAGCACCCGTCGGGTCCATAACGAACGTGTTACGGTTCATAAGGCTCGGGTGAACCATGACGATACCGACGAGGATGCCCAGGATCGGGTTACCGCCAAAACGCTTGACCGCGCTGTACATAACCAGGACAGGTAGGTAGTCGAAGGTGGTGGCGATAATGGCAAAGAAGCTTGCGAGGTTCTTGAGGAACTCGCTGTGATCGGCAAGGCTGCCCTCCATGCCAAAGAGGCCGTTGGCAACGATCAGCGACTTAAGGCCGATGATGATAGCGGCGCCGACGAAGGCGGGAATGATGGGGATAAAGATGTCCGAGAATACCTTGAGGACCGAGAAGAACTTGCCCTTCTTGTCCGCCTCGGCGCCCTTGACCTCGGAAGCGCTGATCTCCTTAACGCCCGTCAGAGCCATAAACTCATCGTAGACCTTGTTGACGGTACCGGTACCGAAGATGATCATGAGCTGGCCGCTGTTGTACAGCACGCCCTTGACGCCATCGATGTTCTCGAGCTCGGCCTTGTTGTACTTGCTCGTATCCTTGAGCACCAGACGCAGACGCGTAACGCAATGCGTGGCGCCCTCGATGTTCTCCAGACCGCCGACGTTATCGACGACTTGCTGAGACACTACTTTGTAGTCCATGTTCCTCTCCATTCCCTTACGAAATCATAAAACGTTTTGATGCCATTACAGAGACGCGATCGTTGCATTTGCGCACTTGAGCGTACCGTCGGTGACCGTCAGTGCCACACCCTGGCCCTGCTTATTGCAGAAGCGCGCGTTAAGCGCAACATCATCGACAAAGATGGTCGCGATATCGTCGTCAACGACCAGGCGCACATGATGAGTGCCCTCGCCCTTAAAGAACAACGGACGCTCGAGGCCCATGTTGTTGACCTGGAACCACGGATACTGGGGGGCCGCCGTAAACTCGAGCTTGCCCTCACGCAGGTTGGCGCGGAACTCATAGGCAAGACCGGACTCGGCGTCCTCGGCAAGCTTCACCGAGAAGCCGGCAGCGTCACCGGCGAGCTCGATGTCGGCATCGAGCATATAGGTGGAACCGGCATCCGCGGCGAGCACCTGCTCGACCTTGCCCGACTCGCAGGAGAGCTCAAAGGCCTCGACTGCCTTAGCCTCGCCAAAGGCGCCAAGCATGCTGTCGGGGAGCTTGGTGCCGAGCGTTCCGTCAACACGCTGAACGATCTCGAGAGGCATAAAGGTGCCACCCCACAGGTAAGAGCTGGGGTCACCGCCCTCGTCACGCGTAGGAACCCAACCAAAGAGAACGCGGCGCTCGCCGTCAAATGCGGTACGCGCGGCATAGTACGCGCGGCCATCGAAGGAATCGTCCGCAGGAGTGATCCAAGGACCGTTGATAGAGCGAGACATGCGGTAACGGGTCTTGTTGCCATCACTGTACTCGGAGAACACCAGATACCACCAGTCGCCCATCTTAAAGAGATCAGGCATCTCGAACATGGTGTACAGGCCCGGATTCCACCAGTCGCCCTGGAACTCCCAGGTATCCAGGTCCTTGGAGGTGAACTTGACCAGACGACCGGTCATCAGACGCTTGTCCTCGCCCACACGCGTGCCGAGGATGAGCATGTACTCTTCGTTCTCCTCATCCCAAAGCACAAAGGGATCGCGCCAGTTGCGGTCATCGTAACCCTCCTGGGGCGGAAGCAGCGTCTCGGCGATGTTCTTCTCCCACTTGACGGCGTCGTCACTCGTTGCGTGAAGAAGAACCTGCTTCATCAAGCGTGCCTTGACCTTATCGCGATTGCAACCAGTGTAGAGCGCATGGTACTTGTCGCCCACCTTAAACACCGTGCCGGCATAAACATACTGGTCGACTTCCTCGTCGCCGCCACGCTCAAGGCTCTCGCCAAAGTCTTTGTAATTGACGAAGTCCTTGGTTGTCGCGAGTGCCCAGCCAAACGGCTCTCCGAAAGGTCCGGGGTTTCGCGTGTCACGCTGATGATAGAGATAGAACGTGCCGTCCTCGCCGTACGGCATGATGTCGCCTACCCAAATTCCCTCAGGCTGGTAATACACCTTGTGCATCCGAGACTTCCTTTCTCACGAGATACTAACTCGGTACAACTGCAAGATATGTCAATCGTTTTCATATGTCAAACGTTTTCACACCAATACGTTTTTTCGCAGTTCCAGTCGTCGGCAAACGGTTGACATATGCCGGCGAACGGTCATCAGAGGTGTTTGAGGAATTCTTTTGGCACGGGATGAACTACGCGGTTTTACCCTCAATGAGTTCAACGGGGAGCTTGATATTCGATTCGGGCTTTTCGCCGTTAATAAGAGCAATGATGGATTGCGCCGCGAGCTCTCCGATGCGATCGATATCTTGGCGAACGGTTGTTAAGTCAGGCATAAACGTCATAGTGCGGCGGGCACCATCCGCGCCCACGACCTTAATATCGCCCGGAGCGCTCAAGCCGCGCTGCTTCATCACGTTAAGACAGATAGCCGCCATCGTGTCGTCTCCCGCAAAGATGCCGTCAATATCGGGGTTCTCATCGAGGATCTTCGCAACGACCGCACTCTTTTCGTCGTCGGGCTTAACGAACTCGACCTCACGGACAAGCGCGGGCAAACCGGCCTGCTCAACAACATCGAGGTAGGCATCGGTACGCTTATTGGCAGGCATGCGCATGCGGCTATTGCTGCGCAGGCACAGGATGCGTGAACATCCGTCATCGATCAGGCGACGCGTGGCAAGTTCGCCGATGCTATAGCTGTCGCTCGCAATCTGAACAGAGGCTTCGCCAAGGTCGCAGTCGATACCAACCAGACTCAAGCCCATCTCGGCATACGCCTCGGCACCGATATTAAGCGAGTTGACGATGACGCCATCAACCATATTGCGTCGAAGCATGTCGATATAAGAGCGCTCAAGCTCGGGTCGATTGGCGCTATTGCACAGCAGCATCTTAAAACCGTTTTCGGCCAGGGTATGCTCAATGACTTGAACCACTTGGGCATGAAACGGACTGCTGACATAGGGGACGATCATACCGATAAGATTCAGGCGACCGTTGAGCATGGCACGGGCGATATCGTTGGGCGTATAGTTGATGCGCTTCATCGCGGCATGGACCTTATCGCGGGTCTCTTGGCTAATATAGCCGCGATTATTAAGCACGCGAGATACCGTAGTAGGCGAAACCCCCGCCACCGCTGCAACTTCCTTGATGCCAGGCTTAGCAGAATCCTTAGAACGAGCGCCCTCGTGAGCCATAGCACCCTCCCCCATCAACATGTCAAACGTTTACATACGAACAAAGCATACCCCAACAACAGCGGGAAGACGGTAACAGCACAAGTAAGTAAACGACTCATCCAAATAATTAGGAGAGTTCCGCCTAAAGGGTGACTCCGAAGAACCCCGCTTGGCCGGTTTTGGGTTATTTTCCAAAACATCCCGCAGGACGCAAAGAGGCCCCGCCGCGCAACGCGCGCAGCGGAGCCTCTTTGCATGTCCGAGGACGTTTTGGAAAATAACCCAAAACCGGCCCCAGTAATCCTACAGGAGTTGAACCCTTTAGAACTTATCGTGGAAGGTACGCGCAATGACCTCGTCCTGCTGCTCCTTGGTGAGCGTGTGGAAGTTCACGGCATAGCCGGAAACGCGGATGGTCAGCTGCGGGTACTTCTCGGGGTGAGCCTGAGCGTCGAGCAGCGTCTCACGGTTGAAGACGTTGATGTTCAGGTGGTGGCCACCCTTCTCGGCGTAAGCGTCGAGCATGTGGACCAGGTTATCGGCCTGAGTCTCAGAAACTTCAGAAACCTTCATAATGTGTCTCCTTCGATTAATAGGCGCCGGCCGAAACCGGCGCGCTAATCAGTAATCGTTATTGTTAGTATAGCACTAACAATAGTTACTCGCCCAGCTGATCAAGGTCGATATCGCCAAAGAACACCTGGTCCTCCTTGCCGAGCGCACCCGGGATGATGGAGAAGGTGTTGGAGATGCCGTCCTGAGCATCGCGGAACGGGAGCTTGGAAACCGAAGACAGCGAAGCGATGGCGCCGTGGCTATCGCGCTTGTGCATGGGGTTAGCACCCGGGGCAAACGGCTGGCCAGCCTTGCGGCCGTCAGGCGTGGAACCGGTCTTCTTACCGTACACGACGTTGGAGGTAATGGTCAGAACCGAGGTCGTGGGCACGGAGTTGCGGTAGGTGTCGTTCATGCGGATGTACTCCATGAACTGGTGCACAACGTCGTGAGCGATCTGGTCGACGCGGTCGTCGTCATTACCGTACTTGGGGAACTCGCCCTCGGTCTCGAAGTCGACGATGATGCCGTTCTCATCACGGACGGGGTGGACCTTAGCGTACTTGATGGCGGACAGGGAGTCAGCCACGACGGAAAGGCCAGCGATGCCCGTAGCGAACCAGCGGTGCACGTGCTTGTCGTGCAGAGCCATCTGGATGCGCTCGTAGCAATACTTGTCGTGCATGTAGTGAATGATGTTCAGCGAGTTGACGTACACGCCAGCGAGCCACTTCATCATGTCGTTGTACTTGGCCACAACATCGTCGTAATCGAGCGTATCGCCCTCGACGGCGCGGTACTTGGGGCCGACCTGCTTCTTGGAGACCTCGTCGACGCCGCCGTTGAGTGCGTACAGCAGGCACTTGGCCAGGTTGGCACGGGCGCCGAAGAACTGCATCTCCTTGCCGATGCGCATGGAGGACACGCAGCAGGCGATGCCGTAGTCGTCGCCGTGGTAAACGCGCATGAGGTCGTCGTTCTCGTACTGGATCGAGGAGCTGGCGACAGAAGTCTTGGCGCAGAACTTCTTGAAGTTCTCGGGCAGACGGGTCGACCACAGAATGGTCATGTTGGGCTCGGGGCTGGTGCCCATGTTCTCGAGCGTGTGCAGGTAGCGGTAGCTCATCTTGGTAACGAGCGTACGGCCGTCAACACCCATGCCGCCGATGGACTCGGTGACCCACTGCGGATCGCCGGTAAACAGGGCCTGGTACTCGGGGGTACGGGCAAACTTGACCATACGGAGCTTCATGATGAAGTGATCCACGAACTCCTGGATCTGCTCCTCGGTGAAGGTACCGTTGGCAAGGTCGCGCTCAGCGTAGATGTCAATGAACGTAGAGGTACGGCCGATGGACATAGCAGCGCCGTTCTGCTCCTTGACGGCTGCGAGGTAGGCGAAGTACATCCACTGGATGGCTTCCTGCGTGTTGGTAGCAGGGTTGGAAATATCGAAACCATAGGTCTCGGCCATCATCTTGAGCTCGCCGAGGGCGCGGATCTGCTCCTGCAGCTCCTCACGATCGCGGATGTTGTCGGCGGTCATGACCGTCGGGGTGGAAGCCTTCTGGGCCTCCTTGTCCTTGATCAGGTAGTCGACGCCGTACAGGGCAACACGACGGTAGTCGCCGATGATGCGGCCGCGGCCATAGCCATCGGGCAGACCGGTGATGATGTGAGCCGAGCGGCAAGCACGCATCTCGGGGGTGTAGACATCGAAGACGCCGGCGTTGTGGGTCTTGCGCTCGAAGGTGTAGCGCTCGACAACGTTCTCGTCGACCTTGTAGCCGTGCTGGCTGGCAGCCTGGCAAGCGATGCGGATACCACCGTTGACGTGCAGCGCGCGCTTGAGCGGCTTGTCGGTCTGGAGGCCAACAATGGTCTCCTTCTCGCGGTGGGCGTTATCGATGTAGCCAGCGGGGTGGCTCACGATACCCGTGACAGTCTTGGTGTCCATATCGAGGACGCCGCCCTGCTCGCGCTCCTTGAGCAGCAGGTCGAGAACCTCGCCCCACAGCTCCTTGGTACGCTCGGTCGGACCGACGAGGAACGACTCGTCGCCCTCATAGGGGGTGTAGTTCTTCTGGATGAAGTCTCGGACGTCAACCTCTCCCGTCCAGATGCCTTCCTTGAAGCCTTCCCATGCCTCCTGCATTGTGTAACCACGCTCCTAGTTACGTGTAATGCGGCGCTCTCTCACACCGCTGCTTATTGAATTCTTGAATTTTCGGTTTGCACTACCGGCTTCTTCCGTTCTTCATCACACGTTGGTGCAGGGAAAAACGTTTGTCCACCTTGGAACTGCAACCCAAAACCCAAGATTTCACCCGTTTGAGAAGGATAACATAGCTACCCCCTTCATCAGGGCTGTTATATGTTTCTTTTTTTATACCATTAGGGCGTTTTTAACAAATCCGCAGGAAATGCGAGCGCGAACAACTACCGTTCACCGATTTGTTTGGTATTTTTCCTTGCCTTTGTACGACGCTCACTCTAGCTGTTATGCCAGCTTTAGCATGGTAAAGTGCCTCTGAGTAGGCTTTGGGACATGCCTAACGATCTGCCCCAAACTTTACTGGCACCGACGGTGTACGGAGGTCGCCTAAAGGTAGTTTTCTAGGCATGTCCCAAAATCTACCGTATATGGCGCGCGTGCAGGGGTATCATCTTTCACCGAAAATAGTTTCTAGTGTTAGGGGTTTTCGGTGGAAGATACCGATTTCCATGAGCTTGGGAGTCAGCTCCTTACCGAGTTTGGCGGCATTCACCAGCGCGTTTCGCGCTTTGTGGACAAAGCTCTCAGCGGCGAGATGGCTGTCATGCGCGCCCTTATGCTCGCTGGCGGTTCGCTCACGCCGAGCGAACTCGCTGATCGCGCCTGGGTCTCGAACGCCCGCATTGCCAATATCCTACGCGCTCTCGAAGCCAAGGGCTGGGTTGAGCGTGAGCACTCAAAGACCGACCGTCGTCGCGTACACGTCATAGTGACCGACAAGGGATTCCAGGATCTCGAAATCAAACGCCGGGAATTCGAGGACCGCACCGCGGCTTTCCTCGAACAGCTCGGCGAAACAGATACCCAAGAGATGGTGCGTCTTCTAAGGCGTGCCAACGAAATTATCGACCACAATCAAGAAAGGAGAGATGCCGAGTGAGGATTCTCAAGCTCTTTAAAAAGCATGTCCTGGCACTGCTCGCAGCTATCGTACTTATCGTAATCAGCTGCAACGCCGATCTGGCGCTGCCTACCTATATGAGCGACATCGTCGACGTGGGCGTGCAGCAAGGCGGCATCGCCTCGCCCGTGCCCGACACCATTCGCGCCGAATCGCTCGACGACCTCGAACTCTTTATGAGCGCCAAGGACGCCAAAGCTGTGGAGGCCGTGTTTAGTAAGGCGGACAATAACGGCATTCGAACGTACAAGGGCACCGAGGAGGAGCGCGGCGACGGCGACAAGATTGCCGACATCATGAGCCTGCCTGAGACCGTCGTGCTCGCCTTCAACCAGGGCATTGACGCCGACTCCATGGGCGACATGACCGGCGCATCCACCGAGGCAAGCGATGGCGGCGCCGCTCAGGCCATGCCCACCCCCGAGCAGATGGCAGCGATGACGCCCGAGCAGCTCGCCGAGATGCAGCAGAAGGCCGCAGCCGCGCAGAGCATGCAAAAGCAGATCGACGCCGACGGCGGCAAGATCACCATGAAGAGCCTGCGTCTGGGCGTTGAAGGCGGCCTAATCGACCAGGGCAAGCTCGTCGAGGGCGCCAACGATATGGCTGACAAAATGGGCTCCATGTCGGGCTCCATCGTCACCCAGCGCGCCGTGAGCTACGTGCAGGACGAGTACAAGGCACAGGGCATCGACCCCGCCGACGTGCAGAACGCCTACCTGGGCCGCATGGCGACCACGATGTTTGGCCTGTGCCTGGTGTCGCTGGTCGCCACCATCCTGACCGGCGCCGTGGCTTCGCGCACCGCCTGCTCCATCGCCCGCGACCTGCGCCGCGAGACCTTCAACAAGGTTATGCACTTCTCGCCGGCCGAGGTGGGCAAGTTTAGCCAGGCCTCGCTCATCACCCGCTGCACCAACGACATTCAGCAGATCCAGATGGCCGCAACCCTGTTTATCCGCATGTGCCTGATGGCCCCCGTCATGGGCATCGTCGCCGTCATGCGCGTCCTGGCCAACCACACCGGCCTGGAGTGGACCATCGCCGTGGCCATCATCGCCGTCTCGGCCGTCGTCGGCGTGCTTATGGGCCTCACCATGCCCAAGTTCAAAAAGATGCAGAGCTTTGTGGACCGCGTGAACCTTACCGCCCGCGAGCTGCTCGACGGTCTTATGCCCATCCGCTCATTCAACCGCGAGGAGCATGAGCTCGAGCGTTTTGACAAGGCTTCGCTCGACCTGATGACCACGCAGCTCTACACCAACCGCGCCATGAGCTTTATGATGCCGCTCATGATGCTCGTCATGAACTGCATCACCGTGCTCATCGTCTGGTTTGGCGCGCAGGGCGTGTCCGACGGCGTGATGCAGGTCGGCAACATGATGGCGTTTATTTCCTACACCATGCAGATCGTCATGGCGTTTATGATCCTCACCATGGTTTCGGTCATCCTGCCCCGTGCCGAAGTCGCAGCCGAGCGCGTGGAAGAGGTCATCACCTGCCCCACGAGCATCAACGACCCTGCCTCGCCCAAACTGCCTGCTGCCAGCGCGCCGCGCGGTGAGCTCACCTTCCGTGACGTAAGCTTCCAGTATCCCGACGCCCGCGCCGATGTCATCAGCGGCGTGAACTTCACCACACATGCCGGTCAGATGCTCGGCATCATTGGCTCCACGGGCTCGGGCAAGTCAACACTTGTGCAGTTGATTCCGCGCCTGTACGACGTCACGGGCGGCAGCATTTCGCTCGACGGCATCGATGTGCGCGATATGACCCTTTCCGAGCTACGCCGCCGCATTGGCTATATCCCGCAGCAGGGACGCCTGTTCTCGGGCACCGTCGAGAGCAACCTTAAGTTTGCCGGCGACATGGTGAGCGACGAGGACATGTACCGGGCGGCACGCATCGCCCAGGCCGAGGACTTTATCGCCGAGCGCGAGGGCGGCTACGACTCCCCCATCAGCCAGGGTGGCTCCAATGTTTCGGGCGGTCAGCGCCAGCGCCTGGCCATCGCCCGCGCCCTGGCCAAAAAGCCCGAGGTCGTGGTGTTCGATGACTCGTTTAGCGCGCTTGACTACAAGACCGACGCGCGTCTGCGCGAGGAGCTGGCCAAAAACGTCACCGACGCCGCACTCGTGGTCGTGGCACAACGCATCGCGACCATCATGCACGCCGACCAGATCATCGTACTCGACGACGGTCACGTAGTGGGCACCGGTACGCACGAGGAGCTACTGCGCAGCTGCCCGGCGTACCTGGAAATCGCACAGTCGCAGCTTTCCGCCGAGGAGCTGGGGCTTACCCAAGAAGAAATTGCAGCCGCTATGGAAGGAGGCGAGCGCTAATGGCAGACGAGACCAAGACCCAAATTCCCAAGCCCACCCGTCAGCGTGGACCCATGGGCCGCATGGGCGGCATGCGTCGCGGCGAAAAGGCCAAGGACTTTAAAGGCACCATGAGGCAGCTGCTCGGCTATATCGGCCAGCACAAGATTGCCGTGTTTGCCGCCGTCGCCTTTGCCGTGTGCTCGGTCATCTTTAATATTGTGGGACCCAAGATGCTCGGTCAGGTTACGACCAAGCTGTTTGAGGGCCTGGTTGCCAAAGTCAACGGTACCGGCGATGTCGACTTTAACTGGATCGCCAAGACGCTCGGCTTTTTGCTCTGCCTGTACCTGGCGAGCTCTATCTGCAGCCTCATCCAGGGCTGGCTCATGACCGGTGTCACGCAAAAGATTTGCTACCGCATGCGCAAGGAGATCGCCGCCAAGATTGCCGTCGTGCCGATGAGCTACTTCAACGGTCACAGCAAGGGCGATGTGCTCAGCCGCATCACCAACGACGTCGATACGCTCGGCCAGTCGCTCAACCAGAGCGTGACGCAGCTTATTACGTCCGTCACGCAGATTATCGGCGTGCTCGTCATGATGTTGTCGATCAGCCTGCCGCTCACCGGCGTCACCGTGCTCACGCTGCCGGCCGCCGCGATTATCTTGATGGTGATGATTCACTGCTCGCAGCCGTACTTCCGCGAGCAGCAGCAGGTCCTGGGCGCCGTCAACGGCATTATCGAGGAGGACTTTGCCGGTCAAAACGTCATTCAGGTGTTCGACCGCGCCGAGGCCTCAATCGAGGAGTTCGACCGTCAAAACGACCGCCTGTTTATTAGTGGCTGGCGTTCGCAGTTCCTGTCGGGCCTGATGATGCCGCTTATGAGCCTGGTGGGCAACATGGGTTACGTGGGCGTTGTCGTGGTGGGCGCGCAGCTCGCGCTGACCGGCAATGCCACGCCCGGCGACATCCAGAGCTTTATCCAGTACGTGCGCAACTTTACGCAACCCGTGCAGCAGCTGGGCAACGTGAGCAACACGATGCAGTCGATGGCAGCTGCCACCGAGCGTGTGTTTGAGTTTTTAGCCGCACCCGAGGAGGAGCAGAAGGCCGACGCGCAGATCCCTGAGAAGCGCCCCGGCCACGTGGAGTTTGACCATGTGAAGTTTGGCTATACGCCCGACAAGACCATCATCCACGACTTTAGCTGCGAGGCGCAGCCCGGCCAGACCATCGCCATCGTCGGCCCCACCGGCGCCGGCAAGACCACGCTCATTAAGCTGCTGCAGCGCTTTTACGACGTGGACGGCGGTTCGCTGCGCGTCGAGGGCGTCGACGTGCGCGACTGGGACCGTGCGGCACTGCGCGGCGAGTTTGCCATGGTACTGCAGGATACCTGGCTGTTTAACGGCACCATCCGCGAGAACATCCGCTACGGACGCCCCGATGCGAGCGATGCCGAGGTCGAGGCCGCTGCGCGTGCCGCGCGTTGCGACCACTTTATCCATACGCTCGCCGGCGGCTACGATTTCATGATCAACGAGGAGGGCACTAACCTATCGCAGGGTCAGCGCCAGCTCGTGACCATCGCCCGCGCCATTTTGGCCGACCGCCCGGCGCTGATTCTGGACGAGGCGACCTCCAACGTCGATACCCGTACCGAGGAGCTTATTCAGCGTGCCATGGATGCGCTGATGCAGGGCCGTACCAGCTTTGTTATCGCGCACCGCCTGTCCACGATCCGCAACGCCGACGTGATCTTGGTAATTCGCGACGGCGACATCGTCGAGAAGGGCACGCACGACGAGTTGCTCGCCCAGGGCGGCTTCTACGCCGACCTGTACAACTCGCAGTTCGACGAGGCGGCGTAAATTCTGCCGCAGGGAACGAATAACGCCCGAGAACGGGGGCGCAGGACAACCTGCGCCCCCGTTTTTGCGTTTCGTGGCGCTCGAAATGTCTCCTCGGGGTCTTTTGACGGATCCCATTCGCGGCGGTTTTTGCCTATCCGGCGCGTCTCAGATGCAAGTGAGTAGACTTTCTTGGATTTGCCGAGCACATCGCGACAAATGCCCAGTAAAGCCGCAGGTCAGAGCGGTGACGTTTCGGGGTGTGCTCGGCCTCCTGCAAATAGTCTACTCACTTGGTTTTTTTCTGTTAGAAGACTGCTGTGAGGGAAAGCAGCTCCCTCAAGGCGGTCATCGTTTCCCCAGATAAAACCCGCCTAAATAAACCTGCCCCTTTTTGGCAGGTTTCGCTTGCACTTTAGCGTGCGACAGCGGATAATGCCGAGCACTCGACAATGCGCTCAATAGCTTTCTATAGATGAGGAGGCCCCTATGGCCATGGAATTCAAACGTAGACTGCCGATCCCCATGGAGATCCGCGAGGAAATGCCGCTTTCAGCCGAGCTCACCGCCAAAAAGCAGGAGTTCGACGCCGAGGTCGCCAAGATCTTTACCGGCGAGGACGCACGCAAGGTACTCATTATCGGCCCGTGCTCTGCAGACCGCGAGGACTCGGTACTCGAGTACATGAACCGCCTGGCCAAGGTCGCCGAGGAAGTCAGAGACAAGCTCGTTATCATCCCGCGCGTCTACACCAACAAGCCCCGCACCAAGGGCACCGGTTACAAGGGTCTGCTGCACAACCCCGACCCCGAGGCGCCGGATGACCTGCTCGAGGGCGTCAAGGCCATCCGCCACATGCACTTGCGCGTGATTGAGGAGACGGGTTTCTTCACCGCCGACGAGATGCTCTATCCCTCCAACTACCAGTACCTCGTCGACCTGCTGAGCTATGTCGCCGTGGGCGCGCGCTCGGTCGAGAACCAGGAGCATCGACTGGTCTCGAGCGGCATTTCGGTACCCGTGGGCATGAAAAACCCCACCGCCGGTTCCACCACCGTTATGCTCAACTCCATCTATGCCGCCCAGGCACACCAGAGCTTTATCTTCCGCAACTGGGAAGTCGAGTGCGACGGCAACCCGCTCGCACATGCCGTCATGCGCGGCTATATCGGCCTCGACGGTCGCACCTACCCCAACTATCACTACGAGCACCTGGAGCGCCTGGCCGAGCGCTACACCGAACACGCCGGCTACGCCAACCCGGCTGCGGTCATCGACTGCAACCACGACAACTCGGGCAAACGACCGCTGGAGCAGTACCGCATTTGCAAGGAGGTGCTCGACAGCTGCCGCCGCAACGAGTCCATCTCCAAGCTGGTCAAGGGCTTTATGATCGAGTCCTACCTGGAAGACGGCAACCAGCCGGTCGACGGCGGCGTCTTTGGCAAGTCCATCACCGACCCGTGCCTGGGCTGGGAAAAGACCAACTACCTCATCCACGAGATTGCAGAGCGTATTTAGTTACGCGGGCACGAGAGCGAACAACTTGTCATTCAAAGAGGACGGCATGACCAAAAGGTCTATGCCGTCCTCTTTTCATAGTCGTTGAGGACGTTCTTGAATGACTAGTCGTTTTAGAACGTCCCCAACGACTAACCAAAAGCTCCGCGGAGATTTCTTTTTACCTACTTTGTTAATGGGTATTGCGCGGCGCGTGCAGATACGGTAAGGTGTTCCACCAATGAGCGCGGAGATGCCGCGCCGTCCAGCTACACCGCGAAGGGAGCGAACATGAACGGATTCATTTCCAACAACTCCATGATGATGTGCATGTGCGCGGGCATGATGATGCCCCCTGTCTCCTCGCCTGCCGGCAGCGCCCGCTGCCCGCGAATGATGTAGCCCGCGCATAGTCTCGGACTTCAAGGCGAGGAACCCGCAGCCGGGTCCTCGCCTTTTTGTTTGGCATGCCGCGGGCGCCAACCATCAGCAACACTCAACCGAAAGGCTGTACCGTGATAGAACTCACCAACATAGTTAAGGAATACCAAGGGACGGGCGGGGCGTTTCGCGCCGTGGACGACGTGACGCTCACCATCCAGACCGGCGAGGTCTTTGGCATCATCGGTTACTCCGGCGCCGGCAAGTCCACGCTCGTGCGCTGCATCAACCTGCTCGAACGCCCCACCTCGGGCACCGTGCGCGTGGACGGCCGCGACATCACCGCGCTCACCGGCGCCGAGCTGCGCCGCGAGCGCCAGAGCATCGGCATCATCTTCCAGCACTTCAACCTGTTTCCCTCGCGTACCGTGGCGCAAAACGTCGCGTTCCCGCTGGCCAAGCTCGGCCTCTCCCGCGAGGAGATCGACGCCCGCGTGACCGAGCTGCTCGCGCTTGTGGAGCTCTCGGACAAGGCGGCCGCCTACCCCGAGCAGCTCTCCGGCGGCCAGAAGCAGCGCGTCGCCATCGCCCGCGCGCTCGCCACGCGCCCCAGCGTCCTTCTGTGCGACGAGGCCACCAGCGCGCTCGACCCCACCACCACGCACTCCATCCTCTCCCTGCTCAAGCAGCTCAACCGCGACCTGGGGCTCACCATCGTGGTCATCACCCACCAGATGAACGTGGTGAAGGAGATCTGCGACCGCGTGGCGGTGATGGAGCGCGGCCGCGTGATCGAGTCCGGCCCGGTCTACGACGTGTTCGCGAACCCGTCGCACGAGCTCACGCGTGAGTTTATCTCCTCCACCTCCACGCTCACCCGCGTGAACGAGCTGGTGGCCGAGGGCAGCCCCGTGGTGGCGCTGCGCCCCGGCGAGGTACTCGTGCGCCTCAACTACCAGCGCCGCGATGTGAACGAGCCCATCATCAGCTCCATCTCGCGCAGCTTCGACATCGACGTGAACATCATCTTCGCCGACGTCGAGGTGGTGGCCGATGCACCCATCGGCGGCACCGTCGCCATCCTTTCCGGCACGCGCGACCGCGTGGACGCCGCCCTTGCCTACCTGCCCCAGAACGAAAACGTTCGCGTCGAGGTGATCGCTGATGCTCGCTAACATTTCCGCATTCATTCCCAACGTCGTGGCCCAGTGGGACACGTTCATCTCCTCCATTTGGGAGACGCTGCTCATGCTCGCGTGGTCCGGCGTGTTCGTGTTCGTGCTCGGCGGAGTGCTGGGCGTGGCGCTCACCGTCACGCGCGCCGGCGGCATCTTGGAGAACCGCCCGCTGTGGCAGGTGCTCGACAAGGTGACCAACGTGTTTCGCTCCATCCCGTTCATCATCCTGCTGGCGGCGCTGCTCCCCGTTTCGCGCCTCATCATGGGAACCGCCATCGGCGTGCCGGGCGCCATCGTGCCGCTCGTAGTGGGCGCCATCCCATTCTTCGCCCGCCAGGTTGAGGTGTCGCTCGCCGAGGTTGACCCCGGGCTCATCGAGGCGGCCGACGCCATGGGCCTGGCTCCGCTCGACATCATCTGGCGCGTATACCTGCGCGAATCCGTCTCGAGCCTGGCGCGCGTAACCACCGTGACGCTCATCTCGCTGCTCAACCTTACCGCCATGGCCGGAGCCGTGGGCGCCGGCGGCCTGGGCAACTTCGCCATCCAGTACGGCAAGGACCGCAACCAGCTCGACGTAATATACGTGACCGTGGTGGTGCTCGTGATCATGGTCTCGCTCATCCAGATTGTGGGCAACGCGATGGCCAAGCGTTCGAGCGACGAGCACCGCGCCGCCGCAGCGGCAGCGGCCGGCAACGGCACGGCCACGGGCACCGGCACCACGGGCTCGCACGCGCGCCGCAACGTGATCATCGGCGCGGCCGCCCTCGCCGTGGGCTTTGGCCTCTACTTTGCGGTAAACGCGCTCACCGCCGCGCCCGCCTCCGAGCGCTTGACCGTGAAGATGGGCGTTACCGGCACCATCTACGAGGAGCTTTACGCACCGGCTAAGAAGAAGCTCGCCGCCGAGGGCATCGACCTGGAGATCGTGCAGTTCTCCGACTACACCACGCCCAACGCTGCGCTGGCCGACGGCGACATCGACCTCAACAGCTTCCAGCACCGTATCTTCTTCGCCACCGAGCTTGAGAAAAAGGGCTACAAGCTCTCCAACATCGGCAACACGTTCGTTCAGCCCATGCACCTGTACTCGGCGAACGTTGCGTCCGTGGACGAGATCGCCGACGGCGCCAAGGTGGCCATTCCCGACGACGTGACCAACGGCGGACGCGCGCTCAAGGTTCTCGAAGCCGCGGGGCTCATCCAACTTTCGGACGCGGCTGGCTTCAACCCCACCGTGGCCGACATCACCGCCAACCCACGTGGAATCGAGATCGTGCAGCTCGCCGCCAACAACATCCCCTCGGTGCTGCCCGACGTCGCCGCCGCCGTGGTGAACGGCAACTACGCCATCGACAACAACCTGTCGCACGACGACATCATCTTCGAGGACACGAGCATTAGCGACGAGCAGTACTGGAACCTCACCGCCGCGCGCACCGAGGACCTGAAGGACCCCGAGAAGGTGGAGGTGTACCGCAAGGTTATCGAGGCGTACCAGTCCGCGGATACCGAAGGCGTATACGACAACACCTACGGCGGCAACTTTATCGCCGTAGGCTGGGACCAGGACCTGCTCTCCAAGGCCGTAACGGACGCGAAGTAGGCAGCGCGTAAGAAATCCGCTCCCGCACACACCCAAGCGAAGGGCCTCCCGGCACGCGACTCAGCCGGGAGGCCCCATTCAGTTTTCCGTCCCGCCGCAACCGGCAGCAAAAGCCGTCTACACCCCTTACCCTCTGGCGAGCTCCGCAAAAAACAGCCCCACGGGCATATTTCAAGCAACCCTCAAAATAGTTTTTGACAAACGTCGACCGCCGTGAGGGAGCTGATTTCCCTCGCGGCGGTCTTCTAACAGAAAAAACCAAGTGAGTAGACTTTTTGCAGGAGGCCGAGCACGCCCCAAAACGCCGGCGCTCTGACCTGGGGTTTTACTGAGCATTTGTCGCGATGTGCTCGACAAATCCAAAAAAGTCTACTCACTTGCATCTAAGACGCACCAGATAGGGGCAAAAAACCGCCGCGAAAGGAATCCGGCTCCCTTCGCGGCGGCTATTAGCGCTGGTTTTGCGACCGTTTTGCCCGCTTGTTATTCGCTGTAGCGGGTGGCGATGGCAGCTTGTACCATGCCGGCGCTCATGAGGTAGGTCACCAGGAAGTAGCCACCGTATGCTGCCAGGAAGATTGCACAGGTGAGGCCCACGGTGCCGCCGATGCTCATATTTCCGAAAATGCTCACCAGCTCGATGATCACCTTAAGTGCCACAAAGGAGTGCGCCAGGCCCACTGCCAGCGGGAACAGGAAGAATACCGCTTGCTGCGCCATCACCGAATGGCGAATCTGGCGGTCGTCGCAGCCAATCTGTGCCAGCACACGATAGCTGCGGCTGCCGTCGGCCACGTTGGAGAGTTGCTGAATCGACAGAATCGCCGCGCATGCAACGACCAATACAAAGCCGATGTAGATGGCTAGGTAGCTAATAAGACCGTTCATTTGCGCTGCTTGCGCGTACATCTCGGAGCGTGTGATGAAGGTTCCCCACGACCCCGGCTCCTTGCCGTCAACGAGCAGATTGTCGAGCACAGTGTATTTAATACTCTCGTCTGCCTCGGTCGTATCCATCCCCTGTTTGTAGTTAACGAGCAGACTACTGGAATACGGCTGCAGATTAAGTTGGGACAACAGCTCGTCGGCAACGACGACGGTACCCCCATTACTGCCCATCGCCGAGTTGGCGATGGCCGCCGTATCTTCGTCCGACTTATCGGTTGCGGGCTTGAGCGTATGCCCGCCCAAGGTAAGGGTATGGCCGCCAGCCATATACTTGGTGTACAGGTCGACCAGCTCGCCGCCCATATCACACGTGAGCAGATACTGGTCGTGACCGATATGCACCGGCTCCTCGCCCATCATCTGACGCAGTTTGTTGTACTGGCTCGCCGGCGTCACAAACAGACCCATCGCATCGGCATTGCTACCCCCGAACGCCTTGGGAAGCTTTTCGCCCATGGTCTTGCACATCTCACTTGGAGTCACCGAAGGATTCGAGCCGCCAAGCGGGTAACTCAGATACGAATCGATCTGCACATGCTCACCGGCAACATCGGCGATATTGACCTTCTTGCCGGTCTCGTCGTTGTTGTCCGCCGACTTGCCCTTAATACCGTCTGCAACGTTATCGTGATCGATACGATCGCCGTGCCATGCGGAGTACAAATCGACCGTACTATCGGCCAACACCATGCGATCGGCCTCAGACGGATTGACATACTCCTTGTAGTAGTCGAGCGTTTCGGGCGTGTAATAGATATACGTCTGCGACATGTCGGCCGGATTATAGCGCTCCAGGTTTTCGTTCATCACGTTGGCAATCGACATACCGCACGTCACCGAGGTGATGGCCAAAAACAGGAGCATCGCGATGACGCCCATCGAAAAGCACACCGTATTAACCTTCGCCGCAAGCTGGCGCACGGTAAACATGTTGAGGCCGCGCCAATACACGCCGCGCAGGCTCTGCAGCAGCTTGATGAGCATGCCCGAGAGTCCCCAGAACAGGGCAAAGGTGCCCACGGTAACCATAGCGGTCGTAATACCAAACTGGTTCATGGCCTCTTGCAGCTTGCTGTCCGTCGCGGTTAGCGGGAACCCATCACGTAGCAGACGGTAATAAGCCACGCCCACAAGCACCACGCCCACGGCAAAGATGGCAATCGCGATCCAGGGGTTGCGTGTCTTGATGCTCTCGTTGCGACGCTCGGCACCCATAAGCTCGATGAGTTTGGTACGACGCACGGCGCGGAGGTTCAGCAGTAGCGTGAGCACAAACATTACGAGCATGCAGACAAGGGTCAGATTGAACGCATGCATCGAGAAAAAGAAGTGGAAATTGGCGATCTGTGTCTTAAAGAGCGAGGCCGTAAAGAACGTCATGAGCTGGGAGAGTCCCACACCCAGCACAATGCCGGCGACAAAGGCCACGACCGAAACGATCACCGTCTCGAGCGCCATGATCGTGGCGACGCGCCCGCGCCCCATGCCGAGCACCTGGTACAGGCCAAACTCCTTCTTGCGGCGTTTCATGATGAAGTTATTGGCATACACCATCAAAAAGGCCATGACACCGGCCAAAAAGTACGTCAGGTCGCCGAGCATGCTGCCCATAACCTGCGCCAAGCCCTTTTCATCGATTCCGGCGATGTCGACCTGCATCGAGATGGTGTTAAAGGCATAGAAGACCGTGACGCCCAGGGTGAGCGTCAAAAGGTAGACGAGGTAGTCGCGGCCGGCACGGCGGACGTTGCCCCAAGCGAGTTTACAGAGCATCGGAGCCCTCACCGCCCATCATGGCAACGACCTCCATAATGCGGTCGAAAAACTCTCGGCGGTCGGTGTCGCCGCGGCGCAGCTCGGTGAAGATCTTGCCGTCGCGGATAAACAACACGCGGCTCGTGTAGCTGGCGGCAAAGCTGTCATGCGTGACCATGAGCACGGTGGCGCGCAGGCGGCGATTGAGGGCCTCCAGGCTCTCGAGCAGCAGGCGGGCGCTCTTGGAATCGAGGGCGCCGGTGGGCTCGTCAGCCATAATCATGGTGGGGTCGGTTACGAGCGCGCGAGCCGCGGCAACGCGCTGCTGCTGACCGCCGGACATCTGGTAGGGATACTTGTCGAGCACCTGACTGATGGAGAGGCGCGCTGCCACATCCTGCACGCGGGTTGAGATCTCTGCCGAGTTTGTGCGGGCGATGGTGAGCGGCAGGGCGATATTCTCGCGTGCCGTGAGCGTATCGAGCAGGTTGGAGTCCTGGAAGATAAAGCCGAGCTCCTCGCGGCGGAACTGCGAAAGCTTAGCCTGCTTCATGCGCGTCACGTCCTGCCCGTTGATGCGGATCGTGCCGCTCGTGGCGCTATCGATGGTCGAAACGCAGTTGAGCAACGTCGACTTGCCCGAGCCCGAAGCGCCCATGATGCCCACGAATTCGCCGCGGTTGACCGTAAAGTTGGCATCGTTGAGCGCGCGGGTCACGTTGCCTAGCGCTCCGTATACCTTTTCGAGATGCGCGACCTCCAGTACCGGGGTCGCCATGTGCGTGGTTTGCATACCGAGTACTTTCTTGCAATTAGTCTACGGCATCTATAGTCGCAAGAAGACGAGTCGGCTACCATCGATATGGCTTACGCTTGCCTTACCGTTGTGTAAGGTACGAGTAGCTACCCTGCCACGTGCTGATATTGAGAGAGGACTCCTGTTGAAGACTGTTCATGTTGCCGCTGGGATCATTCGCAAGGAAGGATCCGATGAGCTGCTTGCCGTGCAGCGCGGCTACGGCGACATGCAGGGACTTTGGGAGTTCCCCGGTGGCAAGCTCATGCGCGGCGAGACGCCCGAGGACGCCGTACGCCGCGAGCTCATGGAAGAGCTGCAGGTAAAAGTCACCAACCTGCGCGATTTTTACACCGTTGAGTATGACTACCCCGATTTTCATCTCTCAATGGAGTGTTACTACTGCTCGCTGGCTAAAGAATCCGATGAGCCCCAGAAGCACGACCGCCAGCTCGATATCCGCTGGATTCCGCGTACCTCGCTTGCCACCGTTGAGTGGATGCCCGCCGACAAGGGGCTCATTGATGCCCTGATTGAGCTGAAGGAAGACCGGCTCGAGACAAGCTCCGCCGATGACGCTGTGCCCAAAACAGCCGACAAACCCGCCACCAAACCCAAGCGCGCACCTAAGCGCCGCAGCAAGAAGCGTCCCAAGCCCGGTCTGCTCGACGGCATCGACACCTCGGACCTTTCCGCTGACGAGCGCGAACTGGTCCGCCGTCGCGCCGCCATCAAAAAGTCCATGAAGGGCAACAAGCGCGCCAACACCAAACCCGAGCTGCTCGTTCGCCAGCGCCTGCGGGCAGCAGGTCTTACGGGCTATCGCTTGGAATGGAAGGTTCCCGGCAAGCCCGACATCGCCTTCCCCGGCCGCAAGATCGCCATCTTCGTCAACGGCTGCTTTTGGCACCGCTGCCCCAAGTGCAACCCCAGCCAGCCCAAGCGCAATGTTGAGTTTTGGGAGGCAAAGTTCCGTCGCAACGTCGAGCGCGACCGTGCCGCCGTGGCAGCGCTCACCGAAATGGGCTGGACGCCCATAACCATCTGGGAATGCGAACTCAAAAAGGACCGCATCGACGCCACGATGGAAAAGGTCATCGAGCAGGTGCGTGCCGCGGCACCGCAACGCTAACAGCGAGCATTCACACGCTCCGCACGTCCGCGCCACGTCTACGCCACAAACCTTAGAAAGCCCTTAAGCTCAAAACCTTTCAAGAGTGTTACTCAATAGCCTTGACCTGCGGTTTCATCGTAACACCAAACCAGGTTAAGCCTTTCTTTAGCGCTTCTTTGCGGCAGCCGCGGCATAATACTGCCAACGCACGGGGCCTAGCAGCATACCCCGAGCGCAACCTTTTGGTGGACATCGAGGAGGCCGCATAAGCATGCATTCTTCCAATGACGCAGCACAGCAGCCATCCCTAAAACATGCAGACCTTTTCTCCTTCCCCCCGACACAGAGAAACGGTCTCCTCGACTCCCCCACCACAAAAACCAAGCGCTCAGCCAATCAGAGCCTCAACTTACGAGCATCCTTCGAAAAGCTCCAAGCATCCCTAGACAAGGCGTTCCCCAACCAAGCCCGGGCATACTAACCCCTCATCAACAAGGCGCCCCTCGCGCACCATCCTTCCCGCCCCAACGCCACAAGGGCGATCGAGCAGGACGGCTTGGGCAGGTCCCCGTACTTAGTTTCCAAAATCATTCCGCAGCGCGAAGGCCCCCGTTGCCAACGCTTCGTAGAAGCGAGGCAACGGGGGCCTTCATGCGCGAGGACGTTTTGGAAACTAAGTACGGGGATCTGCCCAAGCCGTCCGGTGGGATCAGAGTACCCTTGCTGTTACTCTGCTTTGCCCACGGAGTTGAGGTTGGTCATGCGAATCTTAACCAGCTCGGTGATCTCACGCATGCCCTCCTTGGCCGGCTTCTTGGGATCGAAGCAGGCGGGATTCTCGGCCATGTAGGCCATGAAGCCCTTGGTGTAGGCCTGACGCAGCTCGGTGGCGTAGTTAACCTTGCAGATACCGTTCTTCACAGCCTCGGCAACCTGCTCATCGGGCACACCGGAGGTGCCGTGCAGAACCAGCGGCACGTCGACGGCGTCGCGGATGGCCTTGACCACGGACTGCTCGATGTGCGGATCGCTCGTGTACACACCGTGGCTGGTGCCAACGCCAATTGCGAGGGAGGTGCAGCCGGTACGCTCGACGAACTCCTTGGCCTCGGCAGGATCGGTGTAGGGGCTCTCGCCCTCAACCGCGGGACCGTCGTCCTCCTTGCCGCCAACCTTACCAAGCTCAGCCTCGACAGGCACGCCCATGGCGCGGCCAGCGTCGGCGACGGACTTGGTCAGGGCGATATTGTCCTCGAAGGACTCGTGCGAGCCGTCGATCATGACGGAGGTGTAGCCGGTGCGGAAAGCCTGCATGCAGCGGTCATAGCCGTCGCCGTGATCGAGGTGCAGGGCAACGGGCACGGAAGCGCGCTCGGCGGCAGCCTTGACCATGCCGTAGAAGTAGTCCAGACCAGCGGTCTTGATGGTGCCCGGGGTGGTCTGCATGATGACGGGGGACTTGGTCTCCTCGGCGGCAGCCAGAACGGCCATAACAAACTCGAGGTTCTCGACGTTGAACGCGCCAACGGCGTAATGACCGGCCTGAGCGTCCTTGAGCATCTTTTCGGTGGTAACAAGTGCCATGAGCGTTTGCTCCTCTCCCTCGCCCGCATCTGGACATCGGGCGTAGTTGTTCACAAGGCGTTTTACCTTGCGTTTTTCTGCGCTCATTGTATGAAATTCAGCGTCTTTGCACGTGCGAGATATTGAGCCCATGCAGGTCAATACAGTCGTTTTTGAAAAGTAAACGGAAGGAATTTGAGCCGAGTGGACATGTTCGATATTGAATTTTGGGCGTTCAGCATCTTTCTTTTATAGAAAAGATAAGTAATCGAAAGGTGTTTTCTTACTCAAAAAGAAAATGAACGAAAATAGAGTCAACACAATTCCTGCAAATTTAGCCGAGAATGGAGCAAGCATGGCCCAAGCCACCAACCGTGCCTTTGCCGACGAACGCCGTACCGCCATTTTGGAAATGCTCGATCATAATGCCTCGGTGCAGGTAGCAGAAATCGCCCAGACCTTTGGCGTGTCCTCCGTCACCGCCCGCGCTGACCTTGACGCGCTCGCCGAAGCAGGCAAGCTGCGCCGCACACATGGTGGTGCCGTATCGCTCCACAAACGCCTAACCGTTTCCACGCAGGATCGCCGCATCAATGTCAACGTCGCCGCCAAGCAGGCCATCGCGCAAAGCGCCATCGAGCTCGTCAATGACGGCAACACGCTGCTCGTCGACTCGGGCACCACGGCGCTCGAGTTCGTCCGGCTCCTCGATCAGCGCGACGGCATCACCGTCATCACGGCCGACATTACCATTGCCGATTACATCGACGAGAGCATGCCCTCAGTCGATGTCGTCATGCTGGGCGGGGCGCTGCGCAAAGGCCATCGTTATTTGTACGGACCGCTCACTATGCAGGCGCTCCAAATGGTCCATGCCGATCTGGCCGTCATGTGCCCCGGCGCCTTTGTCCCCAGCTGCGGCTTTACGACCGACTTTCCCCAGATGGCCGAGACCAAAACGGCTATGATCGCCGCGGCCCATCAAAGCGTCGCCCTCATGGACGCCAGCAAGGTTAACGGACGCGGCATGTACCGCTTTGCCGAGCTTGCCGATGTCGACTCCATCGTGATGGACCGTGACCCCGACCATGCCGTCGCCACCTCGATCGCCGAGGCCGCCGACGTCGACGCCCCAACCCTCATCATCGCCACCACCTAAAACCAAAAACCACCACAAAGGGGACAGTCACCTTTGTGGTGGTTTGAGCGACACGGCGGTTCGCTCCGCCAGTTTGTCTCAATCTGTAACAACTAGGCCCTTAAAAGCCGGCTAACTGTTACAGATAGAGATAATCCCGCTCGACCCCCGCCCTTAATCTAAACCTGTAACACTTAGAGACGATTTAGACGCCCAGATGTTACAGATTGAGACAATCGGATCCCGAAATGGAAAAACCACCACAAAGGCGCCTGTCCCCTTTGTGGTGGTTTTGACGGTAGAAGCGAGCGCGTTGTTACTTGGAAAGCTCGTCGGCGAGGACCTCGATCTGAGCGCGCGAGGCGTCGTTGAGCGAGCCCAGCACGGTCACCTTGTTCTGCGCCAGGGTGATGTCCTTCATGCCCTCGAGCTCCTTGGCCATAACCTTGGCAGCGGTGGGCGCCCAGGAGCCGGCCTCGACGAGTGCCACCGTACGGTTCTGATAGGCGTGCTCGGCAAGCGTATGGATAAAGGTGCTCATGAACGGGAAAATCTCACCCTGATAGGTGATGGAAGCGAGCACCAGACGGTCGTAGCGGAACGCATCCTCAACGGCCTCGGCCATGTCGTCGCGAGCCAGGTCAAAGACGGAGACCTTCTGGCCGCGAGCCTCAAGCGCTGCGGCGAGCTCCTCGACGGCAGCCTTCAGATGGCCATACACACTCGCATAGGCGATCGTGATGCCCTCGTCCTCGGGCTGATAGCTCGACCAGGTGTTATAGGTGTCGAGGTAATAGCCCAGGTTCTCGGTCAGTACGGGGCCGTGGAGCGGACAGATGATCTGAATGTCCAGGTCGGCGGCCTTCTTGAGCACGGTCTGCACGAACTTGCCGAACTTACCGACGATGCCAAAGTAGTAGCGGCGAGCCTCGCAAGCCCAGCCCTCGGGATCCTCGATGTCGTTGGCGCCAAACTTGCCAAAGCCGTCGGCACTAAAGAGCACCTTGTCGGTGGACTCGTAGGAGAAGAGCACCTCGGGCCAGTGAACGTTGGGGGCGCCGACAAAGGTCAGGCTGTGGCCGCCCAGGTCGAGCACATCGCCCTCTTTGACGACCATCTTGCGCTCGGGGAAGTCGGTGCCAAAGTAGTTGACCATCATGCGGAAGGCACCCATGCTGGCCACGATCTGCGCCTGGGGATAGCGCTCCATAAAGGCAGCGATGCCGGCGGAGTGATCGGGCTCCATGTGATGAACGACCAGGTAGTCGGGCGTACGACCATCGAGCACGGCCTCGAGGTTGCCGAGCCACTCGTCGACAAAGTCAGCGTCAACCGAATCGGCGACGGCGATCTTGTCGCCCAAGATAACGTAGCTGTTGTATGCCATACCGTTCTCGGACACGTCGTACTGGCCCTCGAACAGGTCGATGTCGTGATCGTCAACACCGATGTAGCGGATATCCTTGGTGATCTCCATCAGGCAAAGCCTCCTAGATAGACAAAAGAGCCCGTCTATCATAGCACTCGCCTTCATAGCCACGGCTATCTGCCAGCATCCTTACCGATTGTTTTTGAGGCGGAATATACCGCCGTTTACCTGCACAAACTATGCGCGCGGTATTGCCGTGCTCTGTCGAATGATGAGCTGGCCGGGGATGCGAATGGCGACGGTTTTGTCCGTTGCCCCCGCCTTGGGAACCGCGTGCTCGAATACCTCGCGCCCACGCTGATGCAAATCGAATCGAACGGTCGTGAGCTCGTTATGCGCGACAAAGTCGTCGAGCGAGTCATCGACGCCCACCACGCTCACGTCCTCGGGCACGCACAAGCCGCTATCGCGCAGCGCTGCAATGACGCCATTTGCCATCTGATCGTTTGCCGCATAGATCGCCGTCATGGTGCGATCGTGTTCGGCCAGGTACCTACCGGCCTCGTAACCGCTGTTGGCAGACCAGTCGCCCTCAAGCGGCTCTACCGGCTCGATGTGCTTACGCTCGAGCGCATCCTGCCAACCGGCGCGACGGAACTGCTCGTCGACCGAAAAGGACGGGCCGCCGACATAACGAATCTGCTCGTGTCCCAGCTCAAACAGATGATCCATGAGCAACAGCGAGCAGCCGTAATGATCGGAGTCAACCGTAGTCACCCGCGGGTGCGCATACATGGTAACGATGACCGTGCCAATACCCGGCAACGGATCGAACGTCTCAAAATCGGGAGCCATACGGCTCATGCCGATAATGATTCCGTCCACGGGCAGCGCGGCCATACGACGTGTTGCCTCGGCAAGAGAGAATTCCTCGGTCTTGGACATCTCGACCAGTGTGATGGCGCAATTATGCTCGCGAGCAGCGCTGGCGATGCCGTCGATCATTGAGAGGTTGCCAAACTTGGTGACATCGTTGACGCACAGGCCGACCGAATGGTAACGGCCGTCACGCAACGAACGGCCGGCATAGCTCGGACGGAAGCCGAGCTCTTGCATAGCGGCTTGCACGCGCTGGCGCGTCTGTTCGTTAACGTTGGGCAATCCGTTGGCAACGCGCGAAACCGTCTGTTGCGAAACACCGGCAGCGCGGGCAACGTCAGCCATGGATACCGGACGCGTACCTGTATCGTTGGAAGGGCGCCTTGCCACAAAATCACCTTCACCCTTGCGAGATATGAATAGCGTGAATGCCGGCCCGGGCAGAAATACATCCCGCGCCGAGGCCCGCTATCGTCGGACGCATGTTAACGTACTCTACTTTTTCTATCTGCATCTCTTCTGCTTTATAAGTCCATACGGCAATACCGTTCACGGCTGAATTTCTACCGATTACCAGATTCTCAAATAGTGACAAGAGTTGTGTTATGAGTACGTTAACATAGCCCGTAACGTGCGGTATCGTGAACACTTGGTTCATGCCGCTTTAAGTTGTTAACGTACTCATAACGACGCAAAACTCGCCCGTGCGCACCAAGGAAAGGACTCCCATGACCACCCCCGACGAAAAGACATTCGCCACGCTCACCAAACTGTTTGAGGAGGAGTTTGGCCCCATCGGCGACCGCCAGGTGCTCTACGTGCACGCGCCCGGCCGTTCCGAGATCAGCGGCAACCACACCGACCACGAGGGCGGCCACGTTATCGCCGGCTCGCTCGATGTCGCCGTTGACGGCATCGCCGTGGCAACCGACTCCAACAAGATTCGCGTCGCCGACGAGGGCTATCCTACGTTTGAAATCATGCTCGACACGCTGGATATTCAAGAGTCCGAGAAGGGCACGTCCGCGAGCCTCGTCCGCGGCATGGCCCACGAGATTGCAGCCCTTGGCGTTGAGCCCCACGGCTTCGATTTCGCCTTCACCTGCTCCGTCCCCTCGGGCGGCGGTCTTTCCAGCTCTGCCGCCGTCGAGGCCGCGTACGGTCGCGCCATGGAAACCCTCTGGGGCGCACCCGCCATCGAGCCCGTCGCGCTCGCGCAGATGAGCCAGCGCACCGAGAACAACTATTACGGCAAGCCCTGCGGTCTGATGGACCAGGCCGCCGTGTGCCTGGGCGGCCTTGCCTACATGGACTTTGAGGACCAGGCTCAGCCTAAAACCCAGAAGCTCGAGCTCAACTTTGAGGATCACGGCTATGCGCTCGTGCTCGTTAAGGTCGGTGCCGACCACGTGGCCGCCACCGACGACTACGCCGCCGTTCCGCGCGAGATGCAGGACGTTGCCGCCGAGTTTGGCAAGGCACGCCTGTGCGAGGTCGACGTTGCCGATTTTGACGCCAAGCTCCCCGAGCTGCGCGCCAAGCTGGGCGACCGCGCCTGCCTGCGCGCCGTTCACTACTGGTACGAGAACGGCCTGGTCGACAAGCGCTGGGCTGCTCTGAACGCCGGCGACATCGATCAGTTCCTGGTCCTGACGCGCGAGTCCGGCGCCAGCTCTGCCATGTACCTACAGAATGTCGTTGCCAAGCTGGGCTCCGAGCAGCCCTCGATGTATGCCCTGGCACTGGCCGAGCACGTGCTCGACGGCCGTGGCGCCGTCCGTATCCACGGTGGCGGCTTTGGTGGCACCATCCAGGCCTTTGTGCCGCTCGACCTGGTCGACACCTTTATCACCAAGATGAACGGCTGGCTAGGCGAGGGCTCTGCCCGCCACTACGCAATTTCTGACAAGGGGGCTTACGCGGCATGGCTGTAATGACTGACGTGCGCGAGGCCGCGCAGAACCTGATCGAGTACGCTATCCACCGATCGATGATCGGCCAGGACGATCGCATCTGGGCGTATAACACCATTCTCGAGTGCATCGGTGCTACGGGGCCGGCGCTCGACATGGCCTGGGCGCTCCAGGTCGAGAAACTCTCGCTCTTGCACCCCGACACCCTGCCCAACTTTGACCTTGAAGGCACACTTGCCGCGCTTTCCGAGGCCGCCGTTGCCAACGGTGCTGCCGAGGATACGGCATCGGGCCGCGATCGCATCGCCATGCGCATCATGGGTGTGCTGATGCCGAGGCCTTCGGTTGTAAACGAGGAATTCAACGGCCGCATTGGTGTCAACGAGCCCCGCGCCGCAACCGACTGGTTCTACGGTCTATGCTGCGACGCCGGCTACGTGCGCCGCGCCGCCATCGCGCGCAATATCAAATGGAGCACCCCCACCAACTGGGGCGACCTGGAGATCACCATCAACCTGTCCAAGCCTGAGAAGGACCCGCGCGATATTGCCGCGGCCGGTGCCGCCAAAAACACGAGCGAGAAGTATCCCGCCTGTCAGCTGTGCATCGAGAACGAGGGCTACCCTGGACGCTCCGCCGCAGCCGACGGCGGTGCCCATCCCGCCCGTCAGAACCTGCGAGTTATCCCTATCCAGCTCGACGGCGAGCGCTGGGGCTTCCAATACAGCCCGTACGCGTACTTTAACGAGCACTGCATTGCCATGAGCTCCGAGCATCGTCCGATGCACGTCGACCGCAAGGGGCTGACCTGCCTGCTCGACTTTGTCGACCTGTTCCCGCACTACTTTATTGGCTCCAACGCCGACCTGCCCATCGTGGGCGGCTCGATTCTGTCGCACGACCACTTCCAGGGCGGCGCGCACGAGTTCCCCATGATGCACGCCGCCGAGGTCTCGCAGTTTAGCATGCCCGGCTTTGACCAGGTCAGCGGTACCGTGTTGCAGTGGCCGCTTTCGGTGCTGCGACTGCGCTCGCACGACCGCGCCCAGCTGCTCGACGCCACCGAGAAGATTATCCTCGCCTGGCGCGAGTGGACCGATGAGTCTGTGGGCGTCATCGCGCACACAGCCGACGGCGTGGCCCACAACACCGTGACGCCCGTCATTCGCCGCGTGGACTCCCGCGGCAACGCCGGCGGCGAGATTTACGAGGCCTACCTGGCGCTTCGCTGCAATATCACGACCGACGAGCACCCGCTAGGCGTTTTCCACCCACATGCCGAGTACCACCACATTAAGAAGGAGAACATCGGCCTGATCGAAGTCATGGGCCTGGCCATTTTGCCGCCGCGCCTGGTTCCCGAGCTTGGCGCTGTCCGTGAGCATCTGCTGGCAGCCAAGGTCGATGCCAGCTACGACCTTGCCGGTGCGCTCGAGGGCGATGATCTTTGCCGCAGCCACGCCGCATGGGCTGAGGACGTCTTTGCCCGCCGCGCCGACGAGCTTACGGCCGACAACGCCATCGATATCCTGCACGAGGAGGTCGGCGTGGTGTTTGGCCACGTGCTCGACAACGCCGGCGTCTTTAAGTGGGACGAGGCAGGACGCGCCGCCCAGCAGCGCTTTATCGACTCGCTGTAGCACGCGAGCTCGAACGTTCAACAGCAGCCCGCACGACATAGCCACCTACACGACAACGGCGCCCGCCGGCAACATCGCCGACGGGCGCCGTTTTCTGATGCAAGGGTAGCTAATTTGCACCAAAACAAGGAGTGTTCCAAACTGCCGGCAGAGAAGGAACGCCCCCAGGTGCCGACCTAAACCCCCACACTATTTGATGGAAAAACGTGGTTGCCTCCCACATTATTCGATGGAAAAACGTGGTTTACTCCCACATTTTTCGATGGAAAGACCGAAACGGTCTTATACTAACCATGATCGTTAGGAGGCAGTATGCAGCGACAGCTAATGGACGAACTCATCGCTTGGAAATCTAGGGCAAACCGCAAGCCCCTCCTGCTTAAGGGGGCCCGCCAGACGGGAAAAACCTGGCTTCTTAACGAATTCGCAGGCCAGCAGTATCAAAACGTCATCCGCTTTGACTTTATGCTCGAACCGGGCGCACGTTCGCTGTTCGACGGAAGCCTTGACCCCAAACGCATCATCTCCCAGATAGAGCTCCTGCGCGGCCAGACCATAACGCCGACAGACACGCTCATCATCTTCGACGAAATCCAAGAGGCACCGCGTGGCATCACCTCGCTCAAATACTTCAACGAGCTGGCGCCGGAATACCATATCGTGGCAGCCGGCTCCTATATGGGGCTCGCGCTCCGACGCGAAAACGAGTCGTTCCCCGTCGGCAAGATCGACCAGCTCACCATGCGCCCCATGGGGTTTGTCGAGTTCGTTCGTGCCGTCGATGGCGATCCGCTCGCAGATGCCATCCTTGCCGCAGACATGGACCTGCTGACAAACGTTTCCGAAAAGCTCGAGCGCCTGCTCAAGGAATACCTCGTTGTCGGTGGCATGCCAGAAGTTGTCTCCGCTTTCGCCGCCTCCCACGATTTCATCGAGGCCCGCAGGCTTCAGCAGCAAATCATCGAAGCTTATGAATCCGATTTTGGCAAGCATGCGCCAGCCCGCATCGTCGAGCGCATGAGGCTGGTTTGGAAATCCCTTCCCGGCCAGCTCGCAAAGGAAAACAAGAAGTTCGTCTACGGCGCGCTTCGTCCCGGGGCGCGCGCACGCGATTTTGAGGAAAGCCTCCAGTGGCTCATGGACTATGGAATCGTTCATAAGGTACCACGTGTTTCCGCCCTAAGAGCACCGCTCACAAGCTACGAGGATCTCTCGGGCTTCAAGCTGTTCTGCATCGACACCGGCATCCTCGGAGCACTCTCCGGCCTCACGCCAGCCATTGTTCTGAACGGGCCCGCTGTTTTTACGGAGTTCAAAGGCTCGCTGACCGAGCAATACGTCGCACAGGAGCTTTTGCTCCAAGGCAAAACTCCCGCGTATTGGTCATCCTCCTCCGGCAATGCAGAGACTGACTTTGCCATCGACCATGCGGGGACCGTGCTTCCGCTCGAGGTCAAGGCGGCAGAGAATCTCAAAGCAAAGAGCCTGAGGACTGCCTGCGAGAAGTTCAAACTCGGGCGCTGCGTGAGAACATCGTTAGCGGCATATAGAGACGAGGACACGCTCGTCAACATTCCGCTCTGGGAGATTGGGCAAATCGACAAGCTGGCATAGGCGCTGTGGAGGGGGGGTGCCCCGTAAGGAGTGTCCCAAACTGCCAGCAGAAAAGGAACGTCCCTATCTGCCGCAGTCATTTAAGAACGTCCCCAATGACCACGCCGATGTTTTGGCCACGACAGCGAAAGCCCGCCAAAGCGAGCAAGGTGCCTTAAAGCGAGGCGGCATTGACCTTCTGGTCATGCCGCCGAAGCTGAAAGGCAGATTGCCGCTCTGGCGGGCTTGCAGCGTCGGCTGGTTACGCGGTTTGGTAAAACCGCGTAACTCTAAAGCTCCGTTACTTCAACACTGTTGAAGATCTCGTCCCAGCGGTCCATGACCAGGTGGCCGGTCTTGGGATCCATGGCGTTGAGCTTGCCGCAGGCATTGGCGGTCTTGAGCACCGTGACGTCGTCGGCACCGGCAGCGATGGCATGCGCAAAGCCGGCGATGGTCGAGTCGCCGGAACCCGTCGCGTTCACAGCCGCAATCGCGGGCGTCTTGGCGCGGAACGCGCGACCCTCATGGAAGCCCACCGAACCGGCAGCGCCCATCGAAACGACAACCCAGGGAATACCGGCAAAGCGGCCATCGGCGGCGAGCGCCTCGCGCAGGGCATCGACATCATCGGTCGTAAAGGACGTACCCAGCAGGCCGTTAATCTCGGTCAGGTTGGGCTTTACGAGCTCGGGCTTAGCGTTAGACTCCAGCGCGGCCTCCAGCGATGCACCAGAGGTGTCGAGCAGCACCTTAGCGCCCGCCTCTTCGGCGATCTTGACGAGCTCGGCATAGTAGCCGGCATCGACACCACGCGGCAGCGAGCCCGAAAGCGTCACAACGTCCGCCTTCGCTGCAAGCTCGGCAAACTTGGCCGTAAAGGCCTCGAGCTCGGCCGGAGCGATCTGCGGGCCGCTCTCCAGCAGCTCGGTCTGATTGCCCTCGTGCAGAATATTCAAGCAAATGCGCGTCTCACCGGCGATGGGCACAAAGTCGTTCTTGACGCCGTCGGCATCCATAAGCTCGGCCATATAGGCACCCATGTGGCCGCCGAGCAGACCGGTCGCGAGCACATCGTCGCCCAACTGCAGCAGCACACGGCTCACGTTGAGGCCCTTGCCGCCAGCGGTCTTTTCGGGCGTCACACGGTTAACATCGTCGATGATCAGCTTGTCGAGCTGATAGCGCGTATCAATCGACGGGTTCATGGTAACGGTCAGAATCATGTTGAACTCCTGTTCCGGGGCGGCATGACCCGCCCCAAACATACGATAGCTCGTTAAAGGATCTCGATCTCAAAGCCACGGGTGACGGTCTCCCCCGGCTTGGCCACCAGGCAGCCACGCTTGTGCTCCAGGATATCGTCCTCATCGGAGCAGGTGGACAGGCCGCCCCACGGTTCCACGGCCACAAAGTCGCCCTCGGGCTTGCTCCACACAATCAAATACGGCATATCGGGGAACGTCAGACGCACGCCCTTATCCTCATCCTTTTTGGTCAGCGTGACCACGCGGCTTTCGAGCACGTCGAAGATGGTCTCCGCAAAGTCGAAAAGTTCGTGGGTAAGCGGCAGATCGTGACCGACCATCGGGTTCTTACTGCGATGGTCGACATCAATCAGGCCCGTCGAGGGAACGGCAGTACAGAGCTCAGCGGCCTCGCGCTGCTCAAAACGGAGCTCGTAGTCGTCATAGGACTCGCCCTCGTCGAGCGGGCACTTAAAGCCGGGGTGACCGCCCACAAAAAACGGCATGTCCTCGGTGCCCTCATTGGTCACCTCGTACGAAACGGCCACCTTTTCCGAATCGATCGTGTAACGAGCAACGATCTTAAACGGATACGGGTACTGCTCGAGCAACTCGGCATGGTCGGCAGAGCTTAAGCTCAGCGCAACCATGTTGTCGCTCTGTTCCTCGAGCTTCCACTCCTGCTTGCGCGCAAAGCCGTGGCGGGCGAGCTTTACCTCGCGGCCGCCCATGGTCATTGCGTGACCGTCACGAAGGCCACCGCAGATCGGGAAGCAAATAGGTGCCTGGCCCGACCAGACCGCCGGATCACCCTGCCACAGGTACTCACGGCCGTTGGCCGCAATAGAAGTGAACGACCCGCCCGCCGTGCTCAGTGCTACGCGGATAGAACCGTTATCAAGAACAAACTCCATAGGAGCCTTCCCTTTCTTACGACAGCCCGCCAAGTCAATAGGGCTGATAGAAAACCGGCCCGCGCCCCCTCACAGAAACGCGAGCCGTCAATTGAAAAGCTGCAAATCGCCAAGTACAGCCAAGAGCAAAGCACTCAAGCAAAGCAAGCAAACGTGTTATCGGAGCAGCTCGCCGTACCAGAACACTTCGCAACAACAGGGGCGATCTCACAGGTCACTCAAACGTCAGCGAGCGGCGCTCAGGTGCCCCAGGTCGCCGCGAAAGAGGAGCGACGCGTACTTCATGTACGCGAGCGACGGTTTGAGCGACGAGATGGGGTGCATGAGCGTCGCGCAGCGTCGACCCGTTACGCGGTTTGGTAAAACCGCGTAACCTCCCTAGTCGTGGTACTCGCCGCGGTCCCACTTCTCCAGGAACTCGTCAAAGAAGTGCGGGTCAGCCTGAGCCTCGGCGTCGGCCTTATTGCAGGCATCGATCTTGGCGATCAGGGCATCGTGCTCGGGGGTCTTCTCGTAGGGCTCCTCCAGGAAGGCAAGCATGATATCGGCCATCAGGAACTCGCCGGTGATCTTGCCGCCAAAGCCCACGATGTTGGCGTTGAGCTCGCGACGGGCATACAGGGCAGAGGTCATGTCGCGGACCAGGGCGCAGCGGGCGCCGGGAACCTTGTTGACGGCGTTGGTGATGCCGATGCCGGTGCCGCACAGGGCCACGCCAAAGTCGGCCTTGCCGCTGGCAACAGCCTCGCCCACGGCCTTGCCGTAGATGGGATAGTGCGTACGGGTGTGGCTGTAGGTGCCGCAGTCGAGCACCTTGTAGCCAGCCTGCTCCAGGCGGTCGGCCAGATAGATCTTCTCGTCCGTAACGATATGGTCGCAACCGATTGCGATGGTCTTCTTCATCAGAACGTCCTTTCGTCTGAATTCACAAGTTGAGGTAGAAGTTCGAGTTCTCGGTGGCTCTCGTTAGGCCATCTTGTTGAGCATGTCGACACGGATCTGGTGACGGCCGCCGGCGTACTGTGCACGCAGGAACTCGCGGGCGATCTTCTTGGCGACCTCGGTGCCCACAACGCCCGGGCCCATGGTGACCATGCGCGAGCCGTTGTGCTCGCGGGTCATGTAGGCAGAACGCTCGTCGGAAATGTTGGCGACGACCATGCCCTTAATCTTGACGGCGGCCATATAGGAGCCGACGCCGTACTTATCGAATGCAAAGCCCTGGGAATCCTTGTGCTCCAGCAGGTCCTTGGCAACGGCGGTCGCGGAATCGACAAAGTCCGCGGCAGGGATCTCGGAATAGTCGACGACCTCGTGACCGTCGGCGATGAGCATCTCCTTGATGGACTCCTTCATCGACATACCGTCGGCATCGGAAGCGATTACAACCCTCATGACATCCTCCTTGAGAGATACGCAGGTGCGTAGTTTCTGTTTGGAAGTGTTGAATCGCGTTCAGGTCCGGGCATCTGAATGTGCGGTTCTTCACTGTTCATGTTTATTTGAACACATTCGAACAGTAACTGCAACAACTATTTGTTTATCTTTGTTCTTTTTTGAACAAATACCGTTCACAGATGATTGCTGACCGTTTGGACTGGGCACGGACGTAGCGACCATGTGTTCAACAAACAAAAGGGCGGCCGAGAACGTGTCTCGTCCGCCCTTCTCACGGTTGATCTTCCAAAGATCGCTTTGCCGCCTACTCAGACTGCCCGCTCTTCTTGGCATGTCTGGACGGAGCGCTCAAGAAACGACCCGTCAGATAGTTCGCGGGACCGGAGATATCGATCCCCAGCAGCACGTGTCCTAGCCATAGGAACGCCACGAGCACCAGTAGAGGAATCACACACGAGGTCACGATCATCACGATGACGCCTTCGATGAGGTCGGTCACCTGCTGCACGATCTCGTCGGTCATCTGCTTGGCACCACTGGTTACCGACGTAACAAGGCTCGATGCCCCATCGGTCAACTGCTCGAGCACGTTTTTGGACTCCGTGGCCTCGGATTTTTTCTTGTTCGATTTTGAGCTGGTCTCGGCTGACTTGTCCGTGGTGTCGGCTGCGTCCGCAGCCTTTTGTTCAGCTTGCTCAATACTTACGCGATACGTTTCATCGACCTTCTGCGACACCCATACGCTCGCAGGCACAAGCGCCATACCGATCACAGCAACCACCAGCACGCGCGTCGCCACACGGCGCAGGACAGTGCTCGTACTCCAGCGCCCGTGAATGCCGAGCGACACCGCAAAGAGTACCAACGCAAACGGGATTAAGATGCCCAAGCCAACCGACCACAAAATCGTGAGCAAATATTTCTCGAGGTATAGTACGGCAAGCACGATACCAAGGTTGCCTGAAAGCTGCGCGAGCTGCTCGGCAACCGGCGTTCCCGTATCGCCCGGCAGCGCGGTAATACCCGCAGATAGGGCAACGCACGAGGTCGTGAGCGCCAGTACGTTACCTTTCTTTTGATCGATGACCTCGATGGTGGAGTCCCAAGTCTTGGTATCGGCGAAATGCGGACGAGCTACAAAGCCCGACAGCAGCGCCAGTACCACGAGCGCAATGATAAAGCCAATCTGCAGCTTTTTGTTTGCGCACACGACATCGGACAGGCTGGGCTGCAGCTCGGTTACCGTCGTGTGCTCGGTTATCTGGACAGGACGCCCATGAGCCATTTCGTGCGCGTCTCTTTTTTGTATTGACCCGTTATCCGGCATTTGGATACCTCCTCAGTCCGGCGTTTAATGCGAAAGGAAGTATACCCACCGAGCAAAAATCGAACGGGAGGACGAACGGAGCGCACCAAGACTGTCCCCAATGACTAGTCGTTTAAGAACGTCCCCAATGACTATCATTCAGCCCCTATTTCGCCGCAACCTAGATAGGTGGGATACAGAAAAAGCCCTGCTGCGGATAGCGGCAGAGCTTTTGGAAGGGGACTAAGTTGTGAGGGCTCGTTAGGCGAGCTTGGCCTCGAGCTCGGCGATGCGCTTGTAGGCATCGATGGTAAAGCGGGTCTGCTTCTCCAGGATCATAGTGGTCATGAGGGTGTCCTGAGCGTGAGCCATGATGAAGGTCATTTCCATCTCGCCACCGCCGGCCTCCTGCGAAAGCAGTTTGGTCTGCGTGTCGTGGGCACCGATGAGCGCATCGCTGGCATCCTTGTGCAGCTGTTCGGCCTTCTCAAAGTCACCCTCGCGAGCAGCATCGAGCGCTGCAAGCAGATCGGTCTGGGCGTCACCTGCATATGCGACGATCTCGAATCCAACCATCGAGATTTCTTCTTTGGTTGCCATATTGCGTTCCTTTCACATATGAACCAATGGAGAGCATCGCGTCCGGGCATACGCGCTGCGTTGTGTATGACAGAAACAATAACATTCAAACAAAAAAGAACAGCTCAAAACGTAATTTCGAACTATGAACGGTCACTTTTCGCCCGTGAACGGTTTTTAAACCAATCTGAACAATATCGAACACAATTAGCGGCAACCCAAACAGGGCCGCACCCTAACGCAAATCGCGCACCGTATCGCCCTCTACAAGCACACCGGGGATCAGCATGTGCTCCACGCCAGACGCACCCCCATCGGCGCCGGCAATCTTGTCGACCGCCCACATGCCGACGCGCTTGTTGTCAAAGCGCACCGTGGTCAGGCGACGGTCGGGCACGATATCGCCCAGGCTGTCATCAACACCCACCACGCTCACGTCCTCGGGCACACGCCTTCCGCACGACTCGAGCCCGCGAATGCAGCCGTATGCCATGGCATCGTTGGAAGCATAAATGGCCGTACAGGTCGGATCTTCCGCCAGAGCCTGACCGGCAGCATATCCGCTCTGTGCCGTCCAATCCCCACGGACGAGTCGCGGCGGCTCAATTCCATGCGCGCGCAATGTCTCGCGCCAGCCTTCCTCGCGCCGCATGCCCGAAAGCGAGCGCTCGGGACACGAGATAAAGTGCACGGTCTTGTGCCCCTGCTCCAGCAAATACTCGACCACCTGGCGCGAGCAATCGAACTGGTCGTTATCGACCGTTGAACAGAGCGGGTGCTCCAGCATCGTAACGAGCACCGTCTGCATGCCGGGCAGCGGCTCGAAGGTGCCAAAGTCCGCCGGCATGCGATTCATGATCACGACCATGCCGTCTACCGGCAGCGCGCTCATACGCGACGATGCGCTCTCGAGGGTATAGGGATGTCCATCTACTTTAGTGAGGGTGATGGCATAGCCATGTTTGTCGGCCGCGGCGGCAAAGCCCTCCATACGGTCGAGGTTGCCGGTACCGGTAATGTTGAACATGGCGACGCCGACGGTCTTAAACTTGCCACGGCGCAGCGATCGACCGGCAAAATTGGGGCGATACCCCAGCTCGCGCATGGCGGCACGCACGCGCTCCTTGGTCTCGGGGCGCACACTGGGCGAATCGTGCACGGTGCGCGAGACCGTCTGCTCCGAGACGCCCGCGAGGCGCGCCACGTCTTTGACGGATACCGATTTTTTAACAGCGGCCATAGGTCGATCTTTCTATGTCAACGATGCCATTGGTGGCACCCTACGCAGTCAAATGAAACGTCTTCAAGTATATCTAACGCCTCCCCCACCATACGCTCACCACCCAAAACCTACCGTTCACCGACATTTTTGCTTCCCCGAACGGCTTTTGTCGCCCAAATGTTAACGTTGCCATTGTGCAAACACAGAGCCACCGGGCGGCTCAAACGTTTACGCGTAAGGAATCGACGGTTCGCAGGCACAGGAACCACCGGTTCGCGTCTTTTTTTGTGTCACAAAATGGCAACGTCAACATTTTGGCAACCGAACGTCAAAAGCTACCATCGTTGCTAACCCACCGACTCTTAGGAGCATTGCATGGAGCAACTCATCGCCATCATCGAAAAGGGCCAGCCCTTTTTCAACGCGATCGCCCGCAACAAGTACCTCAAGGCGATCCGTGACGGTTTTATCTCCGTCATCCCCATCATCATCTTCTCGTCCATCTTCTGCTTGGTAGCCTCGGTCCCCAACATCTGGGGTTTCTACTGGCCCGATGACATCAACAACGCCCTGTGGAAGTGCTACAACTACTCCATGGGTATCCTGGCCATCGCCTGCGCTGCCACCACAGCCAAGCACTTCGCCGACGCTCAGAACCGCGATCTGCCCAAGAACAACCAGATCAACTTCATCTCGTGCATGTGCGCGGCCATCATCGGCTTCTTGCTCCTTTCGAGCGACACCATCGCCACGGACACTGCCAGCGGCTTCAACACCACCTACCTTGGTTCCAAAGGCCTGCTGACCGCCTTTATCGCTGCGTTTGTGACCGGCATCATCTACAAGTTCTTTATTAAGCGCAACATCACCGTCAAGATGCCCGAGCAGGTTCCGCCCAACATCTCGCAGACCTTTAAGGACATCATCCCCTTCTCCGTCTGCATCACCGTCTTTTGGGTCTTTGACATCGTCTTCCGCGCTGCTTTTGGCTTCTGCTTTGCCCAGGGCGTCATCCAGGTGTTCCAGCCCCTGTTCACCGCTGCCGACGGCTACATCGGCCTCGCTGTGATCTACGGCGCCATGAGCCTGTTCTGGTTCGTCGGCGTCCACGGCCCCTCGATCGTCGAGCCCGCCATCGCTGCCGCTCTCGTTGCCAATATGACCGACAACCTGGCTGCGTTCCAGGCTGGCCAGCACGCTTCCGCTGTCCTGACCCAGGGTGCCCAGTACTTCGTCGTCTGCATGGGCGGCACCGGCGCCACGCTCGTCCTGGTCTTTATGTTCTGCTTCCTGGCCAAGTCTCAGGAGATGCGCGCCGTCGGTAAGGCTGCCATCGTCCCCGTCTGCTTTGCCGTCAACGAGCCGCTGCTGTTCGCCGCGCCCATCGTGCTCAACCCCGTCTTCTTTGTCCCGTTTGTCTTTGCCCCGATCGCCAACATCTGGATCCTCAAGATCTTTATCGACTTCTTGGGCATGAACGGCTTTATGTACACCCTGCCTTGGACCGTCCCCGGCCCCATCGGTACCATCATGGGCCTGGGCTTCCAGCCGCTCGCCTTTGTGATGCTCGCCCTTATCCTGGTCGTCGACTTTGTCCTGTACTATCCGTTCTTCCGTGCCTATGACGCCCAGAAGTGCGCCGAGGAGGCCGAGATCTCCCAGGAGGAGCTCGCCGCCAAGAACGCCGAGAAGGCCGCCAAGCTCAACGATGCCTTCCAGGGCAAGGCCGACGCCAAGAGCGTTGCCGCCGGCGCTGCTGCCGAGGCCGTGAAGGCCGACGCTCCCGCCGCTGCCACCACCGAGGCTAGCGCCACCAGCGACCTTAACGGCAAGCGCGTGCTCGTGCTCTGCCAGGGCGGCGGCACTTCGGGCCTGCTCGCCAACGCGCTGGCCAAGGCTGCCAAGGAGCGCGGCATCAATCTTGAGACCGCTGCTGAGGCCTATGGCAACCACGTCGACATGCTCCCCGACTTCGACCTGGTCGTCCTGGCCCCGCAGGCCGCAAGCTACCTGGCCGACCTGCAGAAGGACTGCGAACGCGTGGGCAACAAGTGCGTCGCCTGCCGTGGCAAGCAGTACATCGAGCTCTCCCAGAACGGCGACAAGTCTCTCGCCTTCGTAAGCGAGCAACTCTCGAAGTAAGTAACGCTCAGGGCCAGCCGACCATCCAAGACCGGCTGGCCCTTCGATTTAGACGATTGGATCATCATGTCCGTTAACCCTGCTAGCGTCACTAACCCGCCTGCGCAGTTTCCCGAGGACTTTGTCTTTGGCGGCGCCACTGCTGCCTACCAGGTAGAGGGCGAGACCCGCACTCACGGTAAGGGCAAAGTCGCCTGGGACGACTTCCTGGAGGCCCAGGGGCGCTTCTCCCCCGATCCCGCTTCGGACTTCTACAACCAGTACCCCGTCGATCTGGAGCTGTGCGAGGAGTTCGGCATCAACGGCATTCGCCTCTCCATCGCCTGGAGCCGCATCTTCCCCAACGGCACCGGCGAAATCAACCCCGAGGGTGTGCAGTTCTATCACGATCTCTTCGCCGAGTGCCACAAGCACCACGTTGAGCCGTTTGTCACGCTGCATCACTTCGATACGCCGCTGCCCCTCTTTGAGAAGGGCGACTTCCTCAACCGCGAGACCATCGATGCCTTTGTGGACTTTGCCACCTTCTGCTTTAAGGAGTACGCCGACCAGGTGACCTACTGGTTCACCTTTAACGAAATCTGGGCCGACGCCTCCAACACCTACATCGAGGGCACCTTCCCCGGTGGCGTCAAGGCGCATCTTGCCGAGGCCTTCCAGTGCGAGCACAACATGATGCTCGCCCACGCCAAGGCCGTACTGGCCTTCCACAACGGCGGTTTTAAGGGCAAAATCGGCGTCATTCAGTCGTTGGAGTTCAAGTACCCGCTCAACGAAAACGACCCCGCCGACATCAAAGCCGCCAACAACGAGCACGTGCTGCAAAACCAGTTTTTGCTCGACGCCACCTTCCGCGGCGACTACGCGCCCGACACCCTCGAGTGCGCCAACCGCCTGGCCGCCGTCTCGGGCGGCACCATCGATATCTTGGACGAGGACCTCGAGATTATGCGCGAAGCCGCGCTCTACAACGACTACCTGGGTGTTAACAACTACCAGTGCCGCTTCTTGAAGGCCTACGATGGCGAGAACGACCTGCACCACAACGGTACGGGCGAGAAGGGCACCGGCCGCTGGCGCGTCAAGGGCATTGGCGAGCACGTGAACAAGCCCGGCATCCCCACCACCGACTGGGACTGGATCATCTATCCCGAGGGTCTGTTCGATCTGCTCGTCTACATTAAGCAGCGCTACCCCAACTACAAGCAGATCTTCATCACCGAAAACGGCATGGGCTACAAGGACCCCTACAAGGACGGTTTTGTGGACGACCAGCCGCGCATCGACTACATCGAGCAGCACCTGCGCTGGTTGCTCAAGGCCATGGAGGTGGGTGTCAACGTGGGCGGCTACTTCCTATGGAGCCTGCAGGATCAGTTCTCCTGGACCAATGGCTACAACAAGCGTTACGGCTTCTTCTACGTTGACTTTGAAACCCAGAAGCGCACGCCCAAGGCAAGCGCATACTGGTATAAGCACGTGGCGCAGACCCGTCGTCTGGACTAGCGGCTTGCGACAAGCGGTTGGCGGAATTGCACCGCCCACATAACCTGTCCCCATTTCTCAGCCGGGGGCGGCACGTCACACGGCGCGCCGCCCCCGGCCTTTTTGGGCGGTTCGGGGTCTGTTTGTCTCGATCTGTAACATCTAGCCGAGTTTTTTGGTCCTAGCTGTTACAGATTGAGACGAACAGGATTGCTCTTTCCGAAGAATCTAAATCTGTAACACGTAGCCCGCTTTTGACCGTCTACCTGTTACAAATCGAGACAAACGGAGTAGGACCTAACCCCGCATGTCCCTAACAGTCGAGCGTTCGACCAGCGTACTCGGCACATGAATCGCCTCGATAGACGAGCTCTCTCCAATCGCCGCCTCAAACGCAAGCTTACCGACACCGCGCAAATCAAATCGCAGCGTCGTCAGTCGATTGTGAGGAACAAGTCCCTCGAGTGCGTCGTCGATACCAACCACGCTCACGTCGTCGGGCACGGACAGGCCCGCGTTCTCGAGCGCGGCGATAACGCCCAGCGCCATCTGGTCATTTGCCGCAAGCACGGCAGTCGGCGCCTGCGACCCGCCGGCAAGCACCTCGGCCGCAATCCGCTCGCCCATGGCGTACCCACTGTCCGCACTCCAATCGCCACGCAGCATCGGAGCGGCATCGACATGAGCACGACCCAGCGTATCGCGCCAACCGGCCTCACGAAAACGCGAGGAAATCGAGTTTTCCGGACCCGCCACAAACCGCATATTCGAGTGACCATGTTCCAGCAGATAATTGGTCAACAGCTCGCACGAACCATACTGGTCGGAGTCGATCGTCGTGCAGCGCGGATGCGCATACATGGACAGGATGACCGTTCGCACTCCCGGCTGGGGAACAAACTCCTCAAAATCGGGAGCCATGCGGTTCATGTTGAGAATCATGCCGTCGACGGGTCGCTCGACCATGCGGCGCGAGGCATCGGCAAGTGTATAGGGCTTGTCGCCGCCCATCTCGATCATAGTGACGGCAAAATCGTGCTCGCGCGCCGCTTGCATGATACCCTCGAGCGTCGCCAGGTTACCGACACGTGTGATGTTGTACATGCACAGGCCAATAGAACGATACGACCCGCCGCGCAACGCCGCTCCAGCAAAATTGGGACGAAAGCCCAGCTCTTCCATGGCGGCCAGCACACGCTTGCGCGTCTTTTCCGTCACGTTGGGCACACCGTTGACCACGCGAGACACAGTCTGGCGGCTCACGCCAGCGAGCGCCGCAACCTCTGCCGCGCTCGCCGAATGACCATTCCTTGTCTGCTGAGCCATGCCTTCCACGCTAACCTGCTTCCCAACTATTCCCCGCGCCCATGGCGCATCGTACATACATCGATAACGTGCTCATGATACCCGAGCCATATACCACAACATGAAAACTTCTGTCAATCAAAACCGCTTACCGAACAAATACAACCGTTCGCGGCTGTTTGAAGTTGTTTTGTTTCTATACATCCCAGCCGGATGTTAACGTGCTCATTGTCAAATGTTCACGTGCTCATTTTGGTTCTAATCATTTTAAGATAGTGTTTATCGGGCTTTTTCACCGCTGAACGCTAACCAGGGAGCCTCCTGAGCGCAAACGCACAATATCGAACAGCGAGACGAGAGGGTGTATGCATATGTCTTTGCTAAACCGCGTACAGCAGCTGCCGAAGGGCTTTGTTTGGGGCGCCGCAACCGCCGCGTACCAAACGGAAGGTTCCACGAAGGTGGCAGGCAAGGGTAAGACCATGTGGGACGATTACCTTGTCGCCCAGGGTCGCTTTTTGCCCGACCCGGCCAGTGATTTCTACAACCGCTACGAGGAGGATATCCGCCTTTCTGCCGAGCATGGACTCAACGCCATCCGTGTGTCCATCGCCTGGACCCGCATCTTCCCCAACGGCGACGATGCCGAGCCCCTCGCCGAGGGCGTTAAGCACTACCACGAGCTGTTCGCCTGCTGCAAAAAGTATGGCGTCGAGCCCTATGTGTCCCTGCATCACTTTGACTCCCCCGCCGCCCTGTTCAACCAGGGCGACTGGCTCAACCGCAAGACCGTCGACGCCTATGTGCGCTATGCCGAGTTCTGCTTCCGCGAGTTCCGCGAGGTCAAGAATTGGTTCACCATCAACGAGCTCATCAGCCTCTCGCACTCCCAATACATCCAAGGCAACTTCCCGCCCAACCATCACTTTGATGTGACGAGCGGCATCCAGAGCCAGCACAACGAGCTCGTTGCCCACGCCCGCGCCGTCAACCTGTATAAGGATTTTGACGAGACCGAGCACCTGGGCGGACGCATTGGCATGGTCAACGTCCTGACGCCGGCATATCCTGCCACAGACTCGCCCGCCGACCAGCACGCCGCCGACCTGTACAACGCCTTCTACACCGACTTCATCATGGACGGCGCCTTCCTGGGTCACTACTCCGCGCGCACCCTCTCACTCATCAACGAGATTCTGCGTGCCAACAACGCCACGCTTACGGTTGAGGACAGCGACATGGAGGAGCTCGCCAAGGCGGCGCCCCGCAACGATATGTTCGGCCTCAACTACTATCAGTCGGCGTTTATCGCCGCCTACGATGGCGAGTCCACCAACAGCTTTAACGGCACCGGAGACAAGGGCACCTCGTGCTTTAAGTTTAAGGGCGTCGGGCAGCAGGTCGATATGCCGGGTATCCCCACCACCGACTGGGATTGGCTCATCTACCCGCAAGGCCTCTACGACACGCTCAAGCACATCAGCGCCACCTATCCCAACCTCCCCGTCATCTATATCACCGAAAACGGCCTGGGCCACAAGGACCCCGAGCCCGGCGCAAACGGCATCGTCACCGATCCCGAGCGCATCGACTTTGTCGACCAGCACATGGAGAAGGTGCTCCGGGCGCGCGCCGAGGGCGTCGACGTCCAGGGCTACTTTATCTGGAGCCTGCAGGACCAGTTCTCGTGGGCCAACGGCTATAACAAGCGCTACGGCCTGTTCTACATCGACTTCGACACGCAAAAACGCTACATCAAGCAGTCGGCACTCTGGTACAAGGAGCTCGCCGACACTATGGCGGACGCGCAGTAGCGCATCGCCTCGCTTTCTCCCGAGAGGGGAGCGACCCTATGCGATACAAACCCAGCCGCTCCCCTCTCTCCCCCTGGGACCGACCCCGCCTGCACCCGGGCTTTTAGCAAGCGGGAGACCATATAGGTTTTCAACGTCCATGCCATTAAGATTTCATGCAAAGAGGAGCGTGAACTATGGAATCGATCGTTAAGTTCTTGGAGAAAGGTCAGCCGTACTTCGACAAGGTCTCTAAGAACATCTACCTTCAGGCCATTAAAGACGGCTTTTTGGCAGCAATGCCCATCATCCTGTCTTCTTCTGTCTTCCTGCTTATTTCGACCCTGCCGGGCGTTGTCGCCACGGTCGGCGGCTTTACGCTGCCCGACTGGTGGAACGTCGACGTCGTGAACTTCTGCAACAAGGTTTACAACTTCACGATGGGCGTCGTGGGCATCATGGTCGCCGGCACCACCGCAAGCGCGCTGACCGGCTCCAAGAACCGCCGCATGCCTGCCGGCAAGGCCATCAACGCCACGAGCACCATGGTCGCCGCCATGTGCGCTATGCTCATCTTGGCCGTTACCCAGACGAGTGCCAAGATCGACGGCGCCGATGTCTCGGTGTTCTTTACCGACAACATGGGCACCAAGGGCCTACTGAGCTCCTTTGTCGCCGCATTTGCCACGGTCAACATCTATGCCTTCTGCATTAAGCGAGACATCACCATCAAGCTGCCCAAAGAAGTCCCCGGCGCCATCGCCCAGAACTTCCGCGACATCTTCGCCTTCAGCTTCTCCATCCTGTTTGTCGCCGTCATCGACGTTATCTGCCGCACCTGCTTGGCCGTCCCGTTTGCCAACGTCATCTCCACGCTGGTGAGCCCGCTGTTCGCCGCTGCCGATTCCTACGCCGGCCTCGCCCTCATCTGGTTCATGATCCCGCTGTTCTGGTTCATGGGCATCCACGGCCCCTCGGTCGTTAAGCCTGCCCTCAACGCCGCGCTGTTTGGCAACATCACCACCAACCTCGCCACGCTGCAGGCCGGCGGTCACCCCGCCCTCGCCCTGACCGAGAACTTCGGTAACTACATCGGCGAACTCGGCGGCACCGGCGCCACGTTCATTGTCCCGATCATCTTCCTGCTCTTTATGCGCTCCAAGCAGCTCAAGGCCGTCGGCAAAGCCTCTGTCGTACCCGTGATGTTCGCCGTCAACGAGCCGCTGCTGTTCGCCGCGCCCATCATCCTCAACCCGTACTTCCTGATCCCGTTCCTGTTTGCCCCCGTGGCCAACGTCCTCATTGGTAAGTTCTTCATCGACTTTTTGGGCATGAACGGCTTTATCTATGCCATGCCGTGGGCACTCCCCGGACCGATCGGCACCTTCATCGACACCAACTTCCAGCCGATCTCTCTGGTCCTGGTTGTCGTCCTGCTGGTCGTTGACTTCTTGATCTACTACCCGTTCTGCAAGGCCTACGACAACGTCCTGTGCAAGCAGGAGGCCGAGACCCTGGCCGAAGAAGAGGCCGAGGAGACCAAGGCCGTCAAGACCGCTGCCGCCCCCGCCGTTGAGGCTCCTGTTGTCGAGACCGCTTCTGCCACCGAGGCCTCCGCAGCTCCGTCCGCCCTTAAGGGCAAGGATCTGAGGGTTCTGGTTCTGTGCGCTGGCGCCGGCACCTCTGCACTGCTCGCCAACGCGCTTAAGGAAGGCGCCGACGAGCTGGGCATCGACATTACCGCCAACGCCGGTGCCTACGGCAGCCACTACGCCATCATGGACCAGTACAACGTCATCGTCCTGGCTCCGCAGGTTCGCACCTATTACAACGAGATGAAGGCCGACACCGACCGCCTGGGCATCACGCTGCTGTCGCCCAAGGGCAAACAGTACATCGACCTCACTAAGGATCCCAAGGGTGCCGTCGCCTGGATCGAGGAAAACCTCAAGGCATAAGACGCTGACGCCACCTGCCGCTCGCAGACAAAAAATGGCCCGTGCATCGATGCGTGATGCGCGGGCCATTTTGTTTAGACCGCACCCGCCCTCCTGTTCATCTCAATCTGTAACATCTAGCCGAGTTTTTGGATCCTAGCTGTTACAGATCGAGACAAACAGAACGCCCGAGCAGAAATATCTCAATCTGTAATATTTAGCTGAGTTTTTCGGTCCTAACTGTTACAGATTGAGACGAACGGGCCGAAAAACCCTACGCCCGCAGGTCCTTTACGCTGGAACGTTCGACCAACACGCCCGAGACGAGCGTACGGCTTCTGGAGCTCGGAGCTTCTAGGCCCGCAACGACCTCGTTGAGCGCACGGACGCCCAGCTCGCGGTGGCGAAACTTCACCGACGTCAGAATCGAGTTGGGAATCGTCTTGTAAAGCTCGTCATCAAAGCCGATCACGGACACATCATCGGGCACACTCAGACCCTTGTCACGTAGAGCCATCATCACGCCGTTTGCCATGCAGTCGTTAGCAGCGAGGACCGCCGTGCAATCGGGTTTATCGGCAAGCACAAGGCCAGCGGCATAGCCACTATCCGCATTCCAATCGCCTTGCAGAGGCTCGGGCGGCTCAATGCCACGCGCCTCGAGCGCCGCTCGCCAGCCTTTCATTCGGCACTGGCTCGACAGCGACTCTTTCTTACCCGAAACGAAGTACACGTTCTTGTGCCCGTGGTTCAAGAAGTACTCGCACGCCATGCGCGCGCCGCCCTCTTGATCGTCACTGACGGTGGAGCAGGTAGGATGTTCCATTGGTGTGATAATCACCGTCTTGAGGTCTTTCGGCGCCTCAAAGGTATCAAAGTCATCGACCATCTGACGCAGGTTGAAGATCATGCCATCAACAGGCAGCTGCGACATCCTGCGCGCCGCATCGGCAAGGGTCATCTTCTCCCCAGCGCGCTTTTTGATCATCGTGAGAGCAAAGCCTCGCTCTTCGGCGGCATCGGCGATACCGTCAATCATGTCCACGGCGCCGCCCGACAAGTGAAACATCACCACGCCGATGCACCCGTAACGGCCCAACTTGAGTGAACGCGCGGCAAAGTTGGTTCGAAACCCGAGCGCCTCCATGGCCGCATGGACCTTATCGCGCGTCGACTCTCGCACGCTATCAGGCTCGTTGATCACGCGCGACACCGTCTTGAGAGAAACACCCGCGGCAACTGCCACATCGTTCATTGAGACATTTTTCTTGTCCATCGTTGCCACTACTTCTCCAGTCGGTTTTGCATCGCTTGTTTTTTGTGTTCTAGCATACACTACCTGCCCAACTGACAAATCAGCCGTTTATCGGACAATATCGACCGTTCACCCGTAAATCCTTGTTGCTCTTCCAAAAATGTCTTACGTTGTCATTAACGAAATGACAACGTTGTCATTTCGCAATGCCTTCCTTACCCAGGAAGGTTTCCGGGCAGTCCTGACCATCCATCGACGACCAGTTCCATCCACATGCATCGCGCATCAAGCAGCAAAGGAGCTCTATGGACGCCATCGTAAAGATGCTCGAAAAGCATCAACCGTTCTTTGAGAAGATCTCGAGGAACATCTACCTCCAGGCCATCAAGGACGGATTCCTTGGGTGCATGCCCATCGTCCTTACCTCTTCGATCTTTCTGCTGATCGCCACGCTTCCCGGCGTAGTCGGCATCACGCTGCCCCAGCCGCTCATCGACTGGTGCAACAAGCTCTACAACTTCACCATGGGCGTCATGGGCATCATGGTTGCCGGCACCACCGCCAAGAACTTCACGGCATCCATGAACCGTCGCATGCCCGCCGGCAAAGTGCTCAACGACGGTTCCACCATGGTGGCCGCCCAGTGCAGCATGCTTTTGCTCGCCGTTACGCAGTTCACCACCAAGTTCGACGGCTCCGAGCTTTCGGTCTTCGATTGCACCAGCATGGGTACGCGCGGTCTGTTCTCGGCCTATATCGCCGCGTTCATTACCGTGTGGGTTTATAAGTTCTGCGTCTCGCGCGATCTGACCATTAAGCTGCCCAAGGAGGTCCCGGGCGCCATCGCTCAGAACTTCCGCGACATCATCCCCTTTGGCGGCGCCGTCATCATCTGCGGCATCATCGATGTGGTTGTGCGCAACCTCATGGGCGTTCCGTTCTCCGAGCTGCTCATCAAGCTGCTCTCCCCGCTCTTTACCGCTGCAGAAACCTATCCTGGCCTTATCCTTATCCAGGCAGCCACCGCGTTCTTCTGGTTCATCGGCGTCCACGGCCCCTCGATCGTCCAGCCGGGCATCGACCCCATCCGTCTTGCCAACCAGGCCGAGAACCTGCAGGTTCTGCTGGCCGGTGGCCACCCCGCCCACTCCCTCACCTTTAACATGTCGCTCGTAGGTGAGTTCGGCGGCACCGGCGCCACCTTCATCGTGCCGCTTCTGCTGATTCTCTTTATGAAGTCCAAGCAGCTCAAAGCCGTCGGTAAGGCCTCGATTGTTCCTGTTGCCTTTGCCGTCAACGAACCGCTGCTCTTTGGCGCGCCGATGATCCTTAACCCATACATGCTCATCCCCTTTGTTGCCGCCGGCTGCGTCAACGTGAGCGTTGCCAAGTTCTTTATCGATAACGTAGGCATGAACGGCTTCTCCTTCGTGGTGCCTTGGGCCACCCCCGCCCCCATCGGCATCTTCATCACCACGAACTTCCAGCTTATCGCCCTGGTATTTGTCGCGATTATCATCTTGCTGGACGCCATCATCTACCTGCCGTTCTTGAAAGCATACGATAAGCTGCTCTGCGACCAGGAGGCCGAGCGCGCCGCCGAGCTGGGTCTCGAGTCCGATGGTGCTGCCACCATCACCGCCAGCGCCCCTGCGCCTGCCGTTGAGCAGACGACCGCTGTTGCCGCTGCCGCCGACAGCAAGCCTGCCGCCGAACAGCCCGAGCCTGCCGCCGACGCATCCGCTAAGAAGGATGTCGATGGCCTGAAGGTCCTCGTCCTGTGCGCCGGCGCCGGCACCTCTGCCATGCTCGCCAACGCCATCAAGGAAGGTGCCGCACAGACCGGAGAGAACATCGCTTCCTCCGCAGGCGCCTATGGCCAGCACACTGCCATCATGGATCAGTACGACGTTATCGTGCTTGCCCCGCAGGTTCGTAGCTACTACAACGACATGAAGGCCGACACCGATCGTCTGGGCATCAAGCTGCTCGCCCCGCGCGGCAAGGAATACATCGACCTTACCCGTGACCCCGCCGGTGCCATCAAGTGGCTCCGCGAGAACCTCGACTAGTTTCTTCCCTCTGTTGGTGCCCGGACCCCCAGTTTGGGCACCTCTCCCTATTCATATCCCACAGAAAGGATGACTCATGACCAACCCCATGCAGTTCCCCGACGGCTTTGTGTTTGGCGGCGCCACCGCCGCTTACCAGGTTGAGGGCGAGACCCGTACGCACGGCAAGGGCAAAGTGCCCTGGGACGATTTCCTGGCAGCCCAGGGTCGCTTCTCCCCCGATCCCGCAAGCGATTTCTACAACAAGTACCCGGTCGATATCGACCTGTGCCAGCGCTTCGGCATCAACGGCATCCGTGTCTCCATCGCTTGGAGCCGCATCTTCCCCAATGGCACCGGCGAGATTAACCCCGAGGGAGTCGCTTTCTATCACGAGCTTTTCGCCACCTGCAACAAAGCTGGCGTTATCCCCTATGTCACGCTCGATCACTTTGATACGCCCGAGGCCTTTTACCAGAACGGCGGCGAGGGTTTCCTAACGCGCACGACGATCGACGCCTTTGTCGAGTATGCCAAGTTCTGCTTTGCCGAGTTCACCGAGGTCAAGCACTGGTTTACCTTTAACGAGATTCCCGCGACCGCCGAGGGCAGCTTTATCGTCGGCAACTGGCCGCACGGCGAGAAGTATCGCCTGGATAAGGCCTTCCAGCTCATGCACAACATGATGGTGGCCCATGCCAAGGCCGTCGTCGCCTTCCACGAGGGCGGCTTTGAGGGCGAGATCGGCATTGTCCAGAACCTGGAGCCCAAGTATCCCCTCGACCCCAACAACGCCGCCGACTGCGAGGCAGCTCGCATGGCCGACGTCATCAACAACCGCTGGGTACTCGACGCCACCTTCCGTGGCCACTATGCAGCTGATACCTTGGAGGCTGCGACCAAGCTTGCCCATATCGCCGGCGGCGAGCTCGACGTTCGTGACGAGGACATCGCCGCGCTGACCGCCGCGCTCCCCTACAACGATTGCCTGGGCGTCAACACCTACAAGTGCCAGTTCCTGCGCGCCGCCGAGGGCGAAAACGACATCAACCACAATGGCACTGGCGACAAGGGCTCCTCGCGCTGGTTTCTCAAGGGCGTGGGCGAGTCATGCGTGCGCGAAGGCGTACCCACCACCGATTGGGACTGGATCATCTATCCCGAGGGCCTGTACGACCTGCTGCTGCGCATTAAGAACGATTACCCCAACTACAAGAAGATCTATATCACCGAGAACGGCATGGGCTATAAGGACGACTTTGAGGACGGCTTTATCGACGACGCCCCTCGCATCGACTACATGCGTCAGCATCTCGCATGGATCCTCAAGGCAATTGACGGCGGCGTGAACGTCGACGGCTACTTTGTGTGGTCGCTGCAGGACCAGTTCTCCTGGACCAACGGCTATAACAAGCGCTATGGCCTGTTCTACATCGACTTCGAGACCCAGAAGCGCTATCCCAAGGCGAGCGCGTACTGGTACAAGAACGTCGCGGAGACCGGCCTGCTTATGGCCTAACTTTTGCCGCATACCCCCTGTCGGCCGCATACGAATCCCTCCACGGGTTCGCATGCGGCCTTTTTTGTTTTTGGTGAGCCCGAGCGGATCATTCGTCTCGATCTGTAACACATAGACCAATTTTTCGGTCCCACCTGTTACAGATCAAGACAAACAGAACGCCCGAGCAGAAATATCTCAATCTGTAACAGCTAGCCCACTTTCGACCGTCTACCTGTTACAGATCGAGACGAACGCGCAGGCCAATCCATTCAATCTCAATCTGTAACATCTAGACGACTATTTCACCCCTATCCGTTACAGATTCAGACAAACGGAATCGGCCAGGCAGAAAATCTCGATCTGTAACATCTAGATGAGCTTTTCTCCCCTAACTGTTACAGATCGAGACAATCGGATGGTAGAATCCAAACTATCCAATCAGCTATGGAGCGCAGCCTCAAGTTTTCGGTATCACGAACGGGCTTTCGGTATCATTTGGTGCTGATATGAGACCAAAAGCCCGTTCGGCTATGCGAGAGAATCCGGTGCGCCAGCTCGGCCAAACCACAGGCCCACAAACTTCATTTACCCGCAGAACGTCACTGCATCCACGTTTGCGTGTCAAATCGCGTCACATTGACACGTAAAATGACACGCAAATTTTTTCGTGTCATAATTTTGACGCGTAAAATGACGTGTAAAATTTTACGTGTCATTTTTCACGTCAAATTGAAGCGAAACGGAGCGTCACAATGCAAGAATCCAAAGATCTTGAATTCAAGGAATGCGTCACCAATTCGTTCCTTAAAACCGTCTCCGCTTATGCAAATGGCACGGGAGGACGCGTTCTATTTGGAATTAACGACGACGGAGAAGCCGTTGGCCTCGATGACCCCAAGCAGACCTGCCTGGATATCGAAAACAAGATTAACGATTCGATCATCCCCCAGCCCGATTACTCCCTAAAGATCGACGAGCCCGATGCAACCGTGGAGCTTACGGTCTTTCCCGGCAGATCGAAGCCTTACCTATACCGCTCGAAGGCATACAAGCGCAATGACACCGCGACCATTCCAGTTGATACCCTAGGCCTTTCGCGTCTTGTACTCGAGGGTCAAAACCTCTCCTTTGAGCAGCTCCCGGCAAACAAACAAGATTTATCTTTCACCGTTTTAGAGAATCGTCTAACAGCAAAACTTTCGCTTCAGTCATTCACAACCGATACTCTCAAAACCCTTGGCCTGCTTGATGAAACCGGAACCTACAACAACGCGGCAGAACTGCTCGCGGACGAGAATGGCTTCCCGGGTATCGACATCGCAGTGTTTGGTGAAACTATCAACCTCATTAAGCAGCGCAAGACTCTTGAACATGCATCCGTTCTAGCGGAAATTGACGGAGCCCTTGAGCTTTTCGAAGCCCAGTACTGCTACGAAGAGATCCAGGGGATGGAGCGGATCCGCAAGGAGCTCATTCCGCTCGAAGCATTCCGCGAGGCCATTACCAATGCAGTCGTTCATAGGACTTGGGATGCGCCCGCACACATCCGAATCTCGATGTTCGACGACCGTGTGGAAGTCGCTTCGCCCGGCGGCTTGCCGGCAAGCATGACCGTCGATGAATATCTGTCCGACATGCTATCCGTTAGACGCAATCGTATTCTTGCCGAAGTCTTTTTGCGCCTGGGTCTTATCGAAGCCTTTGGAACGGGCATCATGCGAATTCGCGATACCTATAAGGACAGCGTCAGAAAGCCCCGGTTTCAAGTTTCGGATAACGCCATTGTGGTAACACTTCCCCTACTCATGGATAACCCGGGGCTCAAAGGCGACGAACTTATCGTATTCGGACTGCTGAGCGGAGTACACCCTCAATCGACAAGCGAGCTTGCGGCCAAAGTCACCTTTAGTCGCTCGAAGCTTCTTCGCATCCTCAAAAAACTCGTTGAGACAGGCCTGGCGACAGTTGAAGGCACCGGCAGAGGGCAGAAGTATCGCCTGCTGCGCTAGTTAGCAGATGACCCGCGTATGTTCCTCGATGGCGGCACGATCTTCGGCGGCGATGCCCGGCTCGCACACCACGGCGTCCAGGCTGTCCAGGCGGCAGAAGGTGTAGAAGTCGCGCTTGCCGATCTTGCTGGAGTCGGCGATCAGATAGCGCGAGTCAGCCTTGCTAAAGGCGAGCTGCTGGATACGACCCTCATCCATATTAGACGTAGACACGTCGCCGTCCAGAATGCCGTTTGCGCCGATAAAGGCTGCGTCGATCCCCAGTGCGCGCAAGGTGTCCTCGGCCGTGGGGCCCACAAAGGCGGCAGTGCGGCGGCGGTACACGCCGCCCACCAGGCACAGTTCGCAGTCTTCGCGCGCCTCGAGCAGGTTAAACACCGAAAGCGAATTGGTCACAATGCGCAGGCGAAACGCCGGCAGCATCGAGGCCATCTGCTCAACCGTGGTGCCCGTGCCCAAAAAGATGGTCGAGCCTTCCTCGATAAGCTCCACAGAACGGCGCGCAATCTGCAACTTTTCCTCGGCATGCTTCGTGCGCTTTTCGCTGTGCGAATACTCATGGCGCAGCATAGCGTGTGGACGGCCCTGTGCACTGCGGGCTCCGCCGTGCACGCGCTCGATCTCGCCCAGGCTCGCAAGCTCCTCAAGGTCACGGCGGATCGTCATATCCGAGACACCTAACGCATCCGAAATCTCCTTGACCGAGACCGTTCCCTGTTCCTCGAGCAGCTGCCGAACCTTATCCTGTCGCTCCGCTTTAATCACGATGAGTCCTCGCTGTTCCACGCTCACGTCAATTCAAACAATAACGAACAAATTGTATCAGACTCGCGCGCGTCAGAAATGAACGCCCGCACAGCTCTAATCATCACTTTTTTGAGAAAAATACCCCCTGCTTTAGTGGGGTGTAGTGATAATCTCGCCTGTTCGCGCTACAGTTTGTCGGAAATACCTCGATGTTAGGAACCAAATGATCACTTCCGAGCTTTTCGGCACCGCGCCGTGCGGTACCCCCGTTCATCGTTACACCCTCAACGGGCCCGAGATCTGCGTTCGCATTATGGACTATGGCGCCACCGTGTTGGGTATCGATGTGCCCGACATTCCCGGCAACGTGCGCGATGTGGTGCTGGGCTTCGATAAGCTCGAGGATTACTTTGACAACCCCGCCTGCTTTGGCGCGACCATCGGCCCCGTGGCAAACCGCACCGCGGGCGCCACGATCACCATCGACGGCACGGACTGGCATATGCCGGCCAACGAGGGCGTCAACAACCTGCACAGCGATCTTGAGCACGGCCTGCACAAGCGCGTATGGGATGTTGAGCTCGACGAGGTCCACAATGCCGTGCGCATGACCACCTCGCTTGAGGATGGCGAGCTGGGCCTGCCCGGCAACCGCACCTTTACGGCCGTGTTTACCGTGACGCGCACCGGCTGCTTCCGTATCGAATACGGCTGCGAGAGCGACCGCGCCACCTACGTGGCCATGACCAACCACACGTACTTTAACCTTGCCGGCCATAACGCCGGAATGGACTGTGAGCACTTCTTTGTTGCTAACGCTGCCCACTACCTGCCCATCAACGAGCAGAACATCCCCACCGGCGAGATTGCTCCGGTCGAGGGCACGCCGTTTGACTTTCGCGAGCTGCGCCCCGTCGCGCCTGGCATGGAGGCCGACGATCCGCAGATTAAGCAGGCACGCGGCTACGACCACTGCCTGTGCATCGATGACTATCAATACGGTCGCAACCTACGCCGCGCCCTGCATGTCGAGGAGATGTGGACCGGCCGCGAGCTGGACTACTACACCACCGCCCCGGGCGTGCAGCTCTACACTGGCAATTGGCTGGGCGACGAGCACGCCAAGGACGATGCCAACTATAGCTGGGGCGCCGGCTTTGCCCTCGAGGCAGAGATGTACCCCGACACGCCGCACCAGCCGCTGTTCCCGCAGGGCATTGTGGGCCCGGGTCACCCATACAGCAATGTGATCGAATACCACTTTATGAGGCACTAGGCCCACAACGCGACATATTGCACAGCAACGCCCGCCGGCACCACCGCCGACGGGCGTTTTTTCATCTTTTGGGCTCAATTTCGCTGTGACTGTATGAGTGACATATCAAAACTATGCCCATTTACTACGTTTAGCCCGGGATGCTCGACCATGCACCGGTTTTTGCTAAATTCGCGAGCCGCCTACCTGCGGTTATGTTTTTCTCAAATTCGACATGCTCGGCGATAGCCGATCAAACGTAGTAAATGGGCATTGTTTTTGACAGGCAGCATCGCACGCGTCCCTCGCAAGGGCAAAATGATCCGTTTTCCTCCGTCCCCAAGGGATCAGTTGAACAGATTGCCGATGGGGTCGGGGGCGGAACTGGGGAGATAGCGGATTTCTAGCTCTATGCCGAGCGCCTGCAGTTCTTTGAGGGCAGCAACGTCTGCGTCGCTCACGGCAACCGCGGGCGTTATGGGGCGCTTGCCCTCCCCTGCCTGCATATGGCCAATGCTGATCTTGGTGATCGGCACTCCACCCTTAACCAGCGCGAGTGCATCCGTGGGCGACGCCACCATGATGAGAATCCATTGGCGCGGCGTTGCGGTATGAATGATGTCGACAGTCCTTTGCACCGAGAAAAACCGCGTCCAGACACCCTCGGGTGTCGCCACCCTCATAGGGGCCCACTTGCGCGAATCAGCCGCAATCTCATCGTTGACGATTAAAACAAGGTTGGAACCCACGGCTTCGTTCCACAGCTCAACGTCTTGCCCGTAAATGAAACGGTCGTCGATACGTGTGAGAAGAATCTTGGGTTGAGCCATCGCTGCCCCATTCTGCTTGAGATCCGCAAGAGCAAGACATCACGTCACCAATATTAGTGCATTTAAAGTGAGAAAAGCCGTCAGAACCCTTGCGCGGATGTGCGATGTCCCGTATCATAGACAGCCGTTGACGCCTCAGTTGCGTCACCACATGGCCGCCAGCGTAGCTCAGTTGGTAGAGCACCGCTCTCGTAAAGCGGGGGTCACCGGTTCGAGCCCGGTCGCTGGCTCCATTGCACAAGATAGCCGCCCTCGGGCGGCTTTTTTGTTGCCGATTTCGGGCACACATCCGCCAATCCAGGCACAACGCCGCCGGCAACTCCCCTACTCAACAAAAAGCCCCGTCAACCGCAATCCCCAAAGGAACCACGATCAGCGGGGCTTAAACGCGCTCCCCAAGGGGAACCACGCTAGCTCACGAGCAGTGCGCTACTCCTCCCAGTAAGCGTCTGCAAGCAGCTTAAAGCAGATCTTCTTGACCGGCTGCGCGCCATCGCCCGGGAACTCGAGCGTGGGCATGTGAGGCTCGCCGGCAACAAACAGCGCAAACTTGTCGTCAGCAAGATCGCCGGCGATCGAGGCGTCGGAATCGACCAGATCGTAGTCGTCCTTCTCGTCAAACTCCTGAACCAGCGTCAGGCTGCCCGTGGCAACCTTAAAGGCCTCGCGACCCTCGACGTCGATCTGCAGGTCGTGATAGCGCTGATGCGTCTCATAGTGAGCCTCGGCTTCGGGACGCGTCGTGGGAGCCATGACGTTCGCAAAGACCTTGTCGCCCAGAATCGGATGGCTGCCGACCTCGAGCTCCGCCGGATCGTTCTCCTCGAGCCAATCGATCAGCACGTCGAGGCCCTTGAGCATTCCACGGTACTCCTCGATATCGCCCAATGCACCGTAAATCATCTAAATCCCCTCTCGGATCGTTTCTTTGGCGGCTACTCGGCAAACGCATTACCGACGCTGTTGCCACCCACATGCGTCTCGACCAGGGTAAGGTCGGGATTGAACACGACAGTGTCGGCGTCGCGCCCCGGCATAATGCTACTGCACTTGTCGTCGACATGAGCTAGCAACCGATGCCGGGGCCGCAGCACAAGCTCCTACAGCTCGGTCACGACAACGCCGTTGTAAACCTCGTCCCAACGATCCATAACCAAGTGGCCAGTCATGGGATCCATGGCATTGAGCTTGCCGCAGGTGTTGGCGGTACGCAGCACCGTCTCGTCGTCGGCTCCGGCAGCAATCGCATGTGCGAAGCCGGCAATGGTCGAATCGCCAGAGCCCGTAGCGTTAACGGCAGGGATGTCGGGCGTCTTGGCGCGGAACGCACGGCCGTTATGGAAACCAACGGAGCCGGCAGCGCCCATGGATACGACGACCCAGGGGATATCGGAGAAGCGGGCGTCAGAGGCGAGCGCGGCGCGGAGCTCATCCACATCGTCGGTGGTAAAGCTCGTACCCAGAAGGCCGTTGATCTCGGTCAGGTTAGGCTTGACCAGCTCGGGCTTGACCTCGGACTTGAGCGCAGCCTCGAGAGAGGCACCCGAGGTATCGAGCAATACCTTGGCGCCGGCGTTCTCGGCAATGCCCGTGATCTTGGCATAGTAGTCCGCCTCGACACCGCGGGGCAGAGAACCCGAAATGGTGACGACGTCGGCCTTGCCCGCAAGCTCAGTAAACTTGGCGGTAAAGGCATCGAGTTCCTCGGGGGCAATTGTCGGGCCACTCTCGAGCAGCTCGGTCTGGTTGCCGGCGTGGAGGATGTTGAGGCAAATGCGAGTCTCGCCCTTGATGGGCACAAAGTCGTTGTTAATACCGTTGGCGTCCATGAGCTCAGCCATGAAGGCGCCCATGTGGCCGCCGAGCAGACCGGTTGCCACAACGTCGTCGCCCAGCTGACCCAGCACACGGGCCACGTTGAGGCCCTTGCCGCCAGCGGTCTTTTCGGGCTTCACACGGTTAACGTCGTCGATAATGAGCTCATCGAGCTGATAGCGCGTATCGACAGACGGGTTCATCGTAACGGTGAGGATCATTTTTAGCTCCTTATCTCGCAGGCTCCTTGTGCCTCGCGATACGAGTCGACAAAACGGAATTACAGAATCTCAATCGTGAACGAGCGAACGACGGTCTCCTTGGGCTTGGCGACAAGGCAGCCGCGCTTATGCTCAAGCACGTCGTCCTCATCGGAGCAGGTCGAAAGGCCACCCCAGGGTTCAACTGCCACAAAATCGCCCTCGGGCTTACTCCACACAATGAGATACGGGAAGCCCTCAAAGCTCAGGCGGACGCCCTTGTCCTCGTCCTTCTTAGAAAGCGTGACCTGACGGCTCTCGAGCACATCAAAGATGGTCTCCGCAAAATCGAAGAGCTCATGCGACAGAGGCAGTGTCTTTCCCACCATGGGGTTCTTGGAGCGATTGGTCACGTCAATCAAGCCAGTCGAGGGGACGGCAGTGCAAAGCTCCGCAGCCTCGTCCTTCTCAAAGCGCAACTCGTAGTCCGTATAGGCCTCGCCCTCATCGAGCGGACACCTAAAGCCGGGATGACCGCCGATAAAGAACGGCATGTCCTCGGTTCCCTCGTTGGTCACCTCATAGGAGACGCGCACGGCAGCGTCCTCGAGCGTATAGCGAGCGACAAGCTTAAACGGATACGGATAATCGCTCAGCAGCGCGGCGTTATCCTCGGAAGCCAGGCACATCACCAGCTCGTTTTCGCCTTGGCTCAGCAGCTTCCACTCCTGTTTGCGCGCAAACCCGTGGCGAGCGAGCTTTACATGATGCCCGGCAAACGTCATGGCGCTGTTGTCGCGCAAGCCTCCGCAAATCGGGAAGCAAATCGGTGCTTGGCCGGACCACACGGCGGGATCGCCCTGCCACAAGTACTCGCGACCTCCAGCCTCAATCGAGGTAAACGAACCACCAGCCGTGGACACCTTAATAGAAATCGAATCGTTGGAGAGAGCGTATTCCATTGCCCATCCTTTCGAACAACTGCTTTTGCTCGCAAGTACCTGTCTCGGCCCTGACCAAAGGACAAACCCGCACGTTCACCGATGCATCCGGTATCCCAGGCATGCAACGGGGCACCATACAGACATTGATGCAATTACAGCTGAAAGGCCTTCTTATGCGAACCATCATCCTCTATGCCTCGCGCCACCACGGCAATACGAAAAAGCTCGTGGACGCCATCGTCGAGGCGCACCCCGAAATCGATACCCTCGACGTCAAGGCGCTTGGCAAAAACGAGTACCCCGACCTGCACGAATACCATCTGATTGGCGTCGCCACGGGCATCTATTACTCCGAGATCGACAAGGACATGGCACGCGTGCTCACGAACGTGCTGCAGCCGCAGAACAAGGTGTTTGGCCTTATGACCTACGGTGGCAAAAACAAGTGGTACGGCAAGGATATCGATGGTATCTGCCGCATGAGGCAGGCCATCTTTATGGAGGTCTACGGCTGCCCCGGTTTGATACGTGGGGGCCGTTCAAACTCACCGGCGGTGTCCAAAAGGGACACCCGACCGCTGAAGAAATTAAGGGCGCCGTCGACTTCTTCGACAAGATCGAAGACGAGTACGGCGACATCATCGTCGAAGAGTATGCCAAGCGCGAGAAGCGTCTAGCCTACGAGAAGGAGCATCCTGCAGGAGGCCTGGTGGCCGGCGTCAAGCGCACGGCAAAGAAGATCGCTAACAAGCTGTAACTGTAAAGGTGCTTTTGAGCGTTTAACCCATACGGCGGGTCCGAGCAGATTCGGGCCCGCCGTTTTTTCTATCGTTACTCGGTAAAGGCGTTGCCGACGCTCTGACCGCCAACATACGTCTCGACGAGGGTGAGCTCATGGTCGAACACGACAAAGTCGGCGTCGCGACCCGGCATGATGCTGCCGCACTTATCCTCGATGTGCGCAGAGCGAGCCGGCACCTCGGTTGCCATGCGAATGGCGATATCGGCGCTGGCGATGCCCCAGTCGACGATGTTCTTGACGCCCTGGGCAAGCGTGAGCACCGAGCCGGCAATGCTCTTGCCGTCGGCGAGCCAGCACAGGTTGTCCTTCATGATGACGTCCATGCCACCACTGGTGTAGCTGCCCTCGGGCATGCCGCCGCAGCCCAGGCAGTCAGTGATGAGCACCGTGTGTTGCCAGCCCTTTGCCTGCAGCAGCGCCTTGATGGCGACAGGGTTAACGTGCTTGCCGTCACAGATGATCTCGGCGTAGGTCTCGGGCGTGGACATGGCAGCGCCCACGACACCGGGCTCACGGTGATGCAGCCCGCGCTGACCGTTATAGGTATGCGTAAAGCAGCTGGCACCGGCGTTGATGGCGGCGATGCACTCATCGTAGGTGGCGTCGGAGTGACCGATGCTGGTCACCACACCCTTGGCGTTCAGAGCAGCCGCATAAGCAGCGGCACCGTCGCGCTCGGCCGCCATGGCGCTCTTAACGATGCGACCACCCGCAGCCTCCTGCCACTGATCGAAGACCTCCTCGGAGGGATCGATGAGGTAAGCGGGGTTCTGCGCGCCCACGTGCTTCATGGTAAAGAAGGGGCCCTCCAGGTAGATGCCCTGAATGCGGGCACCGCAGAAGTCGGGGCCGCGACCCTCGTCCGCCTGAGCGATGGCGGCGCAGGCGTCCTTGATCTGCTCGACGCCATCGGTGAACGTCGTGGGCAGCCAGCTGGTGGTACCGCGACGGGCGAGCTCGGTCGAGCTGATATCGATGCCCTCGGGATCATTATCGGTAGTTGAGTGGTTGTAGAAGCCATGGATGTGAGTATCGACCATACCCGGTGCGATCCACGACCCCGTGTAGTCCTTAATCTCGCAAGAGGGCTCGTCGGCCTGCCAGGCGCTAAAGACGCCATCCTCGACCATAAGATAGCCGCCCAGTTGCGGGCCTGCCGGCAAGAAGAACTTGTCAGCCTTAATTGCGTACGTGCTCATATGCACTCCTTGCTTCTAAAGCAGTTGACTGTGGTGATGCTATACCCAGCTCAGGTAAAACAAAAAGCGCCCGCCCGCCGTTATGAGCGGACGGGCGCCCTTACAGAGGGACGCGATTAAGCGGTGAAGGGGTGAATCGTCACGCCCTTGACCACGCGGTTGACCGTGCCGGTGGGGCTCGGCGTATCGGGCGTGTTGCCCACGCGCACGGAGTTGAGCAGGCTGATGGCCTGGGCAAACATCACGAACGGCAGAGCGAGGTAGCCCTCGGGAAGCGCTTCGTAGCCCTTAAAGGTGAAGGACTCACCCTCATAGACGGTAGCACCTTCCTGCTGAACGGCGATGGTGTGCTGAGCGATTTCGTCGCCACCGATCTCGTTGAGGATGTCGATGTCGTACTGACGGGTGTAGGCGTCGTTGTTGACGAACACGAAGACGAGCGTCTTATCGTCGACGAAGGACTTGGGTCCGTGACGATAGCCCATGGAGGTGTCGTAGGAAGTAGCGACCAGACCGTGAGCGAGCTCGAGGATCTTGAGCTGGCTCTCCTGGGCAAGGCCACCAAAGGAGCCAGAACCCAAGTAGGTCACGCGGCTGAAGTCGCCAGCCAGGTAATCGGCGATCTCAGACTCACGAGAGATGACCTCCTCGCCCATCTTGGCAATCGTCTCGACCCACTCGGCCTTCTGCTCGTCAGAGGCAGTGTCGAAAATAAGGGTGGAGAGCAGGGTCATGCAGGAATAAGAGCCAGTCATGGCGAAGCCCTTGTCGTTGGCGCGCGGAATGAGCAGCGTCAGCGCATTGGGATCATCGGCAGACTCGACGGCGAGCTTGCCCTCGGGAGCGCAGGTGATGTTGAGGAACTTGACGTTGTGGACGAGCTCCTTGGCAACGGCAACGGCGGCAAGGCTCTCGGGGCTGTTGCCAGAACGGGCAAAGGAAACCACGAGCGTGGGATCCTCGGCGCGCAGGAAGTCGCGCGGGGCGCTCACGATGTCGGTCGTGGCGATGGGCTTAAAGTCGTAGAGATCAGTGTTGCCAGCGTGACGCAGGTACGGGGCGCAGGTATCGCCAACGTAGTCGGACGTACCGGCACCGGTGAAGACAACGGACAGACGACCCTCGCCCATAGCGCGAGCCTCGGCCAGGAAGGCCTCGATGGCCTCCTTGTTCTCGCGATAGATGTTGAGCGTATCACGCCAAAGCTCGGGCTGCTGAGCAATCTCGGCCGTGGTGATCTGGGCGCCGAGCTCGGTGAGCTCCTCGACACTCTTCTCGAACATTTCTAATACCTCTTTCTTTACTAAATTGCCTGATATACAAAGACTCAACCTGAAAAGTCAAATCGAGTAGTAGTCATAGGCTGTTTTTCTTTCGTTAGCACTCGTATCCGATCACACAGTATCTCGATAGTGAGAGATTCTGTACTTGAACTTGTCCGCGCGAGCCACCGAAAGCGTGAACTCGACAACATCATTTTGGGTGTTGTGAGTAGTTCGGACTATGTCCAGAACTGGCGCACCCTCACTAATACCTAGAAGCCGAGCGTCACATGGACGTGCTATACCCGCAGAGAACTCCTCATCCGCTACTCGAATTTTCTGCTGATAATCCTGCTCAATGACATCGTAAAGGGGCTTCTGTTCGAGTAGAGGACGCTTGAGTGAAATAAAGAGCCTTGCTGGAAGATAGCTACGCTCAACCATCATAGGTATACCATCTGCCATCCGTAAACGTTTGAGTTTTAACACCTTTTCACCCAAACGAATCCCCATTTGTATCGAGAGCGTTTTATCTGCTTCCATTTCACAGAACTCTAAGATGGTTGTTTCTGGCAGCCGGCCCATCGCTTTCATCTGTTCAGTAAAACTGTACGATTGGGTAAGATTTGTTGCTTGAGCTAGTCGATCGGCAACAAACGTACCGCGACCTTGTTTTCGCACAATCCGACCAAGATACTCAAGTTCCTGAATTGCAAGTCGGACAGTCGATCGCGAAAGCCCGTAGCGTTCGGCAAGTTCACGTTCGGACGGAATCAAATCACCTGGCTGATATTCATGATCAATTTTCTCGATCAGAATATCTACGAGCTGATCGTATAGCGGTTGCCTGTGCCTCTTGCACGTCATGATATTCTTCACGTAATTAGCAATTGACCAATACTTCAGCCTTCAGGTAATGCATCAACATGTCCCATAAATGGGCTAATAGCGACACTACATCTCATCGTCTTCATCAATGTCAGCACTCTCGAGTTTCTTGAGATCGACTCCCTCACGACCAACGACCCGTGCGCGTTCGGCAAGTTCATCAAGCGTTGGGTCTCCAAACGCACGCGTCATAACGAGCTCTACCAACATAGGTAGATTTGTTCCGGTGACAACGGTCACGTTATCGAGCTCAGTCGTCATTGGGATAGCTTGATTGAACGGAGTACCGCCAAGCAAATCAACAAACACCAATACGCCATCACAAGCTTGACGCATCTTGGCAATGCAGGTTCGCAAATCATCACCAAAAGTAACCGCCTCCGAGCCCGCAAAAGGAACTACCTCAAAATTAGGCTGTTCGCCGGCGACCATATCCACAGCGCTTTTCAAACCAGGTGCAAACTGACCGTGACCAGTTAGTACAAATCCAATCATTCTATCTACCTTTCTACCGTTCGCTTTCTCTAGCCAAAGAACCCCTCAAAAGGGCTCTTACGACCACTGCATCATTAAAGTTTAGCGAGCATTTTGTTTTATCGTGGGAGGTCTGTGAGCGTCTCTAAGCTGCTTTTCAAGGTTGCGATATCTACGTGCTTCGCCCTTGTTCCCGCTGCTCTCATATTGATATGAAAGCAGCAGATAGAGCTTTCCGCGTAACCCAAGGTCGTTCGTATCCAGCATAGCTTCCATCTCATCGATCTTATCATGCCGACGGCGAAAGACTATGTCGTAGGTCAATTGACTGTCCGCCAAAATGCCCTTCGACACGATGGGGCGCATCTCTTCCAACATGGACGCCGCCCGCTTCCGGTCACCCGTCTTGATATAGAAATTAAAGGCGCGAACCGCAAGCTGTCGACGTTGTTTATCGCTGCACGACATCTCCAGCAAGTGGTCCAGCATTCGATCCGCATATGCGTCCATATCAGCAGCTTCATAGATGGTGAAACGCAGGTAATACTGCTTATACGTAGACATTACTATACGCGCAAGTTTGCGATCGAGCAGGTCTATGCAATCTTGGTATAAGCCCAAGTTAAACAATACCTGCAATTTCATATCGAAGTATTTTTTCGCTCCTTCGGTCACAGCGAAATAGGCCAAGACAACACAAATGAACAGGACGATCCAAAATGGCATTGCACTATATTCCCTTCAAGGCAGCCTTAAGGAATTAATCGAACACGATGGCTGCATAACCGCCTATGAACAGCCGGTGTCCGACAAAACAAAAGAGGCGCACACTCCAGGGGATATGGCGATAAAGTCGCCTTGGAGGTGTGCGCCACGTCTCAATTGAGGCTCAAATGCCGTGACAATATGGGGTACTTAGCCCTTGCAAATGATACCGAATGCACCCAAGACAATGGACAGAACCAAGACGATAAAGATGGCCTTCGTCGAGGTCATGCCCTTCTTACCGAGGAGCCAGTATACGAAGCCGACGAGTGCGGCAGGAACCAGCTTGGGGCAAATCATATTGCAGATGTTCTGCAAGTCAACGGTAACGCCGCCGATAACAGGCTTCGCTGCAATAACGATACCGACATTGGTTGCGACCAGAGCACCGACCATAAAGACACCCATTACGGAGGCCGCGTCGGTCAACGCGTTCAGGCGATCGCTCATGGTGGTGACGAGCTTCATACCCTGCTCATAGGCCATGTGGGTCTGCTTGCAGCGGAACCAGTCAACAAGAATGTTAACGGCGACCCAGATGAAGATACCCAAGGGGTTGCCGTTCATGGCCATATTGGCAGCCAGGGCGCCGAAAATGGTCGGGAGCAGCGAACCGAAGATGGAATCGCCGATGGAAGCCAGCGGTCCCATGAGACCAGTCTTGAGACCGGCAACAGCCTCGAGGCCCTCAATGCCCTCCTCTTCCTCGATCGCCAAATCGATACCGGTGATGATCGTGTTGAGGAAGTTTGAGGTGTTGAAGAACGGTGCACACTGGGCGCGGCAGGCTTCCTTTAGCTCCGGCGTGCCGTCGCCGTACAGCTTACGCAGTGTGGGCAGGATAATCCAGAGATAACCAGAGTGTTGCATGCGCTCGTAGTTCCAACCATCCTGGAAACCAAACAGGTTACGACGGTTGATCTGCGCAAGGTCGTCCTTGGTAATCTTGTAGCCAGTGGTGCCATTGGCGAGTTTCTCATTAGAGCTCATCGTCGTCTCCCTCCGCAGCGCCAGCAGCAGCGACGGGACGCTGGTTGTTCTTGTAGTACAGCAAAGACAGAGCAAAGCCAATAATAGCGATCGCCAGCATCGACATGTTATTGAACATACCGACCATATCCACGGCGCCCTTACCAAGCGCGGCGTTCACAGCGACGATGTTGGTGTTGAGGTTCATGATGCTCGTGAAGGCCGTACCAAACAGGGCGGCGATTACAAAGCCGAGCAGCAGGTAGGCGACGTGCTTTTTGACTGGCAGGTAACGGAGCAGGATGGCGAAGCCAACGGCGGGCAAGGCACCGCCAGCAACAGACAGACCGTCACCCAGCCACTTCAAGTCGCCGTTAAGGGCGGTGGTGATGCCCTCGACCAAGCCCTGGCCAAATGCGAGAGCCAGGAAGACCGGAATCATGCGGGACAACATCCAGGAAACGGCACCGAGCAAGTAGTGTACGTTGTAGGCGCCCCAGTTCATCTTCTCGATATCGGCATCGCACATGTGACCGAAGAACGTGTTGGCGAAACGACCGGCGATATCGGTGTAAACGAGAATGGCAGCGACAGGTACGCCGATAGCGGCAAGAGCCGTCTCGGGATTCATGCCCGCGCCCACGGCAAAGGCCGTAGCGACCAGAGTGCCGGAGTTGGCATCGATACGAGAGGCGCCGCCAAAGGTACCAACGCCCAGGACGGTGAGCTGCATGCTGCCGCCGATAAACAGGCCAGTCTGTAGGTCACCCATAATCAAACCGGTAATCATACCAGAGAAGACGGCTGAGCCGGCACAGGTGTACCAGTTCAGCTCATCCAGAATCTGATAACCCGCATACAGGGTTAACAGAAGAATCTGCCACCAAGCAATCATGGTTAACTCCTTATTTAAGGTGTAACAGTTTCTACAATACCAATACGCTTATATAAACCGCGCATCCCCCTTCACGGCCTAGCGTTAATTCGACTAGAGCGTGAAAGCCTCTGGGTTATCCTGCGGCGTCAGCTGAATGACAACAGGAAGATTATCGGCCTTGAGTTTGGCAAATGCATCAAGGTCCCCCTGGTCGCAACTAATGTTGCGAGACAGCTTCTTGACCGGCTCCATTGTCGTCATATTACCGACGATGAGCTGCTCAAGCTTAACACCTTGCTCCAAAAGTCGAACGTAGACCTCAGGCTTTTTCGCAACAATAAAGAGACGTTGCGCATCATATTTGCCAGCAGTGATGTTGGCAGCGGCCTTGTCGACAGGAAGCACGGACAACTTCACAGTTGCCGGGCAAGCCATGCGAAGAACCTGCTTTTGGGTAGCATCTTGCGATACCTCGTCGTCAACTACCATGAAGCGGCTTACCTGACGGGCGTTAGACCAGAGGTTTGCCACCTGTCCGTGAATCAAGCGAAAGTCGACTCGTGCGCCTACAATCATTTCTACTCAACTCCTTCTTGTTCAAGTGTACGGATAACGGGCTCAGAGCGAAGGGAGATTTTCGCATCATACACGCCCTCTGTTTCGAACATAACGAGCTCATTGGTACCAGAGTGCAATAAACCGTGCGGAACATAGAGCGTCATGATGGGACCCTTATCCCAAAAACGTCCGACATTCGTTCCGTTTACGAATGCCACACCCTTTCCAAAACCCGTAGTGTCGATAAAGGTATCAGCCGGCTCAGATATATCAAACTTTGCGCGGTAAAAGGAAGGTTGCCCCTCTACCCAGCCGGCGGAATAATCAAGATTATCGATGTTATCGAGTGGCAGACAACGCATCTCCCAACCGGTAACAAAGTGAAGATCAACGCAAACTCCTGTCCTAATGCCCTTATGCTGCGTATCAGCGAGCAATTTGTGACCATAATTGACGCGACCCATATCCTCGGTCAGAACATCCAGGCGGTTTTGTTCACAGGGAAGAACGCAGTGAATATCTTCCCCGATGTGCTCCTGATACTGCGTCGCCACTTTGTCACCGTTCACAAACACCTGTGCACGGTCGCGGGCGTCAATAACCCGAATACGCTCTTCATCTGCACGGTCACGCTCGACAGTCGTGGTATATAACGTATATCCATACGACTGACCCATCTCTTCCATGGGCATAGGATATTGAGCTTCAATCGGCTCCGAAAGAATATCGAGCACATTAAAGAGACTTACGCGCTCACTCACCGAAATATCGGGCATGGAAAACGTCTTTTTTGTTAACGGCTTGCTTTGCGCGATATCGGGATACAGCTCGTGAACTGTCCTTTGAATTGCGAAGTATTTCTCGGTCGGGTTGCCCTGTTCGTCCAATGGAGCATCGTAGTCATATGATGTCACCTGGTGCAGGTCATGCGTATGGCGTGCAGAACATCCGTTCATAAATCCAAAGTTGGTGCCTCCATGAAACATGTAGAGGTTTAAAGATCCTCCAAGCTCGAGCACCTCGCGAACGCAAGAGGCAAGATCTTCGGGATCGCGTCTGATGACGTTCTCCCCATAGCGATTGAACCAGCCGTCCCACAATTCCATGCACATAAGAGGCCATTGTTTTCCATGTTCCTTGTGAAAAGCAGAAAGAGCCTCAAAGTTCTCCTTTGCATGAGAACCAAAGTTGCCGGTGCACAACACATCATCGTCAATGAGCGTACCGGCACGAAGACACCCACGCCACGGACCATCGGAAGTACAAAGGGGCACGGAAACCCCACGCTCGACCATAAGGCGACGAATCGCACGAAGATAGTCCTTATCCTCGCAATATGATCCATACTCGTTTTCAACCTGCATCATGATGATGTTTCCGCCCTTGTCAATCTGACGCGGGACGAGTATCGGCATGAGATGGTCGTAGTAATGCGCAACGTGAGCAAGAAACTTGGGGTCGCTGCTACGCGGTCTCATATCATGTTGGCGCAGCAGCCATGCTGGCATGCCGCCAAATTCCCATTCTGCGCAAATAAACGGAGAAGGCCGAACAATTGCATACAGACCGAGCGACGCCGCCTCATCAAGAAATGCCGCCAAATCAATTGAACCAGAAAAATCAAAGACGCCAGGCTTTGGCTCATGAAGATTCCACGGTACATACGTTTCGACCGTATTAAACCCAAGAGCCTTAAGGTTATAGAGCGAGTGATGCCAGTCGCTCGGATGAACACGCATATAGTGAATCGCCCCCGACAAGATGGTGAACGGCTCATCATCGAGTAGGAATTGATTGGTGATTTTAAACGAATGCATGCTACTCCCGATCTTCGTGCTCTACGACGCGGATGCCGGTTCCTCGGCCCTCAGCTAAACGCCTTGCCTATTATGGACGCATTGACGCAATTATGTAGTCAGAATCTGAAGTGGTCCGTAAACGGTAGCCAAATGACGATGAACGGCTTTAATGAACAAAATATAAACCCGCTGGTAAATTACTTTTTTACTATAGATTTCTAGCGATTCTATATTTGAAAGGTGGTATGTACCAGCTATCCACTATTTCATACTAGTTACATTATGCTTCAATCGCATTTCTTCAAATGCTTATCTACTTTGTTGTTGCCGATTTGAGTGCGCGTGCGCCAACCCAAGCATCGTCACGGCTTCAGTTCCCCTATTCATAAACATAAAACCCCGCCAAACGTGATTCCCCTAGGGAAAACACGCTTGGCGGGGTCGTAGCGTGATTTCCCTAGGGGAATCACGCCATCAGGCGAACAACTCAGCCGAGCAGTTCGCTACTCCTCCCAGTAAGCGTCTGCAAGCAGCTTAAAGCAGATCTTCTTGACCGGCTGCGCGCCATCGCCCGGGAACTCGAGCGTGGGCATGTGAGGCTCGCCGGCAACAAACAGCGCAAACTTGTCGTCAGCAAGATCGCCGGCGATCGAGGCGTCGGAATCGACCAGATCGTAGTCGTCCTTCTCGTCAAACTCCTGAACCAGCGTCAGGCTGCCCGTGGCAACCTTAAAGGCCTCGCGACCCTCGACGTCGATCTGCAGGTCGTGATAGCGCTGATGCGTCTCATAGTGAGCCTCGGCTTCGGGACGCGTCGTGGGAGCCATGACGTTCGCAAAGACCTTGTCGCCCAGAATCGGATGGCTGCCGACCTCGAGCTCCGCCGGGTCGTTCTCCTCGAGCCAGTCAATCAGCACGTCGAGGCCCTTGAGCATTCCGCGATACTCCTCGATATCGCCTAATGCACCGTAAATCATCTAAATCCCCTTTCGGATCGTTTCTTTGGCGGCTACTCGGTAAACGCGTTACCGACGCTGTTGCCACCCACATACGTCTCGACCAGGGTAAGGTCGGGATTGAACACGACAAAATCGGCATCGCGGCCCGGCATAATGCTGCCACATTTATCCTCGACGTGAGCAGAACGCGCGGGCACCTCGGTCGCCATGCGAATTGCGATATCGGCGCTCGCAAGACCCCAGTCGACGATGTTCTTGACGCCCTGTGCGAGCGTGAGCACCGAGCCGGCGATAGCAGAGCCATCGGCGAGCCAGCAAAGGTTGTCCTTCATAATGACATCCATGCCACCACTGGTGTACTTGCCCTCGGGCATGCCGCCGCAACCCAGGCAGTCGGTGATCAGCACCGTGTGCTGCCAGCCCTTGGCCTGCAGCAGGGCCTTGATAGCAGCAGGGTTCACATGTTTGCCATCGCAGATGATCTCGGCATAGGTGTTGGGCGTGGTCATAGCGGCGCCAACAACACCGGGCTCACGGTGATGGAGGCCACGCTGGCCGTTATAGGTATGCGTAAAGCAGCTGGCGCCAGCATTAATGGCGGCGGCGCACTCATCATAGGTGGCATCGGAGTGGCCAATACAGGTTACGACGCCCTTTGCGCTCAGAGCCGCGGCGTAAGCAGCGGCTCCGTCACGCTCGGCCGCCATGGCGCTCTTGACGATACGACCACCGGCAGCCCCCTGCCACTCGTCAAAAATTTCCTCGGACGGGTCAATCAAAAAGGCGGGGTTCTGGGCACCCACGTGCTTCATGGTAAAGAACGGACCCTCCAGGTAGATGCCCTGAATACGAGCACCGCAGAACTCAGGTCCACGCTCTTCGTCCGCCTGCGCAATGGCAGCGCAGGCGTCCTTAATCTGCTCCACGCCGTCGGTAAAGGTCGTAGGAAGCCAGCTGGTGGTACCACGACGAGCAAGCTCGGTCGAGCTGATGTTGATACCCTCAGCATCGTTATCGGTCGTGGCATGGTTATAGAAACCATGGATATGGGTGTCCACCATACCCGGTGCAATCCATGTACCCGAATAATCTTTGATCTCACAAGCGGGCTCATCGGCCTGCCAAGCGCCAAAGACGCCGTCTTCGACCATGAGGTAGCCGCCCAGCTGCGGCCCCGCCGGCAAAAAGAACTTGTCGGCCTTGATAGCATACGTGCTCATCTATGCTCCCGTACCCGCAGTGTGTTTTAGGGCGGATCAAAAACCACTGCATTGTTAATTCGAGCGATTGTTCGTTGCCTTCTACCGCTTGGCACATTTTGCACCCGCCGCAAAACATGCCAAGCCGTTTATACCCAATAACTCTAGACTGCGCGGTTGTGGTAGACCTTGTATTTAAACTGGTCGGCGCGCGCAACCGAACGCGTATACTCGATAACCTCGTTGTTCATGTCATATGTGGTACGAATCAAATCCAGGACCGGTGCGCCTTCGGCAATCTCGAGCAGACGGGCGTCGGAATGGCGGGCAATACTCGCGTAGAATTCCTCCTCTGCCACGCGAACTTTCTCGTGAAAGTCCTGCTCGATCATGTCGTACAGCGATTTGTTCTCGATCATGGGGCGTTTAAGCGCAAAGAACTTGCGACTCGGCAGATATGTACACTCAATCATCAGCGGCACACCATCGGCCATACGCAGGCGCTTGATCTTGTACAGACGCTCGCCAAGACGCGCGTTCATCTCTATGGCAATATTCTTGTCAGCCTCGACCTCCGTAAACTCAAGAATCGTCGTCTTGGGCACACGGCCGATCGCCTTCATCTGCTCGGTAAAGCTATAGATTTGCGAGAGGTTTGCCGTTTGCAGAGAGCGGTCGCACACCATGGTTCCACGGCCGCGCTGACGAACCACCAAGCCTAGGCGCTCAAGCTCCTGCAGGGCAAGGCGAACCGTCGTACGCGAGAGCCCGTAGCGCTCCGACAAGTCACGCTCGGACGGCAAATAGTCGCCGGGTCGAAGCTCGTGATCGATTTTATCGGTCAGCAAATCGACGAGCTGATCGTACAAAGGTTGTTTGCGCGCTCCCATTGCCATAATGATACCTGCCGGATAAATGACTCGAAATTGGTTGTAACCAGACACCACGTACTATAGCAGTTTTAATGGAATAACAGCAGGTCAACAAGCATATTTCAATAATGTTTGCCAGTTGATTGCCTGTGTACTGTAATACCAATTACATCGCTGCATCAAGTATTGAGGTAGCAAAAAGGGCCGCCCCCGCGGAGCGGGACGACCCTTTGCAAGACAGATACGTCTTTAAGGCTTAGAGAAGCTTCTTGAGCTCCTCGGCAACAGCCTGGACCTGCGTGCCGATGATGACCTGGGTAGCACCCTTGTCCATCTTCATGACACCCAGAGCGCCAGCCTTCTTGCAGGCAGCCTCGTCGACCAGATCGGAATCGCCGAGCTCGAAGCGCAGGCGAGTAGCGCAGCAGTCAACGGTCTTGACGTTCTCCTTGCCACCGACGGCAGCGAGAACAGCGGCGGCCAGAGCGGCGAACTTGTCATCGCCAGCAGCGGCGGAAGTGGAGGTCTCCTCGACATCCTCATCCTCGCGACCAGGGGTCATGAGGTTGAACTTGGTGATGGCGAAGCGGAACACGAGGTAGAAGACCAGGAAGGCAGCGATGCCCAGCGGGATGATCATCCAGGTGTTGGCAGCAGCCGGGAGGCTAGCGGAGAACAGGAGGTCGGTAGCACCAGCGGAGAAGCAGAAGCCGGCACGGAAACCAACAAAGTAGGTGATGACGGTGAAGACGCCGTACAGGGCAGCGTACACGACGTAGAGCGGGAAGCACAGGAACATGAAGCCGAACTCGAAGGGCTCGGTGACGCCGCAGACGAAGGCGCAGATGGCAGCGGAGACAACCAGGCCGATAGCAGCCTTCTTGTTCTTAGCGGTCTGAACCATAGCCAGGGCAGCGCCCGGGATACCGAACATCATGCAGGGGAAGAAGCCGGACATGTACATACCGAGGCTCCACTTGACGTCAGCGGAGGTCTCGCCAGCCCAGAAGTGGGTCAGGTCGCCCAGGCCGATGGTGTCGAACCAGAACACGTTGTTGAGTGCGTGGTGCAGACCGGTCGGGATGAGCAGGCGGTTGAGGAAGGCGTAGATGCCAGCGCCGATACCACCCATGGCGGCGATACCCTCACCAAGAGCAACAAGAGCACCGAAGATGAGCGGCCAAGCAAAGAGCAGGACAACAGAGACGACGATGCAGATAACGGCGGTCATGATGGCGACGCAACGCTTGCCGGAGAAGAAGGCCAGCCAGTCGGGAAGACGGGTGTCCTTGAACTTGTTGTAGCAAGTACCACCGATGACGGCGGACAGGATACCGATGAAGGAGTTGCCAGCGATCTTGGAGAACGCGATGCCCTCGGTCGTGGCAAGCCAAGCGGTCTGAGCATCGGCGTCCATACCACGAATGGTGCCAACAACAGCGGGGTTCAGGAGCTGCTGAATCATCAGGAAGGCGACGAGGCCAGCGAGGCCAGCGGTGCCATCGTGATCGTCGGCAAGGCCGACAGCGGCGCCGACTGCGAACAGCCAGGCCATGTTATCGATAAGAGCGCCGCCTGCCTTGATGAGCAGGAAACCGGCGGTATAGGCAAAACCGGTAGTGTCACCGGCAGCACCCATGACTGCGGGAGCGAGCAGGTAGCCCACACCCATAAGAATACCTGCGACGGGAAGCGCCGCGACGGGAAGCATCAGCGCTTTGCCGAGCTTCTGGAGGTACTTCATCATATGGTATCTCCTCCAACCTTTCTTTCGTTGTTCACCAACGAGTTCCATGTCCGCGCCTTATGCATACCGGCTTCTCCGCTTGCCGGCATTGGTGCGCAAACTTAGACAACCCAGTCCCTATTTGGGGTTGCTGGTATGTACGGTAGCACACACTCAATTCAAACGTCCACCACATTCCGTTCAAATTACTATTTCGTTGCCAAACGGTTATTTTTGGCCCATAAACGGTAATTTATGCAGGTAGATGTGCTGCGTTTCTTTCATTACCAAACTAATTCTTAGCAATTTCCATTCGATTTCATCTCAAAAGTGGTTACTACCAGATGAACAGTGGTACCACATTGTTACTACCAGTTTGGCCGAAATCGTTTTCACTTTACATGAATAAAGTCTCCAAGAATTTGTATATAACCTCTCCCCTACCACCCTCTTCCCCGCCCTTCCCTACAACGCAAAAAGCCCCCTAGAACGATTTCCGTTCTAGGGGGCTTCATCAGATATTTCGGCTTCGTACTCGAAGGCTCAGGCAATCTTTACGCAAACAGGCCGTAGATGCTGATATTGGCCTTGGCGTAGAGGCCGTTGGCGTACTCGGTCCACTTGGAGCTGGCGCTCGAAGCCTGCGAGGAATACTGCTGGTAGGCGGTGTAATAGGCGGTCATGGCCTGCTTATAGGTAGCGCTATCGGCCGTAAAGGCATCGTCAGCGAAGGCCTTGGCATAGGTGCTATCGGCGTCCTTCCAAGTGCCCTTCTCGCTATCCCACTCGTCGCCGGCAAGGTTGATGATGTAGTCGGCGTAGTCCTTGCTCGCGGTCTCCTCGTTGCCGTCAGCAGGCTCGGTCGGGGCGGTCGGCATGCTTGCGGAGCTATCGCCAACCTTCTTCTTGTAGAGCTTCTGCAGCGTCGCGGACTGGCGGACGATCTGCTTGGCCTGATCCTTGGACACGCCATACTGCGTGGCCATGGTCTTGTAGTCGGAGGTGCCGATGGAATCCTCGGCGTACTGCTTCATTTCCTTGGAAGAGACGGTAATGCCCTCGTCCTCGGCAGCGTCCAGCAGAATCTGGTTGCGCACGTAGGACAGGATAACGTCGGCAGACGGAGCGGTGTAGTTGCCGTCATCGTCCTTGACGGTGTCGAGGCTGTACTGGCTCTCGATGGCCTCACGCGCGGTGATGTCGCTCTTCTTGCCGTTGTAGCTATAGCTTGCCACGGTCGAATCGAGCTGGTCCTCGGTGAGGGTCGCCGAGCCGACGCCTTTGCCGCCAAAACCACCGTTGCCGATAAAGAAGCCGACTACGGCAGCAATCACGACGGCGACCACAAAGGCGGCAATCATCGTCTTCTTGTGCTTGCAAGCGTGGTCGTCCACGTCGGAGTCGTCGTCCTCGTCCTGTTCCTCGGGCATCAGATTCTCGTCAGCGGCATCCGCGGCAATCTGAGCCTCCAGTCGGGCGTCCTCCTCCTTGGCCGTCGTACCGGCGGCAATGTGCTCGGCAGACGTACCGGCGACTAGATCGATCTTCTCGTTCTCGTCACCGTCGGGGCCTTCGCCGCGCTCGATGATCTGGATGCCGTCGATCTCGTCCTTCTCGTCCTTCTTTTGAATCAGACCCATATCAGTTACTCCTTGTTAGGAAACATAGTCCTCAATAGAATACGCCCGACAGAGCGCCGGGCGTATTGATTCTTAGGTTATACGCAAACACTTAAGTACTATTTAGGCGTTTGCAGACTGCATGTCTTAGGCCAGATGTGCGATAACGGCATCGGCAAAGGCCTGCGTACCCACCGCGCCCTCAAAAGAACCGGTCTGGGCACGACGTACGTCGCCGGTAACTAGCTTACCCTCGTCGAGCGTGGCAGACACGGCGGCGCGGATACGATTGGCCGCATCATTCTCGCCCAGATGATCGAGCATCATAGCCGCAGACAGGATCTCGGCCGTGGGGTTGGCGATATCCTGGCCCGCGATATCGGGCGCGGAGCCGTGCGTTGCCTCAAAGATGGCGCAGTCGGCACCGATGTTGGAACCCGGGGCCATCCCTAGGCCACCCACCAGGCCAGCACACAGGTCGCTGACGATATCGCCGTACAGGTTGGGCAGCACCAGGACATCGAAGTCGTTGGGGTTCTGGACCAGACCCATGCAGGTGGCGTCGACGATCTTGTCGTTGAACTCGATATCGGGATAGTTGGCGGCCACCTCTCGCGCCACGCGCAGGAACAGGCCGTCGGTCGCCTTCATGATGTTGGCCTTGTGCACGGCCGTCACCTTTTTGCGGCCGCAACGGCGGGCATACTCAAAGGCATACTCCACAATGCGGCGGCTCTTGGCGATAGAGATCGGCTTAATCGAGATCGCAGAATCGGCGGCGAAGGTCTTTTGGCCCGAACGCTCGACGAGCTGCGAGAGTTCCTCGACCTCGGCAGCACCCTCATCGAACTCGATGCCGGCGTAGAGGTCCTCGGTGTTCTCGCGCACGATAACCAGGTCGACGTCGCGGAAGCGCGAGCCGTCGCCCGGCTGCGACAGGCAAGGACGCACGCAGGCGTACAGGTCGAAATGCTTGCGCAGGGCCACGTTGACGCTGCGGAAGCCCGTGCCGACCGGTGTGGTGATGGGGCCCTTGATGGCAACCTTGGTCTCGGCGACCGCATCGAGCACATGTTGGGGCAGCGGCGTGCCAAACTCGTCCATGACGCCGGCACCGGCCTCCTGGACGTTCCAGTTGATCTGGACACCGGTGGCCTCGACCACGCGGCGCATGGCCTGCGTAATCTCGGGACCGATACCGTCACCGGGGATCAGGACTACATCGTGCGCCATAATCTGTTACTCCTCGTCTTCGGCGTCGTCAGATTTTTTAACGCTAGCACGCTTCTTCTTTTTGGAGAGATCCAGGCCAAAACGTTTAACAAGCATTTCGCAAATCTCGCTCGAACGGGCCTTGAGATAGCTGCCCTTGCCGTTCTCGGCGTCGAACTTAAGGCGCAGCGCGAGCTTCTCGGCAACCTCGGCATCGATCTCGCCCTGGCCAAACTCGTACAGGCAACCGAGCATATCACGATACTCAAGGTCGCCGTGGTAGCACTGGATGGCCTCGTCCAGGATGGGCCAAGCCTCGCGCGAACGCTCGACGCTCGTGGCACCCCACACGCACAGCAGGCGGAAGGCGGCATAGCGCAGCGTGGACGAAATCTCATCGAACAGCGCGGTCTCGGCGCCCTCAAAGGCATCGCCCAGCTGCTCGGGGCAGGTGGTGGCGAGCGCCGCCAGGGCATCGAGAGCCTCCCAGCGGGTCTGAGCCTCGGGGCGGTCGAGCGCCTCGATCAGCGCGGGCACGCAGGGCACGACGCGCTGCGGATCGCGCTCGGCAAGCAGGTGCAGCACGCGGGCGGCAAACTGACGGATGCGGCGCGTGGGGCAGCCGAGCTCCTGGACCAGGCGGTCGACGGCGTTCTCGTTCTCCTCTGCCAGCTGGAGCTGTGCCAGCTCCTCGTCGGTGAGCTGTTCGTCTTTGTTTTCTGCCATAGTTACCTCTTTTTACTATTTCTTAGCGTGCTTGTCAGCACCCTTGCTGTCATCGGTGACCGAGATGAGCTGTCGGTCGGCCGCGCCATTGCGACGCGCACGGCGGCGCTCCTCGGCATCGCCCGCGTCGGCGGCGGCGCGGTGAGCCTTGTTAACGTTAAAGACCTCGTCGTGTTTGCGCCACGGACCGACGGACTCGCCAAAGCTCATCTTAAGACCGGCGATAAAGCCGCCGAGCCAGCCGATCGGCGCAAACTGCACCAGCGGGAACAGCGAGAACACCCAGGTCAGCAGGATGACTGCCGCCGCTCCCGCAAAGTTGGCAATCCAGTAGTCGCGCTTGGTGATGACGCGCTTTTCGCACGCCCACTGGCCGCACAAAAAGCCAATGTAGATCGCGAAGAGAAAGAGCACCAGCGCAAGCACCACGAACGTCCAGCTCATGGGCGCTACTCCCCGTGATGATGGCCGCAGCAGCACTCGTGGCCGTCGTCATGGCCGTGGCCGCCGCAGCACTCGTGGTCGTCGCCATGGTGGTGGCCACAACCGCACTCGTGGTCGTCGCCATGCTCACCGCAACTGCAGCCTTCCTCGTGAGCGCCATGCTCCTCGGGACGATACTGCGACCAGTCCAGACCGGCGGCGATGGCGTCGGCCTCCTCCTTATAGAGGACCGTGACGGCCTGGGTGCCCAGCTTGGCGCCACCGATGGCGTCGAGCATGTCGTAGAGCGTAAAGGCCACGTCGGCACCGGGCAGTGCGAGCTCGCGATCGTCGGCGTAAGCGAGCGCCAGGCGCAGGTCCTTGATGAAGTGCTCAACCATAAAGCCGGGCTTGTAGTCGCCGTCGAGCGCCTTGGGAGCCAGGCTCTCCATGGCGCCGGACTTGCCGGTACCGCCCAGGATCATCTGGCGGGTCTTCTCCAGGTCAAGGCCGCTCAGCTCGGCAAATGCCATGGCGTCTGCCATGCCGACCATGCAGGCGCCCAGCGACACCTGGTTGGCGAGCTTGGCAGCCTGGCCCTTGCCGGCGCCGTCGAAGCAGCAGATGTTGGCCGTAAAGGTGGCAAGGATGTCGCGGACCGGCGCGATGTCGTTCTCGGTAGCGCCTACGATAGCCGTGAGCGTACCGGCGATAGCGCCCGACTCGCCACCGGTGACGGGGCAGTCAAACGCCATGCGACCAGAAACCTGGGCGGCCTCGGCAATGTCACGGGCGAGCTCGGGCGAGCTCGTGGTGAGGTCGATCAAGACAGCACCCGGCTTAGTGCACGCGAGCAGGCCGTCGCCCGCCAGGTAGAGCTCCTCGACCTCGGAGGGATAGCCCACCATGGTAAAGACGACGTCGGCGTTCGCCACGGCATCGGCCGGCGTATCGGCCCAGGCGGCACCGCGCTCGATAAGCGCGGCGGCCTTGGACTTGGTGCGGTTGTTGACCGTGACGGGGTAGCCGGCGTCCAGGATGTGGCCGGCGATGGGGGCACCCATGATTCCGGTGCCGATGAATGCGACGGAGAGCTTGTTTGCCATGAAACCTTTCCTTTTGGGTTGGGTGTTGTTACCAGGTTAAAATACTCGGTGCCAGCGTTTCGGCCGTGACTTGAGGGCACTTGCAGCCGCAGCGCCTACCTACTCGCCTCGCACGCGGCGCGCGATGCGGTCGGAAAGCGAGGCTTTCTCGGCGCGATTCTTGCCCCAAAACGCGCAGGCCACCATGCCGGGGCCCACGTGCGAGCCAATGGTGGGACCCACGGAGCTGCGAATGATCGTGACGTCGGCGCAGCCCTCCTCCTTGCGGATGGCGGCTTCGAGCCAGTCACCGTCCTTTTCGGCATCGGCCGTCATGATGGCGATGGGCATGGTGCGGTCGGGCACGTAGTTCTCGCGGAACGACTTGAGGATGGACTTGAGCGCCTTCTTGCGGCCGCGGTTGACGCCAATCAGCGACAGCGAGCCGGCAAGGTCGTAGGAGAGCTCGGGCTTGACATCGAGCTTTGCCGTGAGCTGCGCCGCCGCGGGCGGAATACGGCCGCCGGCAGCCAGCGCGTCGAAGCTCTCGAGCGTAAAGTAGCCGTGGACGTAGGTCTTTGCCTCGTTTGCCCAGTCGACCAGCTGCTTGGCGGTGAGTCCCGCCGAGCGCTGGCGCACGGCCTCGAGCGCCAGGAGCGCGCCGGTCGCGCAGGGCAGAGCGTTGTCGACCACGTAGAGCTCAAAGTTGGGATACTCGGCGCGCACGGCATCTGCCGCCTGGCACGCGGAGTTGTAGCTCGACGACAGCGCCGAGGTAAAGCACAGGTAGACCGTGGGCGTGCCCTCCTTGGCACACTCGGTAAAGAACTCGATATAGCGACCGAGCGACACGGCGGAGGTAGACACGCGAGCGCCGGCGCGCATGCGGTCGTAGAACTCCTTGGGTGTGATGCTCGACCAGATGTCATCCGTGCGCTCCTCGCCATCGATAATGAAGGGGAAACCCAGGATATCGACATCGAGGTTCGCGGCGACCTCGGGGCTAAAGTCGCAGCAAGTATCGACGACGATGCGGCAACGGTCCGAATGACCGGCGGATGCGGCCTTGTCCATCAAAGCGACTCCTTACGTAAAAAGGCGGCCACCCGCATGGGATGGCCGCCAACCGTTAACTCATGCAAGTTAACGTATTTTACTCGTCAAGTGTTTCGATGCGGGGCTTGATGATGCCATATCCACCATTCTTACGGTGATACACCACATTGATGAGGCCAGTCGTCGCGTTCTCGAACACGTAGAAGTCGTGGCCAAGCAGATCGGTCTGCACCAGCGCCTGCTCCTCAGTCATCGGGGTGACATCAATGACCTTCTCACGGACGAGCAGGTCGTCCTCCTCCTCGGGCAGCAGCAGGTCGGCCAGATCCTCGACGCGCTCGACCGGTGCGACATCCGCTGCGCTGGCACCGCCCTGGCGGTTGTCCACGACCTTGGTCTTGAACTTGCGCAGCTGGCGGGTGACCTTATCGGCGGAGAGGTCGATGGCGGCGTACATATCTGCACCGTGCTCGGCAACGCGAATCACCGAACCGCGAGCGCGAACCGTAACCTCGACGATTGCCGGGTTGGGGTTCGAGGGGTTCTTCTCATAGCGAAGTACGACGTCGACCGTCATGGGCTCGATATCGAAAACCTTGAGCGCCTCGCCGATCTTCTCATCCACATGCGCACGCAGAGCATCGGTTACCGTCGTCTTGCGTCCAGAAACCTTGATATCCATACGTGGCTCCAATCTGCCTCGGGGACTTACTGTACTGGCTATGTACCCATTGCCGTGCATTTAATCACGCGGATTCCCAAAGACCCGAATAACGATTGCTTGATACCGCATACCGAAGTCTCGCACTTTTCCGTGACAAAGTGCGCTATAGGAGGGAGCCGACAGATTTGTATTTGGTCCCGAAAATTGGCTTTGACCTGCTGGTTTTATAGGGATGAAAAAGCCGGGCTCCCCTATTGGGGAAGCCCGGCAGTGCATGTTGAAACCGTGAAGAGGTGTCCTTTCCAACGTATAGGAGACACCACCCCTGGCAATAACTAGCTATTGAGTTTGTTAATGTCATCGTCAGTGATGGTGCCTTCCTGGCTGGACGATTTGTCCTCGGAGGATGCGGTCTCATTGTTGGAATCGAAAGACTCGCTGCCGGAGGACGTGGTCTCACTGGACTCAGAGTCGCCCGGCTGCACGTTAGCGCCCGAAACCGTCTTAGTGGTGAGGTCGTAGGGAATCTGACCGTACCAGACGCAGTGAACCGCCTCGAGCGTACCGTCGACCGTGATGTCGTCGAGGGCATCACTCACGGCACGGCACAGTTCGTCATTGGACGAGAGGCCCGCAACACCAAGCGTCGAGGGCGCCTCGAGCGCACCGACATAGGAGACCTCGCTCATCAGGCGTGCAAGGTAGCCGCCGGCCGTGGAGTCGCAGACCACATAGTCGACCTCGCCGGACTCGAGCGCCTCAAAGCACTCGTTGATGTTGGAGTAGGTCTTTTGGTTGGCGGTGATGCTCTGCTTAGCAAGCGCCTCCTGCGAGGCCGAGGACATCTGAATACCCAGAGTAGACGTGTTAAGGGTATCGGTGGAAACGCTTAGCGACCCACCATCGCTGGTTTTACCGAACACGGAAGCGGCATCGTACAGGCAGGTGCCGAGCGAGCTAACGTCCCCGTCCGTGGAGTTGATCTCGCCGATAAAGATATCGGCCTTTTTGTCGCCGAGCGCGGAACCTGCCGAGGACGCATCGACAAAGGCGACCTTAAGGCCCATGCGGCTTGCGAGGGCGCGGGCGGCGTCGACCGCATATCCCGTGAGCTCGCCGTCGGCGCCCTGCATGGCCTGCGGCGCATCGGAAGTATCGAGGGCGACCGTCAGGGTTTCGGGAGTGACCAGGGCATCGTCCGACACCGCCGGCGTGACGGTCTCGTACTCGATCTGGTCGATCGTGGGAGTCGTGAACGTAGACAGCGGGTTGAACGCGCATCCGCTCAGGCCCAAAACGGCGATGACCGCTGCGGCCCCAGCACCTAACCGAACCGCGTGCATCAAGCTGCCCCTCACCATGTCCACTACCCTGCCTTCTGTGTCGTATACGATCCGTGCGTTGCGCGAAATATCAGGTTGTTCCCACCAGCTGACCTGGTATTTGACCCCACACTTGCGCACCGGGGTGTTTGCTCGGGAGGCCGCAGCCACCTTCACGACTGGCCCGCTCGCCCGCGAGGCGGTATTGCCCCAAAGAAAGTAGAACGGACGGTGCGGCTTACATCTAGGACGCGCCATGATCGCGCCGCGCGCACGCGGTCGCTTACGTGGATCCCTTTGACCGCGTCTGTCTTGGACTAGGACGGGCATTTCGTCCGTCCGCAACCACAGCCTGGTAGGAACGAAGCGCATTATAGCTAAGTTCAAGCTAAAGTTTAAGGTTAAGGGCGTCATTCGCATCGTGCGCACAGATTTTGCAGGTCGGAGTGGGCTATTCGTGCCCCTATGAAGCCCGGAGCTCCCCTACGGGGAGCTCCGGGGCGCCCTTCTTAGGGTGCCCCGGCCAAAATACGGCAAATATGAGTACTGTCACCAATTTAGTAACAGGCACTTTTGGCCTCTCGGACAGATTTTGCGCTCAGTGTCGCCAACCTGATGCTTAGTTATTCTACATTTGTTTATTATCTTCTTACTTTACGCCGCCTCCGAGTCCTAAATTCCTTGATTTTGCTGTTACTGATTTAGTGACAGTACTCATATTTGCCATATTTTGGCCAGGGCATATGATTAACCCTCTATTTTCGACGCGAATTAGACCGGCTTAAGCCCAAAACACATCCGCAGCGTGTTAAGCAATGCCTCTTGCTTCTTCCTGCGGGCATCGACACGATTCCGGTACCGTTTTCGCATACGCTGGTGGATGCGCCATGCGAGCGCCTCCATCGCTTCCATGTCACAGAGCATTTCGTTGTTGACCGTCGCAACCTCGATTCCCATAGTAATCAAGCCCATGTTGCGCTTTTCATCATGGATACGCCCCCTCCGAGAGGAATGGCCCAGCTCACCGTTGTATTCCAGGTCAAACCGGGCTGTTTCCTGATACGCATCGCAAACTGCATGCGGCATCCCCGAGATTGCCTGCGCGCGGTCATCGAACTCAATCTTGTAGTCGGTCTTAAAGGGACCGCAGGCAAATCCGCCATAGGAAAACGGAAGCGAAAACAGAGCGAGCATGATGCACTCCATGGGCGAGCGCAGGTTTTCTGACAAGTAGGGACACAGACGCTGCAGTTGTTTGGCCGCATTCCCCTTGCATACCGCGAGGTAATCTGCCAGACGATCGGGCGTCAGCACCGGCTCAACCTCAAAGTAGCCCACGTCTGCTGGCTGGTCCTTGTCCTTTGCAAGTTTATTCGTAACGGGCGAGGTGTAGGGAGGCAGATACTTCCCGCGGTCACTCAGTGAAATCTTAGAGCACAGCTCCTGGGCCAGGGCAAATGCCTGGATACAGCCGACCTCGCGGGCGACGACAACACAAAGGGCCTCGGGAGATAGACTGTACACCCCCGGTTCCACCTCTAGAATCGAGCCGGCGGGCAACCCGGAGCATACGGACCAGCCCACGCCAGGCATGCGGCGGCGCTGCGCCGCAGATCCCACCAGCAAGCAAAGATCTTCTTGCACCTCGCCGCTTGCGGCCCCAATCCGCACCAAGTCGGAAAGATAGATGTCCTCGGTCGAGGGCGACGACGTGCGCAGCACACGGCGCTCTTCATCGGGATTGAGGTCCCTCCAGCTGATGTAACCCATTTTTCGGCGCTCGGCGCGCATCATGCGTAGCGCCGAGGCGCCTGTTAGGATTACGGAAGCCGCTAGCTGTTCGTCTGTCGGCTCGTTGCGCCGCTCAATCTTCACTGCCACAAAACCACCCCTACCAAACGCGTGCGATAGCGAGGCCATCGACTGCTGCGGCGCCGGCGCGCTTGAGTTCCGCCGAAGCCGCGGCCATCGTCGCGCCCGTGGTGATAACGTCATCGATGAGCAGCAGGCGGCGGCCGTGCACATCCTCAACCGTCTCGTACATGCCTTGGGCACGCTCGCGGCGCTCCTCACGACCGAGTTCGCGCTGGTCGCCATGCCCGTACTTGACGAGAGCATCGAGCAGGGGAACACCCGACAGCTCGCAAAATGGGCGCGCGATGGCTTCCATATGATCGAAGCCGCGTCGCCGAAACGCCGCCGCCGTCGCGGGCACAAACACCACTGCATCGGCGCCGGACAACACACCTCCGTAGCGATCGGGCGCTACGACCTGGGCATGCAGGGCAGTATCGTAGAGCAGCTCCGCCAGATACGGAGCCAGACGTCGCTCACCCGCATCCTTGTACGCTTTAATGATGCGCGGCAGCGGATGCGCATAGACGGCGCACGCCAGGCAGCGGTCGAGCGCCTCCGCCATTGCCGAGGACGTGCCCTCGACCGAACACTCAGTGCACAGCAAATCCCCAAACGGGGCGCCGCATCGGGTGCAGCTATGACGTGGGTCGATGAGCGTGAGCGCGGCCAGGCAGTCTTGGCAAATAAGCGCACCGGCGCGCTCGCAGCCGGCACATCGTGTTGGCGACAATGCCTCGAGCGCCTCGCGTGCCGCCCACTCGGCAAACGGTAGCAATTCGTCCGCAAACGGTAGGGCACCGGCACCCTGCAGACGGCTCAATATGTTCAGATGGCTCTTCAAGACACAACCCTCCCTACGCTCGATCGCAGGGAGGGTTGTTGATTCGGCGCTATGATACCCCGATGCGCTCGGGGCAAGGCGGGTTAAATCCGCTCGCGGGCGTTATTCGCCGGCGGGCGGTTGTGGTGCGGACGAAGACGGGGTCGAGCCCTCGCCACCATCCTGGCGCGGCTTGCGGGAACGACGACGGCGACGGCGCTTTTGACCCTGGTCGGCCGAGCCCTCGCCACCGCGATCCTCGCGCGGCTCGCGCTCGTCGCGAGCGGCGCCACGCGAAGCCTTGGCAGCCGCTCCCCCGCCATCTCCGGGACGACGGCGCGTGACCTTGACCTCGCCATCCGAGACCTGATCGGCCACGGAGGGCACTGAGGGCTTCTGTTGCGCGCCCGAGGAATGGCGACGGCGCGGACGCGGCGCGCGTTCCTCCTCGCCACGCGACTTGCCGCCCTTGTCGGCAGACGCATCGGAGGCCGAGGGGCCCTTGGAAGCGGCACCAGCCTCGCGAGCAGCTGCGGCGCGGAAGGCGTCCTCGCGCTCCTCGCTCGACAGATGACGGCGGCGGCGACGTGTGGGGTTCATGCCACCGCCGCGGTTTTGCTGCTGGGGCTGCTGAACCTCGCGCTCGCGGGAAGCGTTCTTGCCCGCGGTCTCGCCATTGTCGACGGACGCCGCGCGCTTGCGGCGGCGACGGCCATCGGCCGCCCCCTCGGCCTCGGGTGCCTCGGCCTTGCCACGACCCTTACCGCGACCGCGGCTCTCGCTCTGAGCAGCGCGGGCATCGGATTCGACATCGCGACGACGGCGCTTGGGCATCGACGTGCCGGCCAGACGGTCGGCACTCGACAGGCCATCGCCCACGTCGACGCCATTCTCGCGATCGAGCTCCATGAGCGCCAGGCGCATCTCGGGCGACTCGATGCGCTCGAGCACATCACGCGTCACGCAGTCGGGGCGACAGTTGCAGCCCTGCTCGGCGGCCTTCTTTTTGCAGCCCTCCGAGCACGTCATATCGGCCAGGTTGACCTTAAAGACTTTGCCGTTCTCCAGGCGCAGCACCAGCTGCTCACGCGGCGTGTCATATTCCTGGATACGCGCCTTGCCAAGCGGCGTATCGATGAGCGTCTTCTTTTTGGGCGCACGGCTCTTAAAGTCCTTGTACGCCTCGAACTCATAACGCAGGCAGCACATCAGGCGGCCGCACACGCCGCTGATCTTGGACGAGTTGAGCGGCAGGTCCTGCTCTTTTGCCATGCGGATCGAGACGGGCTCAAACTGTCCGCCAAAGCGCGTGCAGCAGAGCTCCTGTCCGCACTGGGCATAGCCGCCCACCAGGCGGGTCTCGTCGCGCACGCCGATCTGGCGCATGTCGACGCGAATGTGCAGCGTCGAGGACAGATCCTTGACGAGCTGGCGAAAATCGACGCGCTCCTCGGCCGCAAAGTAGAACACGGCCTTCTCGCCGCCAAACAGGTACTCGACGCCGACCGGCTTCATCTCGAGGTCGAGCTCCTTGACCAGGCGGCGGAAGTCGACCATGGCCTCGTCGCCCTGGATGGCCAGGTCGTCGGCAAGCTGTAGGTCGATGTCGCTCGCCACGCGTAGCACGGGCTTGAGCGGCTGACCGATCTCGTCTTGCGGCACCTCAAAGGGATCGGCCGTGACCAGGCCGATCTCGGTTCCGCGCTCGGTGGAGCAAATGGCATAATCGGCCTCGAGGATATCCAAATCCTGCGGATCGAACCACAGGTCGCGCGAGGCGTAGGTAAACTTAACGGGTACGACTAACGGCATTTCAGTGCCTTCCTGATATCGAACAGCATGACCTCGATGGCCAGCTGGGGAGTAACGTTTCTGGCGATGTTGCGCTCGGCGGTCGCGACTGCCTCGAGCGCCCGCGTGGCACCCGCAACATTGGTCGCGGCGGCAAGCCGCCCGATCGTGTCGCGCACGTCTTCGTTCACTACGTCGGCCGCCTCGTCCTGAAGCGTCAGCAGCACGTCGCGCATGAGCGTCCGCGCGCTCGCCAGCGCTTCCATGATACCCGAACGCTCGCGCGCGTTGAGTTCGCGCTTGTTGCGGTCCTCAAGCTGCTTCAATGCTCCACGCGACAGGTAATCGGCGTTTTGCTCGAGCACCTTTTCCTGCGTGGACTTGACCTCGGCGAGCGGCGCCTTAACGGCGACGATGAGCGACTTGGCGCGGCTGAGCACGTCGGCCTCGTCGGCGGCGATAAGCGAATCGATGGCACGGACCATCTGGCGGCGAGCATCCTGGCGCTCGGCGCTCTTGAGGAACTCGATGCCGCGCGTTGGGCTCCCCGCCACGGCAACAGCCATGCGACAACGCGCGATATCCTGACCGGTAGCGCGGCTCACGGCACGCGCGGCGACGGCAGGCGATACCAGCCGAAACGGCACGCACTGGCAGCGGCTCACAATGGTGGGCAACATCACGTCTGCCGAGGTGCCCAGCAGGATGAACATAACGCCCTCGGGCGGCTCCTCGAGTGTTTTGAGCAGTGCGTTGGCGGTATTGGCGCGCAGTTGCTCGGCACGGTCGATGATGTAGACCTTGGCCTTGGCACGGATGGGCGCCAGAGGCACGTCATCGAGCAGCTCGCGGGTCTGGGCGATGAGGTAGCCCGTGGCGCTCTCGGGCGTGTAATAGTGCACGTCGGGGTGCGTATGGCGGGCGACGCGCACGCAGCTATCGCATGAGCCGCAGCCATCTTGCTCGCACAGGAAGGCTTGGGCGAGCGCCCACGCGGCGTCGAGCTTGCCCGCGCCGGGCGCGCCCAAAAACAGGTAGGCGTGCGACGCGCGACCGCTGGCGACGGCATTGGTCAAAAAGTCGCGCACGCGCTCTTGGGTGTCGAGCTTGGCCAGCAGACTTGCCTGAGCGGGGGCCATGTTACTCGGCCTCCTGGGCAAGCGCAGCGGTGACGGCGTCCTGGGAAATGTCGAGGCCGTAGGCGCGAACCCACTCGACCGTCTGCGCGAAGACTTCCTCGATGGACGCGGTCGCGTCGATGAGCTTTACGCGGTTTGGTTCCTCGGCGGCAATGGCGCAAAATCCCTGGTAGACGCGCTCTTGGAAGGCCATGCCCTTAGCCTCCATGCGGTCGGCCGCACCACGGGCTGCCATGCGCAGCGCCGCCTGCTCGGGCGTGATGTGGTAGACGAGTGTGAGCGCCGGGTGCGTCCCCGCAACGGCCAGGTTGTTGGCATCGCGCACCATCTGGCGATCGAGGCCGTCGGCAAACGCCTGATAGCAGGTCGTGGAATCGTAGAAGCGGTCGCACAGGACCACCTTGCCGGCCGCGAGGGCGGGCGCGATAACCTCATGCACTAGCTGGGCGCGCGCCGCCTCGTAGAGCAACAGCTCGCAAGTATCGCCCATCGCCGTATTGGCGGGGTCGAGCAGCAGGGCGCGGATCTTTTCGCTGATGGCGGTACCGCCCGGCTCGCGCAGGCTCACAACCTGGTAGCCAGCGAGTTCAAGAGCGCGGGCAAGCAGGCGCGCCTGCGTGGACTTGCCGGCGCCATCGACGCCCTCGAGCGTGATAAAGCTATGTTGAGCGGGCTCAAAAGCCATGGGCGCAGCCCCTTCCTACAAGGCGCGTAAATGCAGATATATATCAACCAAGCCATGATACCCCAGTGCTCGGTGCGTCCCCAATGGCTAAAGGTGCCTTTCCAAAGTTGCGGTGAAATAGGGACTGATTGAAGCTCTGAGACCGCCAAACAGTCCCTATTTCACCGCAACTTATGATGGGGAATTTTGGACGCTGGGTATAATCGTCGTATTGCATTGAAATGTGGCGAAAGGAGTGGCAATGTCTCGGTATTGCGCCTCGTGCGGCAAGCTTCTTGCAGATAATGCCAAGTTCTGCACCTCGTGCGGTGCACCCGTTGAGCAAACAGCCGCGAGCGATAGCCAGCCCGCTTTTGAGCAGACCGGCTCCCTTGATACGCCGCAAGCCAAGGCGGACGACCCCCTCGCCTATCGCCCCGACCCCGCCGCAAGCCCCGCGGCCGTCGAGACCACGCAGCGCATACCCGTCGCGAGCGGCTCGCCCCAACAGCAGCCGGCTCCCGCATACGCGCCCGCTTCGCCACAGACCCCCGCTCCCAAAAAGAGCGGCGCCGGGCCGCTTATCGCCGTTATCGTTGTGCTGGTGGCGATCATCATCGCCCTGGTCGTTTTCTTTGTGATCAAGCCTTTCGACAGCGCCGCCACGCAGACGACTGCCGAGGTAGCTAAGCTGCACCATGACGTCGACGACGATGACCTAAAGCCTCTCGGCGATCCCAACAGCCTGTACGACGATGATGACGATGACGACGAGGATGGCGGCGAAGCAACGCTCTCCGAGCAGAACCTCTACCGTCGCCTGAGCGAATACTACGACTTGCTCGAAGACCTCGACAACTACGTCCGTGGCTGCGCGCAGAACTTCAACGGCAGCTATCTGGAAGAGGATCGGACCACCCGTCAAAATCTCGCCGACGTCGCCGAGCGCACAGAGGACACCATCGAGCAGTATTACGACATCGTCGAGGACCTAGACGTCCCGACGAGCTCCAAGAACTACAGCTCCTGGAAGGACATCATCGCCCTGTACGACGACCTGGATCACCGCATTGACGCAATCTGTGATGCCTGGGAGATCAGCCTGAAATACGCCAAGCCTGCGGACCACAAGAATGAGATCGTGGCGCCGCTGTCGCGCGACAACGTGGCGGGCACCAATGACAATAAGTATCGCCTAGACTTTGAGGAGCGCTATCCCGGCGCCAAACCCGTCGAAGTGAACTAGCGCTTTGTCGTTCCCGAGCCGGCAGTTAGGGACGTTCCTAAACTGCCGGCAGAAAAGAAACGTCCCTAACTGCCGGATAAAAAACGAGCGAGGATTTTGAGGTCCTCGCTCGTTTTTGTTTTAGGTGATGTTTCGACCGTGCGGCTACTTGTCGGCAGCGGTCTTTTTGGTAGTCGACTTCTTGGCCGTCGTCTTTTTGGCGGTCGTCTTCTTGGCAGCAGTCTTCTTTGCCACCGTCGTCTTCTTGGCCGTGCTCGCCTTGGTCGTGGTCTTGCGACCGCGGGCGGGCTTCTTCTCCTTGGTCGGGCAGTCCATGTTCACGCAGATGCGCCACGGGCCGCGCGCCGTGTTGACCACCACGATGGGGGCGCCGCACTCGGGGCAAGTCTCACCCGTCGCCTCGAGCTTACCGCGCGCCGGCAGAGGATAGCTCACGCCACAGTCATCGTAGTTGGTGCAGCGGATAAAGCGCTTGCCGCTCTTCTCGCTCTTGTGCGCGATCAGGTCGCCATGGCGTCCGGCCTCGGCGCACACCTTGCACTCGCCCACCTTAAGGTCAGGCTCGTAGTTGGTGGGGCACGTGGGGTTCACGCAAATCTCGAAGGCCTTCTGGCGGAACGGCTGGCACTTAATGCGCGGCGCGCCGCACTCGGGGCACACGGCCGCCTCACCCTCGAGCGGGCTTACCTTGACGCCGCTCGGCACCGGATAGGTCACGTCGCAGTCGGGCCAGCCCATGCAGCCGATAAAGCTGCCGCGGGTCTTGGCGCTCGTCTTCATAACCAGGTCCTTGCCGCACTTGGGGCAGGCGCCCACGCGCGCATCGGCCGTAACGGCGTCGCTGATGGCGTCGCCCAGCTCCTGCGTGTGCTTGAGCAGCTCGTCGAGCACGCCAGCCAGCAGCGCGCGCGAGTGCGTCACGACATGCTCTTCGGTATCCTCGCCGCGCTCCACACGGGTCATATCGCCATCGAGCTCGCTGGTCATATCGGGGCTCGTGATGCGCGGGGCAAACTGCGTCAGCGCGTCAATGATGGCGATGCCCAGCTGGCTCGGCTCAACGGGATCATTTTTGAGATAGCGCACGGCGTACAGGCGCTCGATGATGCTCGCGCGTGTGGACTTGGTGCCCAGGCCGCGCTTTTCCATCTCCTGCACGAGTTTGCCTTGGCTGTAGCGTGCAGGCGGCTCGGTCTGCTTGGCCTCGAGCTCAATGTCGAACACGTCGACCGTATCGCCCTGCTCCAGCGGCGGCATCTGCTCGTCGCGTTTAAGGCCGTACGGATAGGCCTCGCGGAAACCCGGGGTCACGAGCACATCGCCCGAGGCCACGAACGGCTCGCCGTTCACATCGAGCTCGAGCTTGGTGTTCTCGATGGTCGCAGGACCCATGAGCGTCGCCAGGAAGCGACGGGCGATGAGGTCGTAGAGCTTGCGCTGTCCGCCGTCGAGCGTGGACGGATCGCCCTCGCCCGTGGGATAGATAGGAGGGTGGTCGGTGGTCTCGACCTTGCCGCGCGTGGGCTTCATGGAACCGGCGAGCACCTTTTTGCACACCGGCGCCAGCGCCGGGTTGATCTTTGCCAGATCGCTCACCACGGCGCCCAGATCGAGCGTCGCGGGGTACACGGTGTTGTCGACACGCGGGTAGCTGATGAGGCCCGCCATGTAGAGGGACTCGGCGATGCGCATGGTACGCGCAGGCGAGATACCCTCGGCTGCGGCGGCAGCCTGCAGCGAGGTGGTCGCAAACGGCGTGGGCGGCTGCTGCTTGCGTGAGCGCTTGGTCACCGCGGCGACGGTTGCCGTCTTGGCACCGTCAACGTGACCGTACGCCGTCTCAGCAGCATCCTTGTCGGTAAAGCGCGCCGTCTTGTGCGCGATCTTAAAGCGATCGTCCTCGGCAGCGCCTTGCGCGGCGCCCATGCCGCGAATCTGCCAATAGTCCTCGGGCACAAACGCCATGCGCTCGCGTTCGCGCTCGACCACCAGGGCAAGCGTCGGCGTCTGCACGCGGCCGGCGGAACGCACGTTGCCAAAGCCGCCAAACTTGGCGAGCGTCAGGTAGCGCGTGAGCACCGCACCCCAAATGAGGTCGATGTGCTGACGGCTCTCGCCGGCGTCGGCCAGGTTCTGGTCGAGCGAGACAAGGTTATCGAAGGCCTGCGTGATCTCGGCCTTGGTAAACGAAGAATACTGGGCGCGGGCGACCGGCAAGTCGGGCGCCACCTCGCGCACCTTGTTGAGGGCGTCCGAACCGATCAGCTCGCCCTCGCGATCGAAGTCCGTGGCAATGATGACGCTGTCGGACTTTTTGGCGAGGTTCTTAAGCGAGCGAATGAGCTCTTTCTCAGCCGGCAACTTAATGACGGGCGCCCAGGTGAGGTAAGGCAGACTCTCGAGCTTCCAGCCCTTAATGGAGATGCCATCGGCAAGGAACGGCTTACGCTTGGTGTCGTAAGGCGGACGCGCCAGGCCATCGGGCATGTCGGCCGGCAGTATCTCGCCGTCCTCGGTGACCGAATACCAGCCCAGCTTTTTATCGAACAGCACGCTGTCGCAAAAATCAGGCGCAAGGATGTGACCGGCAAGGCCGATCGTCACGCACTCCTCGCCCTTCCACTCAAAGCGGTAGATGGCGGTGTTGTACACCTTGTCCTTTTTGGGCTTACCCATGGACAGACGCTCGGCGATCTGACGCGCGGCGTCGTTTTTCTCGGCGATGATGAGCTTCAAAAGAGGCTCCTATCTCGTATCTCTGCGGCTACGCCCGCCCGTATGGCGGCCGACTTACGCCCTTGCTTGCTCAATCTGCCCGATGAGCCAATCGCACCAGGCATCCATGCCCTCGCCCTTGCGCGCGCTCACGGCAAACCGCGGCGCCTGCGGATTGAGGTCATCGAGTGTCTTAGTATACCTATCCATGTCAAAATCGAAAGCCGGAGCCACGTCGACCTTGTTGAGCAGCTGCGCGCCGGCGTGTTGGAAGATGCCCGGGTACTTGATGGGCTTGTCGTCGCCCTCGGGCACCGAAAGAATCATGATGGACAGGTTCTCGCCCAGGTCAAAGTCGACCGGGCAGACCAGGTTGCCCACATTTTCGATAAAGATGACGTCGATGTTTTCCAGACCCACAGCCTGGTCGAACGCGTCGACGGCCTCCATGATCATGTTGCCCTCGAGGTGGCACAGGCCCCCCGTGTTGATCTGGATGGCAGGCATGCCGGCTTCCTTCATGGTGATGGCGTCGACGTCCGAGGCGATGTCGCCCTCGATGACGGCGCAGCGCAGGCCCGCCTTGTCACGCAGGCGCTCGTTGGTGCCCAGGATCGTGGTGGTCTTGCCCGAGCCAGGGCTCGACAAGACGTTGATCACATAGGTGCCTGCCTCATTAAATCGCTGACGCAGCTGATCTGCCAGGCGCTCATTGCGCGACAGGATCGGCGACGCGATATCAATCGTTTTCTCAGCCATACTCAGCGCTCCTTACTTTTGCCCCTTTATACCCCGTCCCCAGGTGGCTGATGGGCTAATCGTCGGGGGTTTCGATTTCGATACTTGCGATGTCGAGTTCGCGGCCGTGCAGCAGGCGCACGTTGGCGCCGCCACATTGGGGACAGCGGCAATGGAAGCGATCGTGCTCAAAGACCTCCCCGCAGTCCAGACACTCGCTTTGTGGATGGACTTCCTCCACGGCAAGCTCGCAGCCTCGCGTGAGCGGGTCCTCATCGCGAAATGTCTCCCACGCAAAGTCGAGCGCCTCGCGCACAACTTCGGTCATATCCCCGATACGCAGCGTTACCAAAACGGCGCGCGAGGCCCCCGCCCCACGCGCCGCGCGAATCACTGTATCGAGTATGCCGTTGACAATGCCAACCTCGTGCATACCGATTTACTCCTCGTCGTCCTCATCGTCCGAGAACAGGTCCAGACGGCTCACAAACAAGCCCTCCTTGCCCTCGCGCGCGGTAATGACCACGCGGGCAATGGCGAGCGAAATCTCGTAGAGCGAGAGCAGGGCACCATACATGAGGCCCAGCGTAACGGGCGAGCCGTCGGGCGTAATCACAGCCGAGCCCACAAGCAGGCCCACGTACACGTAGCGCCAGGCGCCGCGGAAGGCCGCGTAGGACACGATGTGGAAGACGGACAGGTAGAAGATGATAAGCGGCAGCTCAAACGCCACGCCAAAGCCGATCATAAAGAGCAGCTCCATGTTGACGTAGTTCTCCAGGTCGGGCAGCGCCGTGGCGACGGCCGAGGTCTCGCCGATAAGCCACTCAAAGCCCGCCGGGATGATGATGAAATAGCAGAAGATGGCGCCCAGGAAGAACAGCACCGTCGAGGCGAGCACCGTGGGCACGACCCATTTGCGCTCGTTGGGACGCAGCGCCGGCAGGAAAAATGCTAGAATCTGCCAGATGATCATGGGCGTGCACATGACCACGGCCATCTTGATGGCCAGCGAGAAGCGCAGGCCAAAGCCGCCGAGCGTGGTGGTGATGTAGAACTTACCGTCCGGCACAAAGGAGCGGATGGGGTCTTCCAGGATGTCGAGCACCACGGGCGTGGCGAAATACAGCACGATGGCGGCGGCAAACACCGACACGACCACGATAGTCAGGCGGCGACGGAGCTCTCCCAGGTGATCGAAGAGCGGCATGCGCGCAGGTCCGATAGGCATTACTCATCGCCTCCCTTCGAGGCGTCGGCGGCAGCGGCGTCGTCCTCGGCCTCGAGCTCGCGGGCGAGCTGGTCGACGACGGCCTTGCGCTTGCGGGGACGACGGGCGTAGAGGTCGGCCGTCGTGGGCTCTACCGGCTCGGGCTCGGGCTCCGGTTCTGCAGCAGGCTCGGGCTCGACGACAGGCTCGGCGGCAGCGGCAGGCTCGGCACCCTCAGCCTCCCCAGCAGCGCCTTCGTCCTCGGTGGCACCCTCGCTCGCGGCCTTCTCGGCAGCAAGACGGGCGCGGCGCTCGGCAAAGGTCTCCTTCTTGGCGGGCGCCGCCGTCTCGGCGGCATCCTCGTCCGCATCGGAATCGTCGTCGACGGCAGCCTTCTTGGGCTTGACCGGAGCCGACGCGGCCTCGCTCACCGGATCGATAATCTCGGACTGAACAACGGCCGTCATCTTTTCCTGCGTCTCGCGGAACTGACGGATGGCACGGCCGATCGTGCGGCCCATCTGCGGGAGCTTATCCGGGCCAAACAGCAAAAAGCCGAAGACCACGATGATCGCGAGCTCACCCTCTCCAATACCAAACACACATACCTCCAAGGCTCGATGTGAGTCGAGCCCGCACCGCGCCATTCGGCCGGAACTCGTCTATTCATTCGGTCAAGTATAGCGCCCGGACGCCAAAACGTCCGAGCGCATCACAAACATATGCCAAACGGCATGCCCTTTTGGGGGCAAAGATTATGCAGCGGTGATCGAAATCTCCTGGTCGACGCCCAACAGCTGAACCACGCGCATCACCGGGGGCTGCACATTGGTGCAGCTAAAGCGCTTGCCGTGGTCGACCGCGTGGTGCGCGGCGCCCACAAGCACGCCAATGCCCGTCGAGTCGATGTAGCTCACCTGGGCAAAATCGAGCTCAACGGCCTCAGTGGGCTGCTCGAGCGCCAGGTCGATAGCATTACGCAGGCTATCGGCGTTAGAGATATCGATCTCGCCGGTTACCGTAATGGTGTAGAGCTCTGGCGTGGGGTTGGTGGAAATACCCAAATCCATGTATATGCTCCTTTACGTATCGAAAGTGCGGATAGTACGGGAAGCCGCGCGTTAGGCGCGCTCGGCACGCGCAAGCTCGGCAGCGACGAGCTTAACGGCCAGCACCAGCACATCGAGCGCGGCCTCCAGGTCCTCGACCGTGGGATAGCTCGGCGCGATGCGGATGTTGGTGTCGCGCGGGTCCTTGCCATAGGGCCAGGTAGCACCGGCCGGCGTGAGCTTGACGCCCAGGTCGGCGCAGAGCGCGGCGACCTTCTGGGCCGAGCCCTCGGGACCATCGAAGCTTACAAAGTAGCCGCCGCGGGGGTGCGTCCAGGTGGCGCAGCCCGTGTCGCCCAAGCCCTCGGTGAGCTTGCGCTCGACGGCCTCAAAGCGCGGACGCAGGAACTCGGCGTGCTTTTTCATGTGCTCCTTGACCGCCTCGATGGTGGGAAGGAAGCGCACGTGACGCAGCTGGTTGAGCTTGTCGGCGCTGATGAGGCCGGCCTTCAGGCACTTGGAGAACTCGGCGATGACCGCGGGGCTCGCACCGATAAAGCCGATGCCGGCGCCCGGGAAGGTGATCTTGGATGTCGAGGCAAAGGCCACCACGCGGTCCTCGGTGCCCGCCACGCGAGCGAGGTCAAAGATGTTTGCGAGCTCGTCGGTCTCGTCGTACAGGTCGTGCACGCAGTAAGCGTTGTCCCAGAAGATGCGGAAATCGGGCGCGGCCGTGGGCATCTCGACCAGGCGACGCACGGTGTCCTCGCTAAAGGTGATGCCCGTGGGGTTGGAATACTTGGGCACGCACCAGATACCCTTAATGGAGTCGTCGGCGGCAACGAGGCGCTCGATCTCGTCCATGTCGGGGCCGTTGTCGGTCATCGCGACGGGGACGTTCTCGATGCCCAAGTCGGCGGTGATGCCAAAGTGGCGATCGTAGCCGGGAACGGGGCACAGGAACTTGACCTTCTTGCCGTCGTGCGCGGCCTCGTAGGCGTCCCAGGGCTCGCTGCCGCACGAGCCGCAACGCCAGAACATGCCGGCGATGTCATGCTCGATCAAAAGGCTCGACGAACCCAGCACGAGCGTCTGCTCGGCGGGGCAGCCCAGGAACTCCCCTGCCAACTTGCGTGCCGAAGGAATACCCTCGAAGCAGCCGTAGTTGGAACAATCGACGTTGCCATCGTGCAAATCGGCGTCGGCGTTGAGGATATCAAGCATGGGGCGCGAGATGTCCACTTGGGAGGGCGACGGCTTGCCGCGGGCCATGTCGAGCGCCAGGCCCTTGGCCTTGACCTCGGCGACCTCGGCTTTGAGTGCCTCGATGGCGGCATCGAGTTCGGTGGTTTCCATCTTCTGGTAGATCGTCTGCATGGGGTGCGACCTTTCGCGAAGCGGTACGTTGCAGTTCGTCTAAGTATAGACCGCCACCGCCGCAACGTTATGAAGCCGTGATAGATTAAGTCCATCGCAATAAATTACGAATCGCCGCACATACCGGCGTGGGGGGCCCAAGGAGGCACTATGGAGTATGGATCGTTCCAGGCCGAGGAATTCGGCGACCTGCAGCGCCTGGTCGACGGACTGTTTTACGATCGCCACGCCATCGACCGCCTAGATCTGATCGTACAGGCCGAGATCTTGGACCTGGCGCCCGACCTCATGGAAATCGTCAACCTGCTACCGCCCGGCTATTACGACCGCCAGTCACTTTGCGACCAGCTCAACTCCGCCTTGGCCGCCCACGGCTGGGGCGCCGTCTACGGCACCGTGGAATAAACCTAGTCATTTAAGAACGTCCCCAATGACTAAAACGCCGCTTGTGATGGTGTTCACAGGCGGCGTTTTCAAACTTGTATGTGCTCTTACTCTTCCTTGGGCGCGGGGTGTTTGCAAACCACGCTCATGTAGATCATGCCGAGCACGGCAGCGGTGACCGAACCGGCAAGGATGGCGGCCTTGGCAGCCAGAACCTCAAACTGGGCCGTCGGGAAGGCAAGGCCACTGATGAGGATCGACATGGTAAAGCCGATACCGCCCAGAATGCCCACACCGGCAATCATGTGCCAGTTGACATTGTGCGGCAGCTCACAGACCCTAAACTTAACCAGGGCAAACGTCATGCCAAAGATGCCGATCGGCTTGCCCAGCAGCATGCCAAAGTACACGCCGAGCGTCACCGGGTCGGTGAGCAACGTGCTCATATCCACGCCCACTAGGCGAACCTGTGCGTTGACGAACGCAAAGATCGGCAGAATCACAAAGTTGACCGGCGTGGAGATCAGACGTTCCATGCGGATGAGCGGCGGGGTCACGCGGTGCATGACACGCTCGACCTTGGTGGTCGAGACGGTAAAGTCATGCTGACCCAGGATGTGTGCCTCGTCGTCGTAGCGGTCATCGAGCAGCGGCAGGCACTCGCCCAACCAATCGGTAAGGCTATCGAGCTTGACGCCGCACTTGGCCGGGATGGTAAAGGCCAAGATAACGCCAGCAATCGTGGCATGCACGCCGCTCTTGAACATGCAGAACCACAACAGCAGTCCCAGTACCGAATACGGAGCAAGGCGGTAATGCTGCGTCTTGTTGAGCCACACGAGCGCACAGGTCACAAGCGCGGCGGCGCCCAACCAAAACGGATTGGGGCTCTGGCCGTAGAAGATGGCGATGGCGGCGATGGAGATGAGGTCGTCAGCGATGGCGAGCGTCGAGAAGAACACGCGCACGCCGTTGGGCACGCGATTGCCCAAAAGCGACAGCACGCCCAGCGCAAAGGCAATATCGGTTGCCATGGGGATGGCCCAACCGTTGTGGGCGCCGGCATGGTTAAAGATGAGATAGATGCAGGCGGGAACGACGACGCCGCCCACGGCCGCCAGCATGGGAAGCATGGCCTGACGCGGATTCTTGAGCTCGCCGACCGTCATCTCGTACTTAAGCTCAATGCCCACCAACAAAAAGAAAATCGCCATGAGGAAGTCGTTGACGAAAAGCTCAACGGTGAGACCGGCCGTAAGGTTGCCCAGACCCACATACAGCGGAGTCTCCAAAAAGTGATGGATGACCTCGTAGGCATCGGTATTGGCGCAGATAACGGCGGCGATGGCGGCGAAGACCATGACGGCGGCGGAAATCGTACCGTTCTCGGCAATGCGCTCCCAAATGTCGTGACGCTCAAAACGTTTGCGCTCACGAACGTTAAACAGCTGCTCGGGTGCTGCCATGGTCGGCTCCTTTCACGGGAAGGCTCCCGTCTTAAAAAAGCACGGCCCGCCCAAGTGGCGGCGCCGCGCTCTAACGTATTACGCTTGCATCTAGCCTACCCTGCACGACAAGCACGCAGGCGTGGCCGAAAAGCGGAACCACAGGTTGAACATTATTTGCTCAACGGCACGGGCACGCCTGTCCAAGAGACAACGCGATGCCGTGCACAAAAAACGACCGGAGCGCGGGGCGTCCGCGATCCGGTCGTCGGTGTTAGGTCAAAAGAAGCTAGCAGGCGGCCATAATGGGGGCAGCGACCTGCTTCTTACGGGAGAGGACGCCCGGCATCCAGACGCCGTCGTGCTCGTCGGCAATGCCCAGGCCCTTCTGAGCAGCCTCGGTCTCGCCCTCGAGCAGGACCTGCGAGCCCTCCTCCATAATGTCGGTGATGCACAGAACAATGCCGTCAGCACCCTTCTCGGCGGCATAGGCGCGCATGGCCTCGCGAATCTCGTCGATCATGCCGAGCGCGCGGCTCTTGTCGACAGTCTCGTACTGGCCGATAAGCAGCTTCTTGCCGGCGGGCTCGAACATCTTGATGTCGTTGCCGACCATCTCGGCTGCGGTGAAGGAGCCGGACGGACGGGTGAGGAAGACCTCCATGCCAAACTTGACCGGGTCGACGCCCACCTGCTCGCCGAGCCTGGCGGCGACGGCGCGGTCGACATCGGTGGTGGTGGGGCTCTTGAGCATGAGCGTGTCGGTCATCATGGCCGAGAGTAGCAGCTTGGCCTGGACGTCGGAAAGCTCAACGCCGAGCACGCCGGCGAGCTTGGTGACGATGGTGCAGCTGGAGCCCCAGGGCAGGCAGATGTAGTGCAGCGGGCCGGCGGTCTCGAAGTCGCCGATGCGATGATGATCGACGACGCCAAAGACCGTGGCGTCCTTAAGACCGGCGACGGACTGGGCGGACTCGTTGTGGTCGGTGAGGACGACGAGCTGACCGGCCTCGACGGACTCGATCACGCGAGGCTCGGCGATACCGGCGTCGGCGAGCAGCTTGGCGGACTCTGCCGGAAGCTGACCAAGGGCGCAGGCCTCGTAGGTGTTGCCGGCATACTCAACCTGGTTGAGCAGCTGGGACAGGACGACGGCGCTCATGATGGCGTCGTTATCGGGGTTCTGGTGACCAAAGACAAGAACGTTTGCCATGGATATCCTCCACTTGATATGTGTACTTGGACGTAGCTATGGTAGCACGCCGATGCCGAGCCTTCGCAGACGGAAGGGCCACGGCATATTTTGGGGCAGCTATGGGGCCAAGGCTGTCCCCTTTGCACCATGTTGGTGCAAAGTAACCTGGCCCCCTTGTACCAGCTATTTGCCAGCGGCGCGCAGGGCTACGTAGGCGGCACCGATGATGCCGGCGTCGTTGCCGAGCGAAGCGACCTTAATGGGCGTCTCGCGCGAGGCGGAAAGCGCGTAGTGCTGGAAATGCTCGCGAACGGCGTCGAGGTAGACATCGGCCGAAGCGGACGCGCCACCGCCGATCAGGAACATCTCGGGGTCGACCACGTTGGCAATAAGCGCCAGGGCACGACCGAGATAGTCGGCCATGGTATCGGCCGCGGCCAGCGCGAGCTTGTCACCCTCGCGGCAGGCCTGGAACACGTCCTTGGAATCGGAGGGGCCGGTGAGCTCAATGGGCTCGACGCCCGCCTTCTTGCACTCGGCAAGGTAGTTGCTCACCACGCCGGTGGCGCTGGAATACTGCTCCAGGTGGCCATGGCCGCCGCAGCCGCAGGTGCGCTCCTCAGCCGGGTTCAGGCACATGTGGCCAATCTCGCCGCCAGCACCCACAACACCCGATACCACGTCGCCGTTAACGATAACGCCGCCGCCCACGCCGGTACCGATGGTGACCATCACCACGTTCTGCACGCCCTTGGCAGAGCCGAGCCAGGCCTCGCCCATGGCGGCGGCGTTGGCATCGTTCTCGTACTTAACGACCGCGTCGGGGCAGTGCTGCTGAATGGCGATCCTCAGCTCGGGCAGGTTAATGGCAATGTTGGCCTTGACCTTGGCATCGCCCGATGCCGGGATGGGGCACGGAACGGCCAGGCCAATGCCCGCCACAAAGGCGCGCGGAATCTGGGCCTTGGCGACCACCTGGTCGATAGCCTCGGTCACCGCGGCAAAGCCCGCAGCGTCAACGATGGGAGGCGTGGGCACGCTGGCCTTGGCCAGCAGGTTGCCGTCCTCGTCGAACAGACCCTCCTTAACCGAAGTGCCGCCGACGTCAATGCCGATGTAGTACTGCTTAGGTTCCATGGGAGCCCACCTTTCTCGTTTAAACATTGCCTGTATGGTACCGCTCCCAAGGCAAAAACCCACCAAAAAGGGACAGGTTTGTTTTGGCAGGTTTTATCTGGAAAACGCGAATGACCGCTTAACGCGACATTACTCAGATGTTTATCTATTTAGAGCGCTCTAATTTATATGCAAAGCGACTTTTAATTATATCTTTCTCGAACTTTTTAAATATACAATAGGGATGCTTAGGTGTTAACTATACTTTCTTTTATACTCAACCAAGTTGGAAAGGAGGTTCCATGATTCCCAAATACGAAGCGATAGCTGCAGATATTCGTCGCACTATCGAGGGTGGCGCTCTTAAACCGGGCGACAAGCTTCCTACCGTGGTTGAGTTCTGCAAGCTCTATAACGTTTCCAAAATCACCGTCAAACGAGCTCTTGAACAAATCACCGAAGAAGGTCTTATTACCAGCCGGCGTGGATCGGGTACCTACGTTAAGGACACGGCGGGGCTTCCCGGCCAGGCGTTTTTCCAGGGCAAAAACGACCGTACCCAGGGTTTTTCGTATGAGCATCGCGGGGAGAAGGTGACCTCGGTGGTCTACGATTTCTCGATCGTTAATCCACCAGCGGACATCGCAGCCCAGCTGGGAATTGCCGAGGATGACTTTGCCTATCACGTCGTGCGCGTGCGTCAGGCCGATGAGAAGCCCATCGTTATCGAGTACACCTACATGCCCCTCGAGCTGATTCCAGGCCTTAAAAAGAAGGACCTGTACGGATCGGTCTACCGCTTCATCCGCGAGCAATGTGGGCTGAAGATTTCGAGCTTCCACCGTACCATTCGCGCCGTGGCAGCAACCGAGGAAGAAGCCGAGCGTCTGGACACCAAACTTGGCTCTCCCCTGCTCGAGCTCACCCAGATTGGCTTTTTGGACAGCGGCGCCGCCTTTGAGTATTCGATCTCGCGCAACGTTGGCGATCGCTTTGAGTTGCACAACGTAACGTTGGCATAAGTTTTTGTAGTCACGCGGGCGCTCGTTTTGAGCTGTTTTGTGCAACGCCCGCGCAACATAATGGGGGTATGAATATGTCCGATTTGATTAAACTGACGCCGATCTTCCACGAGAAGATCTGGGGTGGCCGCCAGCTCGAAACCGTATTTGGTTACGACATTCCCGAAGGTCCCATCGGTGAGTGCTGGGCCATCTCGGCCCATCCCAACGGTGACTGCCAGATTGCGGAGGGACCGTACGCCGGCCACACGCTGTCGTGGCTGTGGGCCGAGCACCGCGAGCTCTTTGGCAACTGCGAGGGCAAGGAGTTCCCGCTGCTCATCAAGATTCTGGACGCCAAGGACGACCTTTCGATCCAGATTCATCCCAACGACGAGTACGCCGCCGAGCACGAGAACGGCAGCCTGGGTAAAACCGAGTGCTGGTACGTGCTGGATTGCGAGCCCGGCGCCACGATCATCGTCGGCCAGCGTGCTAAAGACCGCACTGAGGCCGCACAGATGATCAAGGACGGCCGCTGGGACGACATGCTCAACGTACTACCGATCCACAAGGGCGACTTTTTCCAGATTGATTCCGGTACCGTTCACGCCATCAAGGCCGGCACGCTCATTTTGGAAACGCAGCAGTCGAGCGACGTGACGTATCGTCTGTACGACTATGATCGCCCGGGCACCGACGGCAAACTGCGCCCGCTGCACATTAAGCAGAGCCTCGACTGCATCGACTTTGACGTCCAGGCCCCGGTCGATGGTACCGTGACCGCGCCCGAGGTGGACGGCGTGACCGAGCTCGAGTCTAACCCCTGCTACACCGTCGATCGCGTGCGTGTCGACGGCAGCAAGATCCTCGACCAGCGCTGGCCCTTCATGTGCCTGTCGGTCATCGACGGCGAAGGCACCGTCTGCGGCGACCCCGTCCACAAGGGAAGCCACCTGCTGGCTCCGAGCACCGTCAGCTCCATCGACCTCGAAGGCAAGATGGAACTGATCATCAGCCACCTCTAGGTCGCACCAACAACCCAAACGCAACAAGGGGCTCTCCCGTCCATGTACGGGAGAGCCCCTACTCGTATCTATCTATCAGCCCACCCGGCTCTCCAGATCAAAAAGCGAACGAGCAAAGCGACGTTCGCAAGCTGCAGACTAAAACGCCACAAGGAAGAGGGCGCGCCGGGGGCTTTGGTCGATCGCGAGTTCCGCACGAGCCGGAGAGCACTTAATGTGCTCTCCGTGCGAGCAGGACTGTCCGAGCAGGCGACCAAAGCCCCCGGCGCGCCCGGTCAACCTCGCAGTTAGGCATTCAGCTTAACGATCGGCGCGAAGCCCTTCATTAGCTTTTTGGTCTGGCCGGTCTTTTCGAATTGAACCTCGATCATGTCTCCGACGACCGAGAGCACGGTACCCGTGCCAAAAGTCTTGTGGCTCACGGTATCGCCCGCGGCAAAGTCCTGCGATGCGCTGGCACGATCGACCTTGCGCTCCACCGTCGGGGACACCTTGGACGACGGCTTTTTGGCTCGCGGCGCACCCGAACCAAAGGTCGAGGCAACACGGCCGGCATCGGGCGAAACCCCACGATGGCGCTCGGTCCCGTAGCTGCTGCCGCCAAAGAAATCGTCAAAGCTCGATCCACCACGTGAACCAGAACCGCCGGTCGAGCGCGTATGCGAACCAAACACCTTGCCGCCATACATGTCCGAGCCCATACCCGATCCAAAGGTGCCGTGTCGGTCGCCGCGTTTCTCCCAGCCCGTGCCCTCAAAACCGGCAGAACCGATGCCGCTAAACTCGATATCCTCAAACGGAATCTCGTTGAGGAAGCGCGAGCGCGGGTTGGCAGAGGTCGAGCCGTAGGTGCGACGCGTGGCCGCATAGGTCAGGAACAGGCGCTTGCGAGCACGCGTGATGGCGACGTAGGCCAAGCGACGCTCCTCCTCGAGCTTGCCCGGATCGTCACTACCGCCAAAGTCGTGCACGTGCGGGAAGATACCCTCCTCCATGCCGGCCACGAACACCGCCGGGAACTCCAGGCCCTTGGCGGAGTGGATGGTCATCATGGTAATGGCATGCGTCTCGCCGGCCAGGGAATCCAAGTCGGAGCGCAGGGCCAGCCACTCCATGAGCGCCGGCAGCGCCTTACAGGTGAGCGGACCGTAGGTGAGCTCGATCTCGTCGGCATGCACGGCACCCGCCGGCATCTCCGTCGGCGCGGCATACGCGTTGCCCGCGATGGCGGCGGCCAGGGCATCCTGCGGAGACAGCGCCGGAGCGGCCAAGCTATCGAGCGGATTGGAGCCCGCGGCGTCACGCGCGCCAACGAGCGCCTCAAACGAGGATACCGGGGCAGATGGCCCCGGTTCGGGCGCAGGCGCGCTCACCACGACAGGCTCGGGCTCGGCGCTAGCAGGCACATCGGCAACACCGGCAGCGCGCAGCTCTTCCAAGCTCTCGAGCGTACCTTCGATATCCTCGTGCGTCTCCTCAAATTCGGCGGCGACGCCCAGGAATTCCTGGATGTTCTCGGCGCGGCTCTCGGACTCCATGGTGCCCTCGGCGCGGAAAGCCTGCAGTAGGCCCGTCTTATCGACAATCATCTCGACAACGTCCTTGAGCTCGCCGTCCATGCGGCGACCCTCGCGCACCAGCGACACAAAGCTCGACAGGCCATTGCGCACCTTGGCGCTAAACATACCGGTCTCGGCGCACGCGATCTCGCAGGCCTGGAAGAACGAGCAGCGGTTGTCGCGCGCCAGCTGCTCGATCTTTTGGATCGAGGTGGAGCCGATACCACGGCGAGGTGTGTTGATGACGCGCTTGACGCTCATCTCGTCGGCCGGGTTCACGATCATCTTGAGGTAGGCCATGACGTCGCGGATCTCGGCACGGTCGAAGAATCGCGTGCCGCCCACAATCTTGTAGGGCACGCCCGCGCGCAGGAACATATCTTCGAGAATACGCGACTGGGCGTTGGTACGGTAGAACACGGCGATGTCGTCGTAGCTCGTGCCCTTGGAGTGCAGCTTCTCGATCTCACCGGCAATCCAGCGGCCCTCGTCGCGCTCATCGCTCGCCTGGAAGGCCTGGATCTTCTCGCCATCGCCCTCGGCCGTAAACAGGCGCTTGTCCTTGCGCTGCGAGTTGTGGCGCACCACGGCGTTGGCGGCGCTCAGGATGTGACCCGTGGAACGATAGTTCTGCTCCAGCTTGACGGTCTTGCAGTTTTTAAAGTCCTTCTCAAAGTCCAAGATGTTGGTGATGTCGGCGCCACGCCAGCTATAAATGGACTGGTCATCGTCGCCTACGACCATGAGGTTTTGGTACTTGGCGGCCAGCAGGTTGGCGATCTCGTACTGGACGTGGTTGGTGTCCTGATACTCGTCGACGCTAATGTAGCGGAAGCGCTCTTGGTACTTATCGAGCACCTCGGGACGGGTGCGCAGCAGCTCGAGCGCGCGCACGAGCAGGTCGTCGAAGTCCATCGCATTGGCGGCGCGCAGGCGGCGCTCCAGCTCTAGGTAGACCTGCGCGGCCTTTTTGTCGTTGGGGCTATCGGCGCTCTTGAGCATGTCCTCGGGGCCGATCATGGCGTTTTTGGCCGAGCTGATCTTGCTGCGGATCATGTTGATGGGGAACTGCTTTTGCTCGATGCCGAGCGCCTGCATAATGTCACGCACCATGCGCTTTGAGTCATCGTCATCGTAGATGGTGAACTGGCCGGTGTAGCCCAGCAGGTCGGCGTCCTCGCGCAGCATGCGCACACACATGGCATGGAAGGTGCACACCCACATACCGCGGGTGCCGCTGGGGATGAGCGCTGCCAGACGCTCGCGCATCTCTGCCGCGGCCTTGTTGGTAAACGTGATGGCAAGAACCTGCCAAGGCTTAACGCCCAGATCGCCGAGCATATGTGCGATGCGGAAGGTCAAGACGCGGGTCTTGCCCGAGCCGGCGCCGGCGAGCACCAGCAACGGGCCCTCGGTGGTCAGGACGGCCTCGCGCTGGGCGGGATTAAGGCTGTCGATGTCGACGAGCGGCTTGGCGGGCTTGGGCGACGGCACGGGAGCGTCGTAGATGTCGAGCGGAACGAGCTCGGGCTCCGGCGCAGCGGGGGCGGTGTATGCATCGAACGGCACGGGTTCCGGCGCGGGCGGAACGGGTACCGTGGCGTTCTTTTCCCAGGGCAGGGGCTGGGTCATGGGCGACTCCTCATCTGACGGACGGCGCGCCTGCGGGCGGCGCCATAGTTTGAGCCGTACCAGTATACCGAGCCGCGCGGACACCGACGCAAATCACACCACGACTCCGTGCGCCACCGTCAGGCCCGCCCCAGCGGATTTGGTGCAATGGAGCCACCGATGTCACGGCAACGGCAGCGAGCGGCGGCCAGAACGAACAAATTGGCATGAAAAGAGGGCGGCATAGACCTTTTGGTCATGCCACCCTCTTTGAATGACAAGTTGTCGTTCTGGCCGCCGCGCAGCGTCAACCAAGTTACAGGCCGAGCATAGGCTCCAAGACGAAGAAGTACGCAAGCACCACGATGCCCAGAATGATGCGGTAGACGCCGAAGCACTTGAAGTCGTGACGGCGGACGAAGCCCATAAGCCACTTGATGGCGATGAGCGAAACCACAAAGGCCACAACGCAGCCCACGCCCAGGATGGCGACCTCGTTGGCACCGAACGTACCGCCCTTGATGAAATACTTGACCAGCTTGAGCGCACTCGCGCCAAACATGACAGGGATGGCCAGGAAGAACGTAAACTTGGACGCCACCGAACGCGTGCAGCCCAAAAGCAGGCCGCCGATGATGGTGGAACCGGAGCGCGACGTGCCCGGAATCAGCGAGAGCACCTGGAAGCATCCGATGCCCAGTGCGGTCTTCCAACTCAGGTCCTCGAGCGTGGTGATGGAACCAAAGTCCAGATCCTCGTCATCGCCCTCATCCTCAGCGGTAGCCGCGGCGGGCGCCGCAAAGTGCGCACCGGCGGGACGTCCACCCGACACCACAGCACGCGAACCAAACGAACCGGCAACGGCCATTTCCTCGCGCTTGTTCGCGCGCCAGTTCTCGATCACGATAAACAGCACGCCGTACACAATGAGCGCCAGCGCCACGACGGGAGCATTGTAGAAATGCTCCTCCATCCAGTCGTTGAGCGGCAGGCCGATCGCCGCGGCGGGAATGCAGCCGAGCACAATCTTGCCCCACAGCACCCAGGTGTCGCGACGGCCCTCCTTACCCTTGCTGGGCGAGAACGGGTTGAGCTCATGGAAGAACAGCACACAGACGGCCAGAATGGCGCCGAGCTGAATCACAACCAGGAACATATTCCAGAACGTCTCGCTCACGTTCATCTTGACGAACTCGTCCACCAAGATCATGTGACCGGTCGACGAAACAGGCAGCCATTCGGTGATGCCCTCGACCAGGCCCATGAAGGCAGATTTTAGAAGCTCGATGATATCCAAAGGGACCCCCTCGTTAGACACCCGCCGATATTGTTCTGCGGACGGTGCGGGCGATGTCCCATTATCAACCGTTCGGGCGCGCCTGCGCCTACCCTTACCAAAAAACTCGTCCGTTCACAGAATTGCGAGCGGTCAAACCGAAATCCTTGGGTATAACTGCAACAAGATAAAGTGTCCGGCGGCCAACGCGCCCGCGCCCGCCCGACGCACGAGCCCCGCGCCCGTGCGATAGACCAAGGAGGAAACCATGAACGAGGGCTACACCAAGGTATTTGTTTCACTCGACGGTACTGAGCAGCAGGATTTTGTGCTCGCACGCGCCATCAAGGTCGCCGCGAACAACGGCGCTAAGCTGATCATCGGCCACGTCATCGACTCCACTGCGCTCGAGAGCGCCGGTTCCTATCCGGTCGACCTGGTCAACGGCTTGGAGGAGGCCTTTAACAACTCCATCGCCAAGCAACTCGAGGAGGCCAAGGCCAATCCCGACATTCCCGAGGTCGAGGTCATGATTCGTACCGGCCGCATTCGTGAGACGCTCAAGGATGAGATGCTCGACGTGGTCAAGCCCGATCTGGTGCTCTGCGGCGCCCGCGGCCTGTCCTCAATTAAGTACGCGCTACTGGGCTCGATTTCAACGTTCCTGCTGCGCAATACGGACTGCGACATTTTGGTCGTGAAGTAGCGTTGCTCCCACCGGCCGCGGGGCCTGCGGGGTTTCCACGAGCACGTCCTCGCCGCGTTGCGGCTGCGGGATGTGCCCTTAGGAAACCCCTCCCGGCCCCGCGGCCTTCGCAGCCTTACTTCAGCGAGTTGTCTGATAGAAAAATGGCGTGCCGCCCCGGTTGGGGCGGCACGTTTTGTTTGAGGCGGCACGTTTTGTTTGGGCGGACGTCTGCCGCGTGCGCTACTCGAAATATTGGAACTTGTTGGTTGAGAAGGCGAATGTGACGACGAAGCCTTCGCCGGGCTCGGATGCCGCGGTGACGTCGATGCCCATCTTGGAGCACAGGCGCGCCACCAGGTAGAGGCCGATGCCCGTTGCGCGCTTGGTGATGCGGCCGTTGTCGCCGGTAAAACCCTTCTCGAACACGCGCGGCAGGTCGGCCGCGCTCACGCCACAGCCGTTGTCGGCAACGGTAAGCTCGATGCGCTCGTTTGCCAGGCCCTCGTCCAGCAACGCGCCCGAAAACGTGATCTTCGCACCATCCTCACGTGCGTATTTAATGCTGTTCTGAATGAGCTGGCCCAGAATAAACTCGAGCCACTTCTCGTCGGTAAAAACCTCGAAGTCGAGGTTCTCGCACACCGGGGCCACATGCGCCGCAATGAGCTCGCGCGCGTTGGCTTTAATCGCGCCCGTCACCAAGGTCTTAAGGTCCCAGCGGCGAATCAGGTAGTCGCGTTCCACGACTTCCGAGCGCGCGTAGTACAGCGCTTGATCGATATAGCGCTCCACGCGGGCAAGCTCGCGACCGAGGTCATCTACGCGCGACAGATCATCTTCGCTGCCGTCCAGGTTTTCCAAAATCAGATGGGCTGCCGCCAGAGGCAGCTTGGCCTCGTGGACCCAGCTCTCGATATAGTCGCGATAGTCATCGGTCTGGCGCCTGCCTTCGGCAACCTCGTCACAAGCGGCTTTGCCCACCCGGCGCAAGACCTCGTACTCGAGCTCGCCCTCGGCATAGGTCGGGCATTGCACCATCTCCTGCACCCATGCGGGACTCTCGAGTTCCTCTGCCGCGCGCTCCAACTGACGCAGAAAACGGCGACGGCGAGCGTACTCGATCACGATGCCGAGCATACCGAAAATAAAGGACACGCCAACCGCCACGACCACGATAGAAACGGGTGCGCCGGCGACCGTCAGCACAAAGCAGCTCAGCAGCACGCCGCAGGTCCACACGGCGACGGGAAGCAGCGCATCTTTAAAGAACTTGCCAAACGACATAGCCGGCCCCTAGACCGAATAGCCTTGGCCGCGGTGCGTCGTCAAATACCCCTTGATGCCGATTTTTTCGAGCGTGGTGCGCAGGCGGTTGATGTTGACGGTAAGCGTGTTGTCGTCCACGAAGGCGTCGGAGTCCCACAGGTCCTGCATGATGGCCGGACGCGAGACGATCTTGCCCGCGCGACCCAAGAGCAGCGAAAGGATACGCAGCTCGTTTTTGGTGAGCTCGGTACTGTCGCCGGTTGCCGTATTGGTGACCATGGAGCGGGCGAGGTCGAGCTCCAATCCCTTGTGGACGAGCGTGCTGCGCTCGCCTGCCGCCGCGGTGCGACGCAGCAAGGCATTGATGCGCGCCACGAGCACACGGGCGCTGTAGGGCTTGGGAACAAAGTCGTCCGCGCCGAGCGTCATGGCCATGACCTCGTCGATCTCGGTCGTGCGCGACGTGAGGACGATGATGGGGACCTCGGATTCGCGGCGAACCTCGTGGCAGATATGCTGGCCGTCCTTGACGGGAAGCGTGAGGTCGAGCAGCACCAGGTCGGGCGCGGCGGCGAGAATATCGCGCGAGACATGCTCAAACGATTCGCAGGCCTCGACCTCAAAACCGGCACGCGCCAAAATGTCGGCGAGCTCGCGACGGATGGGCTCGTCGTCCTCAACGATATAGATCAGCGCCATGGATTCCGCTCCCCTCTTGGTTGTCTTGCCACCATTATGGCCGCGAAACTGCAGGTGTGCACCGCGCGCGGTACCAAGGTGACAGAACTGTTCGCGAGCGGGGGCGTTTTGTCCGCCTCGCACTCGCAGCGGTGGCGGGGACCAACATGATTCTTAATCCCCGTCCCAGAAAAATCATTTAGCGGCGGGCACAGAGCTTTTCGTAGCCTTCGGCGAAGAAGGCGACCGTGGCGGCGTCGGCGTCGGCGGCGTCCGTCTCGGTTGCGGGGACCACGCCGTGCTCGTCGCTCACTAGGAACAGCGCGCCCTTAAGCTGCGCGGGAATATCTACGCGCGTGACCGGGATGCCCTTGGTCTGGGCCAGCTGCTCGATGAGCGTCGCCGTGCCGCACAGGCACTCGTCCGCCGGCGCCACAAAGGCCAGCTCACCGTCGTTGACGGCAGCGAGCAGCTCGGGCGCCACGCCGGTCTCGTCGGCTTCGGAGCGAGCCTCGGCAGAACGGGCACGCAGCGCCTTGGCCGACGTGTCGGACAGCGGCTCGTACTCCCCCACCGTCATGGCGGCGTTGCCGTTAACGTCGATCACCAGCATGAGCACACCGTCGTGGGCGGTGTAATCGCCCTCGGCAAGTGACCACTCAACGTGCTGCTTGGCCCAACTGAGCATGTTATGGGTAAGCGGCTCGCCCTGCACCAGACGCTCGGACAGTGCGCGGATGTGACGGTTGAGCATGGGCACCTTTTTGTTGGACATACGCCAACGGCAGATGAGCGCGGGCTTGTCGAGCGTGAACTTCTCGACCGCCTCCTGATTGGCGCAAAAGTCCTCGTACGCACGCTGATCCTCGGCATTGCCAAACAGCTCGGCATCATCAATCTGGGGCATGGTTGTACCTTTCGTGTTAGTCATTCCGTCCTCTTATACCAAAAAGACGGCCCTCCAAACGGAGCAGCCGTCTTTTGCAGAGATTATTTTGTCCCGGGGCGAAACTTAGTGCCTAAAGTGGCGAGCGCCCGTAAACACCATAGCAATATTGTGCTCGTTGCAGGCCTGGATGCTCTCGTCGTCGCGCTTGGAGCCGCCGGGCTGAATGATGCAGGTCACGCCGTGCGCGGCAAGCACGTCGACGTTGTCGCGGAACGGGAAGAACGCGTCGCTTGCGCAGGCAAAGCCGCCCTTCTCCACGCCCTCGCGCTCGCAGAAGTCCTCGGCACGCTCGCAGGCCAACAGCGCAGAATCCACGCGGTTGGGCTGACCCGGGCCCATGCCAATGCCGGCCTTGCCCTTGGAGACCAGGATGGCGTTGGACTTAACGCCCTTGCAGACCTTCCAGGCAAACTCGAGCTCGGCCATCTCGGCGTCGGTGGGCTTGCGGTCGGTGGGGAACGTAAAGGTCGCGGGATCCTCGGTCACGTGGTCGACTTCCTGCACCAGCATGCCGCCGTCGATAGAGCGCAGCTCCACCTGGGCGCCGTGGTCCACGCCGCCGGTCGCCAACACGCGCAGGTTGGGGCGCTTGGCCATGCGCTCGAGCGCCTCGGCAGTGTAGCTCGGGGCGATGATGACCTCGACAAACTGCTTGTTCCGATCGGCGAAGTGCTCAACCAGCTCATAGGGAACCTCGCGGTTGCAGGCGATGATGCCGCCGAAAGCGCTCTTGGGATCGCAGGCGAAGGCGCGGTCGTAGGCAGCCGTAATATCCTCGGCAACGGCGGAACCGCAGGGGTTCTGGTGCTTGAGGATCACGCAGGCGGGCTCGTCGAACTCGCGGACCAGGTTCCAAGCGGCGTCGGCATCCAGATAGTTGTTGTAGCTGAGCGGCTTGCCCTGGATCTGTTCGGAGCCCACGAGCGGGAACTGCGAGCTCGCGGTGTTCTCGCAGCCCTCGGCAAAGCGATAGACCGTGGCCTTCTGCTGCGGGTTCTCGCCATAGCGCAGGTCGTCGACCTTCTCCAGCGAGATCTCGAGCTTGGCAGAGGTATCCGCCACGTCGCTTGCCTGGGCGGCGAGCCAACGGGAGATAGCCGTGTCGTAGGCGGCGGTGGTCTGGTAGACCTTCACCTGCAGGCGACGACGGGTGGAAAGCGTGGTGCAGCCACCGGTCTCGTGCATCTCGGCCAGGACGGCATCATAGTCGGCCGGGTCGGAAATGACGGTAACGCTCGCGGCGTTCTTAGCGGCAGAGCGCAGCATGGAGGGGCCACCGATGTCGATGTGCTCGATGGCATCCGCGAAGGTGACCTCGGGGTTGGCGACGGTCTTCTCGAACTCGTACAGGTTGACGACCACCAGGTCGATCAGCTTAATGCCGTGCTGAGCGGCCTCCTGCATGTGCTGCTCGGAATCGCGACGGGCAAGCAGCGCGCCGTGAACCTTGGGATGCAGCGTCTTGACGCGGCCGTCCATCATCTCGGGATAGCCCGTGAACTCCTCGATGGGGGTTACGGGAACGCCCGCGTCCTCGATGGCACGAGCCGTGCCGCCCGTAGAGATGATCTCGACGCCAAAGTCGTCAACCAGCGTCCGTGCGAAATCGACGACGCCCGTCTTATCGGTAACCGAGATCAACGCGCGTGCGATCTTCACATCAGATCCCATGCAGTCCTCCTGTCTGGTACGCCGCCGTGCTCTGTGAGTCGGTGATACGTCGATCTGCAGCGCTCGCGCAGCGGCATTGAAAATACTGATTCAATGTAGCGCATCGAGCGCGACGATGCACCCCGCAACGCACGGCTGTGCAGAAAAAGCTTCGAGCGGGGGTTGCAGGAGCGCCACTGGGCACGGTGAGTTCATGGAACACAGGGGCACCATAATTAGATGCCAATGGCGTGGTAGAACTGTGCTCGATATGCATCCGCAATAGAAAGAGGCACCATGGTCTCGCGGGTTCTCTACCGACCGTTTGATACCGAAGATTTCGACGCCATCGCGCTGATCCTGCAGCAGCTTTGGCACAACAACTCGGATAACGATGAGTACAACCGCCTCGAGGCCGCGTGCGACCTTGCCTACTGCCTTTCGTCCTCGACGTTTTCGCAGGTTGCGGTGATTGACGGCGAGGCGCGCGGCATTGCGCTTGCACGCGCAGGACAAAGCTCCGGCGCCACCGTCAAGGAACATTGGATGGATACCGAGCGTGCACTGCTTTCGCAGATGCGCGAACTGGAACCCGAGTCGTGCGCCGAGTATCTCTCGTTTGTGCGCACAACCATCCGAACCAACAACCGCCTGCTCGAGAGCAGCCCGTTGCCACACGACAACGAGGTCACGCTGCTCGCCGTGGATCGCGATGTCCACGGCCTGGGCGTTGGCACGGTGCTGCTCGACGCCGCTATCTCGCATCTGTCCTCGTGCGGGGCGACCAGCGCACACCTGTACACCGACTCCAACTGCTCGTGGAAGTTCTACGAACTGCACGGCTTTAAGCGCACGGCCACGCACCGCGCCAACCGCGAAGAGCGCCGTCACGACATGCCGCGCGAAAGCTTCCTCTACGAACTCGACCTAACAGCCTAGGCCCAGCAGCCATACCTAGTCATTTAGGAACGTCCCCAGTGACTAGTCGTTGGGGACAGTCTTCGTAGGTAGCGCATAAAAAGGGATGGGCTTTCCCCGACGGCTGTCGAGAAAAGCCCATCCCATAGCTTACGACCGTTAGAACGTTCCGCCGCCGCCTCCGCCGACGCCGCCTCCGCCGCCCCCCCACAACCCGCCACCGCCGCCGCCGCTCGAGCCATCGCAACTCGACGCCAGCTCACGGATGGTCTCGTGATACACGTCATCGAATGAATCGAGCGGGGACTCGGTACCGTAATGATGGTAGTACCACCAGTAGCAGGGATAATTGTCATAGAAGCCGTCGGCCTCGCGCACCTCGGGCGGCACGGCCTCGGCAAGCTGACGCAGCACTTCCTTGGAAACGCCCAGCGCCACGCCCATCACCAGCAGCTTGTTCCACAGCACCAGATCGCCGGGGACGGCTTCCTTTAGACGAGTGAAGTCCTCGAGCCAATGCTTAAGTGCCTTGCAGCGAGCCGCCACCTCGGCGCCCTCCGGCGTAAAGCGGCGGAACGTAAGGCCCACGCCGATACCCACCAGCACAATCGGCACCGAGATAACCGCGGCGGTAATGTTCGCCTGTGCGCCATCGGTAAAGAAGATGGATCCCACGGGAACAAAGGCAATCAGGATACCAAGAACCAGGCAAAACACCATTGCAACAATGCCGTCCGAGGCAACGTACTCGCTATCGGCCAGCTTGCCCTTAACGGTGTTCTGATAGTCCTCGAGCTTATCACCCACGGGTGTAGCGTGCTGCTTGACGTAGTGCTGCAGCTCGTCGAACGTGCGCGAACGGTCACCGTTCTCGTCAGGCTTAGCACCGGCAAAGAAGACCTTGAGCACCATGTGGTCAATGCCCTTGGCCGACTTCCAGCCCGCATCACTCACCGTCACGCGATACGTCTGCTCTTCTTTTTCACGCCCCAACAGACCCTTCTTGGCCTTGGTCACGGTCGCCTGCTCCAGCTTGATCACACGGTCGTCAGTGAGCTTCATGAGCGTGGCGATATATGCCTGATCGGGCACCTCGTTCCAGCTCATGAGGGCCGAAAGCACGGCGGGGTGGTCGGCCGAAGGCACATCGCGGAAATATTCGTCCTGGAAAAGCGGCTTGGGCTTGCGCTTGCACAGCTTGAGCATAACGATTGTGCCGGTAAAGGCCACCGCCGCAACAACACTTAGCACGGCAAGTGCATTGGCAATCATGCGAGCGTGAGCGCGGCGGGCGTTAGCTTCGTCGGCCCATTCCTTCTCTTCGCTCAGGATCGTTGACATGCGCTCTTCGCCCGAGGCGGCAAGCTGCGGCACCCAGTCGCTGGGGAAGGCGATGCGTGCCTCGGCGAATTCGCCCTGATGCACGCAGGGAATGGTATAGGTGACCATGGGCTCGCCCTCATCGAGCGACACGTCGCCCGTCAGCGGACCGTGGCCCCATGCGCGGAAGTTATCGCCCTTGACGGCCGCCGTCCCGGCAGCGGCATTTGCGAAGCGCACTTCCATCTCGACGTCATCGGAATCCGCAGACCAGCCGTCGCCCACAAACTTCCAGTAGAGCTCGGCGGTATCGGCCCAGTTCATAACCGCACCGGTCATGGTGTAGCTCACGTAGTAGATTGCGCTGTCGCCGCTCTCGTGAGGGCTGAACACCTTAATCCTTACGCCGTCACCGGTCTGCTCGACCGTGTAGACGCCAGAGTCGCCCTTGTTCGCGCTATCGACTTTGTTAAACGCGGTGTCCTCTTCCTCGACACTCAGCACGTCGACGCCCGCCGTGCCGCCCTGCTGGTTGGAGCCCGTATTGATCTCCCAAAACACGCCGTTGATGTCGTCGTCGAAATCAAACTGGCGTCCCTCGACAACACTCAGCGAGCCATCGGCCTCGACCGTGGCACCGATATAGGTTTGGGTCATGGAGTAGCCGTCGGCGTGCGCGGCGACAGGCAGCAGCAACAACGCAAGCGCGACGAGCGCGCAGACGGAAGCAAATCGCGCGAATAGGCGGCGCTGCCGACAGGTCTTGGCAACGGGGGCGTTCATAGGCACATCCTTTGTCTGTGATACCAACAGCGCCATTGTCCCACGTTTACGGGCACACATGACGAATATCTAGGCGACCGGAGCGCCAAATGGGACAAAAGTCCCACCCGAGCCTGGCACTTAGGGACGTTCCTTATCTGCCGGCAGTTTGGGACACTCCTTGGCATGGCCTGCACCAACGATAGATACCACTTCACAGCTCCGTCACAGGTGTAGCGGCTTTGTGTGGGCGCGGCATGCGCTGATTGAGCCGCCAGCCGAGGGGCATAAAGCAGTTGAGCGAAAACGGTTTGCCCCTTTGCCGTTCGCTCGAGGATCATGTCCCCCTTTTCCGCGGAAACCCCGGCAGTTGCGAAGAGCTGCCGGGGTTTCTGTCGTTTGTGAGGCTGAGTCAGTGCGCGGCAATCGAGACGTTGAGCCGCAAACCCGCCGTGCGCAATGCGCAGCGCCGCCAACTTGCGAGCCACGGCAACGCCTTCCCTACCGTGTCCCGCGCTATACTCGTCCGCATGGATATCAACGCACGCAACATAGCAGCGCCCGCCGCGGACGCGCCAACGACGCTGCCCGCCTCCGCTCCTGCGCCTGTCGTGGGCCGCTTTGCCCCGTCGCCCTCGGGCCGCATGCACCTGGGCAACGTGTTCAGCTGCCTGTGCGCGTGGCTTTCGGCCCGCAGCCAGGGCGGCAGCATCGTGTTGCGCATCGAGGACCTGGACGATCGCTGCAAGCGCCCGGAACTTGCCGCTCAATTGATTGACGACCTGGCCTGGCTGGGACTCGAGTGGGACGAAGGCCCCTACTACCAGCACGATCGCCTGGATCTGTACGAGGACGCCCTGCACCAGCTGCAGGGTGCCGGCCTCACCTACCCCTGTTTTTGCACGCGCGCCGAACTCCACGCCGCAAGCGCGCCGCACGCCAGCGACGGCACGCCCATCTACCGTGGCGCCTGCCGAGGGCTTTCGGCCGAAGAGGTCACCCGCCGCAGTGCCCTGCGCGCCCCGGCCACGCGCCTGCGCGTGCCCGCCGTCGACGACCTCGCGGACGACGTGATCGAATTCGTGGACCGCACGTACGGCGCCCAATGCGAGGCGCTCGCCACCGAGTGCGGCGACTTTTTGGTACGCCGCAGCGACGGCGTGTTTGCCTACCAGCTGGCCGTGGTGGTCGATGACGCCGCCATGGGTATTACCGAGATCGTACGCGGATGCGACCTGCTTGGCTCCACGCCGCGCCAGATCTACCTGCAGCATCTGCTGGGACTGCCCACGCCGCGCTACGCGCACATTCCGCTGCTCATGTCACCGGACGGCCGCCGCCTTTCCAAACGCGATCGCGATCTGGACCTGGGCGAGCTCCGCGCCCGCTTTGGCACGCCCGAGGCACTGCTGGGATGGCTCGCCGGGCAAACAGGCATCGCGCCGGGCACCACACCGCGCTCTGCCGAGCAGCTGGCCGAGCACTTTAGCTGGGACGTCATCCGCGCGCATCGGGAAAACATCACTGTAACGGTCCAGTAGTCAGCCACCCCGCCCCTACGCAACATCCCAGGGCTGGAGTTCGTCGCCCAGGCGAACGATGCAGTCGTAGAGCACGGTATGGCGCTCGGCAGGGTTGGCATCCCGATGAAAATGCCCGTAGTACCAGCGCTTGTAATCCAAGCGGTCTTCCAGCTCATCGAAAAATGCCGTAAGCCGATCAACGGCGGGGTAATTCCAGCCAGGCCCCGGATAGAGCGTGGGCGAAAGCATGCGCGTAGAGCAGGTGTGGGTGATCACGTAGTCGACCTTCCAGTCTACGCTGTCGAGCTTTGTCCGCGCCTCCTCAAAGTTGCGCTCGTCCGACAGCTCCTGCGGCCACCAGCTGGAATACGGTATGCGGTATTCCTTGTCCACGCTCGTGGCACCGCCCATAGTAAAGATCGCTGAGCCATCGAGCTCAAAAACCTCGCCGCGCGTCAGGCGCCGTATGGGGGAGGTATCCGACAGGCGCTGCGTCAGCCCACCGTGCCACAACTCCATGGGACGCTCCGCCCAGTGATCGAAACGCTCGTGGTTGCCGTCGACGAACAGCACGGTATAGGGGCGCGATTCCAGCCAAGCGATATCGGTGCATTCCTCGGCAGAGAAATCCCACGGAAAGCCAAAGTCACCCGCGACAATCAGATAGTCATCGCTCGTCAGGCTGTCCCCAAGGTCCCAATCGCGCAGCTTTTGCATGTCGAGGCCGCCGTGAATATCGCCCGTCACATAGACCGTCATCGGATTACCACTTCCCTGCAAGTCGCCAGCCCGCATTCTGCACGATCACTAAGCCAACCGTTCCAGCCCTTCCATCCCTTAGGGCTTACCCCTCGTTCTTCCAACCAAACGGATCAAACACCCAAAAGATCAGATCGAGCACGCCGCCGGTCATCATGGCGCCGGCAAGGGCCATATAAACGTGCAGAGAGCTGGCACTTCGGAGCACGTCGAACGGCCCCAGAACAGCCAGCAGCGCGACCGCTGCGCCGGCAAGGCAAAGCGCAAGGCACGGCCCCGCGTCCTTAACGCATTTCTTTGCGAGATGCTTGGTGTTGTCGCTCATCAATATCGAACTCCTTAGAAGATCGTTGTTCAGATGTATGCCGCCGCGGCAGAGCAGGGCGGCAGGGCAAGTGTCACATGCCGTGCGGACATCAATGGAGAAACCGTCTGCTCGACCAACCATTGACGCCGTTTTACACCGGTACCCCATCCCCCGCTATCGAGGTCTAATACTTTTCCGCGAAGTGAACGTCTGTTTTTGGACCCCTGGAGCATCCGCATTTTTCAACGGCATAAACGCAGGATTCTGGCATCAAAGCCGCAGGAAACGGCACCCGAAAAGTGTCGATGCTTCGAGGGTCCGTTTTCGCTCATTCACTTCTCGGAAAAGTATTAGACCTCGCTGCTAGCTACCCAGAAGAGCACCCCCCTTCCCCACCGTCACCCAAAAACTCATCCAACATTAATCTTGGCTCAAGAATCGCTTAATCTATAACCTGCACTATAGAGTTCGACCGAGGGCGGGGCGGCGCCGCGCAACGCAGGCCGCCGAACGCAACGCTCGCGCCCGGGCAGATCGCCCGGCGTCGCGCCCATCGAACGAAAGGATAGGTCATGGACGACCTCGAAAAAGTTGAAACCATCCGCACCAAGTGCAACGTGAGCTACACCGATGCCAAGGCGGCGCTCGATGCCGCCGACGGCAACGTCCTGGATGCCATCATTTGGCTCGAGTCGCAGGGCAAGACGCAGACCACGTCGGCGCACGCCGCCACCGAGTCCGCGCCAGTCGATGAGCCCTCAGCCGAGATGGTCGCCGCGCAGGCCGCCTACGAGAAGTCGAGCGAAAAGACCGACTTCTCCAAGAAGATGGACAGCGTATGGGAGTACCTCAAAAAGCTCTTCCGCCTGAGCCTGGACACCAAGTTTATCGCCACGCGCCGCGACGCGATCATCCTCAACATTCCCATCCTGATCCCCATCATCGCCCTGTTTGCCTGGGGCGCTACGATTTGGCTGATGCTGATTGGCCTGTTCTTTGGCATGCGCTACCGCATCGATAGCGACGGCGACGTGCCCGGCAGCATCAACAACCTTATGAATCACGCCGCCGATGCCGCGGACGACATCAAGCAAAATCTGAACGACGACAAGTAATCGCAGACGGAGGCACGCATGGCACGGATCCTGATCGTAGAGGACGAGGAGAAAATCGCCCGCTTTGTGACGCTCGAGCTGGAGCACGAGGGCTACCAGGTGGAGCACGCCGCCGACGGCCGCACCGCCGTGGACCTGGCGCTGGAGCGCGACTACGATCTGATTCTGCTCGATGTGCTGTTGCCGCAGCTCAACGGCATGGAGGTCCTGCGACGTGTCCGCAAGCACAAGGATGTGCCGGTGATTATGGTCACCGCGCGCGATGCCGTGATGGACAAGGTTGCCGGGCTCGATGCCGGCGCCGACGATTACCTGACCAAGCCATTTGCGATTGAGGAACTGTTCGCCCGGATCCGCGTGGCGCTGAAGCGCTCGGAGGCCGTGCGGGCGGCTTCGGGCGTTGGCGGCGCCGGCGCCGGGACGGGCACTGCGGCCGGTGCGGGCGTCGGCGCCGGTGCGATACCCCCGGTCAGCGACTCGGCCCAGGCTTCCGCCTCGCCCTCCCCCGCTACGCTCACCGTTGGCTCGGTTGTGCTCGATCCCGACCGCCGCGAAGTCACGGTCGGAGGCTCGCCCATCGCGCTCACGGCCCGCGAGTTCGACGTTCTCGCCCTGCTTATGGCGCATGCCAAAACCGTGCTCACGCGCGAGCGCATCGCGCACGAGGCGCTGGGCTACGAATACGTGGGCGACACCAACAACGTCGACGTGCACATCGCGCATCTACGCGCCAAGATCGAGGACGCCGGCGGCGCCCGCATCATCCAGACCGTGCGCGGAGTGGGCTATGTCTGCCGCGCGTAACGCCGAGGCCAAGCGCGTCACCTCCATCGCCCGCGCCATCAACTGGAGCTATATGTGGCGCCGCCTGATGAGCTACGTTTGGCTCGACCTGCTGCTAGTAGTGATTGTGGCGGCGATCCTCGTCTATGGATACAACCAGACGCTGCCCGATGGCGCGTTTACCGCAGGCTGGATTCCCGGCGCCACCGTTCACGGCATGTCGCTGACGCCCGCGCGCGGCTGGGACCTGACAACGCTCACCTATACCGTCGAGCTTGCGCGTACCACCAAGACCTTCCCCCTCGCGCAGGACCTCATCGCACTTTGGCCCCTCTATATCGTTGTTGTAGGTTGGCAGGTCATCAGCATGCTCGATATGCTCGGCGGCGCTCGCCGTGTGCGCCGCACCATGGCGCCGCTCAACGACCTGGCCCTGCGCGTGGACGAGCTCGGCCGCATGCAGCTCTCCGGCGGCAAGATGGAAACGCTGGAGCAAGCCATCGAGCGCGCGAGCGTCGACTCGCCGAGCGTCACCACCGGCGACGCCGACCTGGCAAGCATCGAGGTCGCACTCAACCGCCTGCTGCGCCAGATGCAAGAGGCCAAGCTGCAGCAGATGCGCTTTGTCAACGATGCAAGCCACGAGCTGCGCACGCCCATCGCGGTGATTCAGGGCTACGTGAACATGCTCGACCGCTGGGGTAAGGACGACCCGGACGTGCTGGCGGAATCCATCGCGTCCCTTAAAGCCGAAAGCGAGCACATGCAAGAGCTTGTGGAGCAGCTGCTGTTTTTGGCGCGCGGCGATGCCGGGCGCACGGTCCTGCGGCGCGCGCATACCAACTTGGCTGCACTGGTCAGCGAGGTATGCGAAGAATCGCAGATGATCGATACCGAGCACACGTATCGGCTGGCTTCTGACGCTGCGCTTGCCAGCGACCCGCGCTGCGACGCGCCCGTCGACGTGGCGCTCGTGAAGCAGGCTCTGCGCGTGATCGTGCAAAACGCCGCCAAGTACTCGGATGCGGGAACGACCGTCACATTTGGCATAACGCCGGATGCGGGCGCGGGCACGATCGACATAAGTGTTGAGGACGAGGGCATCGGCATGAACCAGGAATCCGCAGCTCACGCGTTTGAACGGTTCTACCGCGCCGACAACGCACGCGATGCCGGCGCGCAGGGCTCGGGTCTGGGGCTTGCCATTGCCAAGTGGATCGTCGATAGCCATGGCGGCGTCATTGGCGTGACCTCAGTCGAGGGCGTCGGCAGCCGCTTTACGATTCGCCTGCCACGATAGGAAGCCCCTCGGCATAAATAAAGGGATAGGGCCACGCGACCCTATCCCTTTTTGCCAGCTATGGCAGCTTGTGCGCTACTCGCGGCACAGGTGCACGGCGAAACCGGCGAACTCGCGCTTAAAGTACACGAGCTTGGTACCACCGTCGGGCAGCAGCGCGCGCGACTCTTCGTTGACCTCGAGCCCGCGCTCGGCAAACCACTTCTCAGCTGCATCGATGTCGTTAACGGCAAAGCCGATGTGGCCCTTGGTGCCACGACCGTTCTGCTTCATGATCTCGACCAGCGAATCGTTGAAGTACGAAACCGGGGTCTCGATAACAGGCAGGCCCATCATCGTCGAGAACAGCTCCGCGATCTCCAGGGCGTCTGCCGGGTCGGCGGCGTTAATGCCCACATGGGCAACGCGCATGCCAAAGAGCTCGACCGGGTTGACGTTCTGCTCACTCATACAGGCAGTGCCTACTGAGCCATGACGTCGAGAACGGCCTTCTCGGCAGCGACGCGGTTCATGCCGGTCATGAAGGGCACGCCGCTCACGTACGGGCAGGTGAGGCCTTCGGGGGCAACGGTGGTGGCGATCAGCAGGTCGGCGCCCTCGTCGCAGTAGTCCTTGGCCTCGGAGATGGCGCACTGCACGATCTCGTACTTGTCGGCGTAACCGTTGGCGTCGAGCAAGGTGGCGACCTTCTGGGCAACGAGCGTGGAAGTAGCAGCGCCAGCACCGCAAGCCAAAACGATCTTCTTCATAGGTAATGTCTCCCTTCATGGTTTACTTTAGGTAAGTGTACCGCAGCGAGCGATGGCACTCAGCCTCGATGAGCTTTTATGCTAGTTTGCTTGCGCGCTGCGTATAATACATCTAGTACGTGTTGTCATACCGCTCGCTTTATGAGCGACTAAGGACCCCAATATGCCCGATTCCCGCACCCTCTGGACCGCCGTCGTTATCATCTGCATCGCCGTGTCGGTGTTCTTTAGCGTCAAAAAACGCACCACGTTCAAGCGCTTGCAGCAGCTTATGGCTGCCAAGCAGTGGGATGAGTTCGATCGTTTGCTCGACGGCAAACTCACCAGCATGCTGTACCCGCGCTACAACCGCGACTACCTGCGTCTGAACTCCTATCTGCTGCGCGAGGACCATAAGCGCGCCGACGAGATGTTCGACCTGCTGCTGGGACTCAACCTCCCCAAGATGCAGCGTGTCGACCTGGTAATTAAGGCCTTTAACTACTACGTTGGCCAGGAGGACCGCAAAAAGTCCAAGGAGCTGCTGCACGAGATCAAAGGCTTTGAGGGCGGCCAGGCCGAGGCAGTCGCACACGAATGCCAACTGATGTACGACACGATGATTCTCAAGCGCCACAACGACATTCCCGAGCTGGAGCGCATGCTCAAGGAGGCCGGTGACGACAAGGTCAAGAGCTGCCGCTTGGAGTATCTGTTGGCTCTGCAGTACAAGAACAAGGGCGACGAAGCCAAGTTCCAGGAGTTCCTGGAGAAGTCGGGGCAACACTCGATGGCCGTCAACGCGTAACGGACGGCTTGTGCTAGACTTCTAGTCTCACGGGGGCGTGGCGGAATTGGCATACGCAGGAGACTTAAAATCTCTCGCCGCAAGGATTGTGGGTTCGAGTCCCACCGCCCCTACCATATGGAGCTTTCGAGCCCGTGTCCCCAAGGGATGCGGGCTCACTTCTTTTAGATGCCGGTGGGACTCGAACCCGCGAGGGGGGGGCGAGCGTCAAGCGGACGCGCAGCGTCCGCAGCGAGCCGGCGAGGGCGCCAGCAGGCGTCCGAAGCCGGTGCGGATTTGCGCAGCAAATGCGCGGACGTCCCACCGCCCCTACCATTTGGTTTTTACGAGCCCGCGTCCCCCAGGGATGCGGGCTCGTTTCTTTTACACGCCGGCGGGGCTCTAAGTTGCGGTGGAATAGATCCTGTTTATACCGTTTACCAGCTTATTTAGGAACTATTTCACCGCAACTCAGAGGAAGACGGTTAAAGAGCACTCAGGCTCGGGGTCCAGCCGATGGTGGGAGTCGCGCCGTCGAGGGTTTCGTTGATAGTGGCGGCCATGCCGGCGAGGAGGCTGTTCTCGCTTACGGTGAGCGCATCGTAGCCGCCGGCACGCATGAGCTCGCGGATCACCACGGCGCCGGCCAGAATCACGCCCGCGCGCTTGGGCTGCACGCCCGGCAACGCGGCAATGCCTGCAACATCCAACGCAGACATGCGCTCGATAGCGGCCGAAACCTGATCCAGCGAAAGCTCGCGCAGGTGCACAAAGCTCGAATCGTACGGTTCCAGCTCATGAACGAGCGCCACGAGTGTGGTGACGGTGCCACCCACTGCGACCAAGCGTTCGGCGCGCTCAAAATTGCTCGGCAGGCCCTCAAAATAGGCAGCGAACTGCTCGCCCGCCCACGCGGCAGCGGCAGTAAGCTCGCCGCGTGCGGGCGGCAGTGCCGAGAAAAATCGCTCCGTCACACGGCGACAACCGATGTCCAGCGAACGCGTGCCCTCCAGCGCAAAGACCCCACGCTCCGGCGCATAGACGCCCGTCGCGAGCTCCGTGGATCCGCCGCCCGAATCGGCAACAATGATGCGCTCGCCGGCAAAGTCGTGCGCCACGCCAAAAAACGTCAGGCGCGCCTCGACCTCGCCCGGAATCACCTGCGGTTCGAGCCCCAGCTCACGCAGACCGTCCAGCAGCAGTGCGGCATTGGATGCATCGCGCGCGGCGCTCGTGCATGTGGTGCAAATGCACGCGGCCCCAAAGGCACGCGCCTCGTCCACAAACATGCGGCATGCAGCGAGCACGCGCTCGACCGCCGCCTCGCAAAAGCGACCCGTCGCGTCCACACCCTCGCCCAGGTCGGTAATCTCGGTATGCTTGGACGATTCCACGATCGCCCCGCCCTCGACCTGCGCCAGCACCAGTCGCGACGACACCGTTCCCAGATCGATCGCCGCCACCTTATATCGTTTGCAATCTGCCATTGCGGGCTCCCCTCCGGGCGCTATTTGCCGTTGGACACGACCGTCTGGCCCTCGACACCGTTAAACCCAAACAGCATGTCGAGCGCCTGGATGTACCACGGGGCGTCCTTACCGACTTCTTCGATTTCCTTGGCAACTTCGCTGGCCTTCTTAGCGTTCGACGACTTCTTGCTCGAAGACGAATCCGAATCGTCGTCCAGGCCCTGCACTTCAACCCTCTTCTCGCCGGGCATCACCAGGCCCAGATCCTCGGACGCCGCATCCTTAATGCCCTCCTCCGAGAGCAGTTTGTCGACGCTTTTTTGCAGCTCATCATTGTATTGCTGACGAATCTCGACCTGCTTGGCCAAGATATCGCTCGAACGCTTTGCCACGTACAGATCGCGCACGGGGAAATACAGGCTCACGAGCACCAGGGCAACGACAATGCCGATGAATAGCCCTCGCTGAGGACCGTGGGTAAAGTCGTAGATCGCCTTGACCACCGCGTTGTCGTTGGCGTAGTGCATAAAGTCCGAGCCCGAAAAACGGTTCGAAGGCCTGCTCGACCTATCGTGCGATTGAGCCGACGAGCGCTGAGCATGCGACGAACGTGCCGGGCGCACTGGTCCATCTGTCGAAGTATTCACTTGAGCATTGGGGCGCGAGGTACTTGTCGGGCGCTGCATGGAGCGGTCGGCGCCGGCGTAGGCGGACCCACCGAGCTGCACCGTGCGCGCACGGCGAGGCGACGGCTCACGCGAACCGGCGGAATAGTACCTGTTGTCGTAAATCTGATCCATGTGCGCCTTGTGCGGTTGAGGTTTGTTTGCGCTAAGTATTCTAGTTATAGCACGAGCGCCCGCACCGCCTTCGCCAGCCTTTGCTCGACATAAAAAAGGCGCTGAGTCATATGGCCCAGCGCCCAATGGTGCTCAACAGCGCCCGGCTGGAGCAAGGCAAATCCGAGTCTTCCCCGCCCCCGCGACCTCCGCGTGCCTAGCGAATGTTGTAGAACGCGGCCTTGCCGGCGTAACGCGCGCTGCCCTCGAGCTCGTCCTCGATGCGGATGAGCTGGTTGTACTTGGCGATACGGTCGCTGCGGCACGGGGCACCCGACTTGATCTGGCCGGCGTTGACGCCCACGACCAGGTCGGCGATCGTGGAGTCCTCGGTCTCGCCGGAACGGTGGCTCACGATGCAAGCGTAGCCGGCCTCCTTGGCGGTCTCGATGGCCTCGAGCGACTCGGTGAGCGTGCCGATCTGGTTGACCTTGACCAGGATCGCGTTGGCGGCACCCAGCTCGATGCCCTTCTTGAGGCGCTCGGTGTTGGTGACGAACAGGTCGTCGCCCACCAGCTGCACCTTGTTGCCGATGCGACGGGTCAGCTCGACCCAGCCATCCCAGTCCTCCTCGGCCATGCCGTCCTCGATGGAGATAATGGGGTAGGTGTCGACGAGCTTCTCCCAGTAATCGACCATCTGGGCGCTCGTGTACTCAACACCCTCGCCCTTGAGCTCGTACATACCGGTCTCGGCGTTGTAGAACTCGGTCGAGGCCGGATCCATGGCGTACATGAAGTCGACGCCGGGCTTAAAGCCAGCCTTCTCGACGGCCTTGGTAATGTACTCGAACGGCTCGGCATTGGTCTTGAGGTTGGGCGCGAAGCCGCCCTCGTCGCCCACGCCGCCGCCAAGGCCGGCCTCGTGCAGCACGCCCTTGAGGGTGTGGTAGACCTCGGCGCACCAGCGCAGGCCCTCGGCAAAGCTCGGAGCACCCACGGGCATGATCATGAACTCCTGGAAGTCAACGTTGTTGTCGGCATGCATGCCACCGTTGAGGATGTTCATCATGGGCGTGGGCAGCAGGTGGGCGTTAACGCCGCCCAGATACTGGTACAGCGACAGGCCCGCCGACTCTGCCGCGGCGCGGGCAACGGCCAACGATACGCCCAGAATGGCGTTGGCACCGAGCTTGGTTTTGTTGGGCGTGCCGTCGGCGGCAATCAGTGCAGCGTCAACGGCACGCTGATCGAAGGCATCGAGGCCCACGACGGCATTGGCGCACTCGTTGTTGACGTGCTCGACGGCTTGCGAAACGCCCTTGCCCAGGTAGCGACCCTTGTCGCCGTCGCGCAGCTCGCAAGCTTCGAAAGCACCGGTCGAAGCGCCCGAAGGCACCATCGCGCGACCGAAGCTGCCGTCCTCGAGCACGACCTCGACCTCGACGGTAGGGTTGCCGCGGCTGTCGAGCACCTCACGACCGTAGACGTCCAAAATATCGCTCATGTTGTCTCCCTCTCACTTGGAAACGGGTTGAATGCTTGGCGACGCGGCTTGCACGCTGCAGCGGCGCGCAGGTTCATAAGTTAGCCTTGTCGCACTTTTTGCATTATGCCCTAAGTTAGCCGAGGGATACACTTGATTTTCGAAAAATTTAGCGGGAACGATGAGGCGTGTCAGCCCGTCGTTCCCGCAGTCTTACTCCCCTGCCTTTGCTGCGTCCCACAGGTCGTTGAGCCCATGGGTCGAAAGCTCGGCAAGATCAACGTGGGCATCGGCCGCCATCTGTTCCATCGCAGCCCAGCGACGGCGGAACTTTGCCGTGCTGGCACGAAGGGCGCTCTCGGCGTCAATGCCCTCCTTGCGCGCGACGTTGACCAAGGCAAAGAGCAGGTCGCCAAACTCCATTTCGCGCTCGGGCGAGCCAGGGGCCTCGGCCTCAAACTCGGCACGCTCCTCGGCGACCTCGTCCCACACATCCTGGACCGTCTCCCACTCAAAGCCCACGGCAGCCGCCTTGCGCGACACCTTCTGGGCCTGCATCAGCGCCGGCAGATGCGTGGGCACGCCATCGAGCAGACCCTCGGGCGCGGCCTCGCCTGCTGCCACAGCCTTGTCCTTGGCGGCCTTCTCGGCAAGCTTGACCTCGTCCCAGATCTTGAGCACCTCGTCGGAGCTCTCGGCATCCGCATCGCCAAATACGTGTGGGTGGCGGCGAATGAGCTTGGCGTCAATATCGCGCGCCACGTCGGCCAGCGTAAACTCGCCGGCGTCCGCCGCGATCTGCGCATGCAGCACGACCTGCATGAGCACGTCACCCAGCTCCTCGCGCAGGTGAACCGCGTCGTCCGCCTCGATGCAGTCGAGCGCCTCGTAGGCCTCCTCGATCATGTTCTTGCCAATGCTGCGGTGCGTCTGCTCGCGGTCCCACGGGCAGCCGTCGGGCTGACGCAAGCGCCAGACGGTCTGCACCAGATGTTGTAGCTCGGCCGACGCGTCGACCAGCGTGGACAAATCGCGCGAGCCCTCGGCATTTTGCTGAGCCATGTGCTGCGCCATGGTTAGTCCTCCTCCAGGATCACGTGGCGGAACGCTCCGCCCTCGTAGATGCCGTAGCTATGCGTGCCGTCCTTGGGGATGCTCACGCTGCCGGGGTTGAAGAGCCACAGGCCCGGGTGTGCGGCGCTTTCCTCGTTGACCTTGATGTGCGTATGGCCGTAGACGAGCGCGGAGCCCTCGGGCAGCGCGGGCGCGTGGTCGACGCTGTTGTGCATGCCGGCGCCAAAGACATGGCCGTGCGTCAGGAACAGCTCGCGGCCGGTCTCGTCGAACAGCGTGGCGTAGTCGGCCATGATGGGGAAGTCGAGCACCATCTGGTCGACCTCGGCGTCGCAGTTGCCGCGCACCGCGACGATGCGGTCGGCCAGGGCGTTGAGCAGCGGGATCACGCGCTTGGGGGCGTAATCGCGCGGCAGGTCGTTGCGCGGACCGTGGTAGAGCAGGTCGCCCAGCAGCACAATGCGGTCGGGCTGCTCGGATTCGATGGCGGCGACCAGGCGCTCGGTCCAATATGCCGAGCCATGGATGTCGGAGGCGATGAGGTATTTCATGGGGAGATCCTTTCGAATGGGGTTGATATGGCTGGGCGCAGGATGTCGCCACCGGCCGCGTTACTCAAATCGCAGTGCCACGGCTTGCGCCGCCTGCATCACGCGCTGGAGCGGCACGTTGTGCTCACGGGCAAGGCGGGCGCAGTCCTCGTACTCGGGTGCCGCACGCTCACTGCCGTCGGGCAGGGTGGCCACCTTGACGGACACCTCGCCCCATGGCGTCGTTACGCGCTCAAAGCGGCGTGGCAGGCAAACGCGCTCCATAACCTGGCGACGGATACCATTGGTCGTGGTTTCCAAAAAGATGATCGTCTGCAGACGCTCGATATCCTCGTGAGCACAGATTACCTGTAGCTGCCAGCTGGGGCGGCCTTTCTTGCAATAGAGGGGCAGCCAATGCACCTCGCGCGCACCCGCCTCGCGCAGGCGGTCGGCAGCGTAGGCGAGCACCTCGGGCGACGCGTCGTCGATGTCGCATTCCAGCTTGACGATGGTCTCGGGCGCATCGGTCTCGCAAGACAGCGGAGATGTGCTATCGCATGGCATACGGTCCGGCTCCTTTCCGCACGGGCTCGTTTTGTTCATCCAAACGCTAGCACATCGCAGGCTGCGCGAGTGTGACGGCGCGTGATGAGCGCGATTTTCCTTGTCGACAAGAAACCGACACTCCACCGCCCCGGCCAAACATGTACATCAGCCTCCAAACATGTCATTATTTGTCGGTTTTGGAGGCTGACGTACACGTTTTGAGAGCAAGCGAGGCCGCACCACGCGCCGCGCAACCTTTCCAATCGATTTCGATCCCCGGCGTGCCCGGCGTGTTGAGAGCTGCGCCATTACAATGAAGCGGATTCGCTTGACGCAAAGGAGCCGCTATGCCCATGTGCCCGCTGGTCGATTGCCATACCCACACCTCGTTTTCGGACGGGCATGCCTCGTTTGAGGACAACGTCCGTGCCGCTGCTGCGGCCGGCTGCCGCGTCATGGTCTCGACCGACCATCTCACCCTGCCCGCCAGCATGGATGCTAACTGCGAGGTGCAGGTTACTGAGGGTGACCTCCCGGCGCATCGTCTGGCTTTTGAGGACGCTCGCAATCTTGCCGCTCAGATTGCGCCAGAACTCACCTTTATCTACGGTTTCGAATGCGATTGGTACGAGGGCTGCGAGCCTTTGGTTGAGCGCTGGTCCCAGGGCGCCGTCGTGCGCCTGGGCAGTGTGCACTGGATTGGCAACCCAGGCGATATCATGGCCGGTGCCGCGGGTACGGCGGGAACGGAGGACGTCGCTCGTCCCGATACGCCCGATTCGCGCTGCGGCTGGATCGACGATGACACCAACCTGCACGTTTGGGAAAACCTGGGGGTACGCGGCGTGTGGGAGCGCTATGTCGATGACTGGTGCCGCGCCTGCGAGAGCCCGCTCAACTTTGATGTGATGGCTCACCCCGACCTGGTCATGCGCTTTTCGAAGGAAGGCTTTGCGCCCGATTTTGACCCCGCACCGTTTTGGCAGCAGATGGCAGAGTGCGCGCACGATACGGGCCGCCGCGTTGAGGTCTCGACGGCCGCACCGCGCAAGGGCTTGGGCGACTACTACCCCGCAACCGGTCTTTTGCGCTGCTTTGACCATGCCGAAGTGCCGATCACCTTTGGCTCGGACGCGCACCGCGCCTGCGATATCTGCTGGAACATCCGCGAGGCCCAGGCGCACGCGTACGACTGCGGTTATCGAACCTTCGACATCCCCCACGCCACCGGCGAATGGGAATCCACGCCCCTCGCCTAGCCATCCCTTCATAAGTTGCGGTGAAATAGGGATTGTTTTGCTTGATGAAGCGCTTAAACAGTCCCTATTTCACCGCAACTTCCATGACCCCGTCACACCAACAAAGACTGTCCCAAACGACTAGTGGCGGCGGGCGTTGAGTTCGCCAGCCAGCTCGTCGAGGGTGATGCCGTAGCGCTCAAGCGTCACGAGCAGGTGGTAGACCAGGTCGCCGGCCTCGTAGCGGATGTGGTCGTGATCGTTATCCTTGCAGGCCATGATCACCTCGCTCGACTCCTCGGCAAGCTTCTTGAGCAGCTCATCCTCGACGTCGGTCAGCAGACGCGCGGTATAGCTCTCCTGCGGCGATGCATCACGACGACCGTGAATCACCTCGGCCAGACCTGTCAACGTCTCTCCGATATTTCCATCCTGAACGTTTGCGGTGCGCACACCCATAGTTCAATCCTTTCTGGTTGGCCAAGCGCCTAGTCGAGCGCCCGTCCTACGCGAGTTTCTTAAAGAAGCAGGTACGGTTGCCGGTGTGGCAGGCCGGACCCGGCGAGTCGACCTTGACCAGCAGCGTATCGCTATCGCAGTCGGCCCAGAGCTCCTTGACCTCCTGCATATTGCCGCTCGTCGCGCCCTTATTCCAGAGCTCCTGACGGCTGCGGCTCCAAAACCACGTGGTACCGGTCTTGAGCGTCAGCCCCACCGAATCCTCGTTCATCCAAGCAACCATAAGCACCTCGCCGGTGTCATATTGCTGAACCACACAAGGAATCAATCCTTTGGCGTCGTATTTAAGATCCGCTGGAGTAGTAATTTCTCTCATTTCAATTCCCCAATTTAAACATCGCCGGTCGGCGAGGGTTGTCCAGGTGCCCGAGATTCCGAGCGACAAGCCCGACGACGCGTACTTAAGTACGCGAGGAGGGTTGGAGCCGGAAGGTCGGGTGCCTGGACAAGCCGCAGCATTAGAAGTCCAATCTCACAGGAATGCCCTGTGAGGCCATATACTCTTTGACTTCGCGAATGCTGAAGGTTCCAAAGTGAAAGACGCTCGCCGCCAGCACGGCGTCGGCCTCGCCCTCGATCACGCCCTCGGCAAAATGCTCGAGCGTGCCCACTCCGCCGCTCGCGATGACGGGAATCGGCACCGCGCGCGCCACGGCGCGGGTGAGCGCCAAATCAAAGCCGGCCTTGGTGCCGTCGCGATCCATGCTGGTGAGCAGGATCTCGCCGGCGCCACGACGAGCCGCCTCCTCGGCCCACGCCACCGCGTCGATACCCGTAGCGTTGCGACCGCCCACCGTAAAGACCTCCCACTTATCGGCGCCCGGCTCCCCGGGCAGCCCCACACGCTTGGCATCGATCGCCACGACCACGGCCTGGCTACCAAACGCCGCGGCAGCCTGGCTAATCAGCGATGGATCGCGCACGGCGGCAGAGTTGAGCGACACCTTGTCGGCACCGGCGGCAACCATGGTGCGCATGCCCGCCAGGTCGCGAAAGCCGCCGCCCACGGTATAGGGAATGGCCAGCTCCTCGGCCGCATGCGCCGCCATCTCGATAGTCGTCGCACGGTTGTCGCTCGTGGCGGTAATGTCCAGGAAGACGACCTCGTCCGCACCTTCGCGATCGTAGGCGCGCGCCAGCTCCACCGGATCGCCCGCATCGCGCAAGCTCACAAAGTTGACGCCTTTGACCACACGGCCATCCTTGACGTCCAAGCAGGGAATCACGCGTTTGGTAAGCATGGGCTATTCCTCCCCTCGAGCGGCGGCCAGCGCCTGGGCCAACGTAAAGTTGCCCTCGTAGAGCGCACGACCGGTAATGGCACCTTCAATCGCGCCCTCACCCACCGCGGCCAGTGCGCGGATGTCGTCGAGCGCCGAGATGCCGCCCGAAGCCACGACGGGAAAACCCGCGACCTCGGCCACATGGCGATACGCCGCCACATCGATGCCCGTCTGCATGCCATCGCGCGCGATGTCGGTATACACCAGATGCTTAAAGCCCAACTCGGAAAGCTGTGCCACGGCATCGTCGAGTGCCACGCCCGCGCCATCACGCCAGCCGTTCACCTTGACCTGGCCGTCGCGCGCGGCAATATCTGCCACCAACAGCTCGCCAAAGCCTTGGGCCGCCACCTCGGCAAAACCCGGCTCGGTCACCAGCACCGTGCCCAGCGCAATGCGACGCGCACCGTAGCCGGCCAACTCGTCGATGCGCGCGAGCGAGCGGACGCCGCCGCCCACGTCCACAGACAGACCGTCGACGCCGCAGATGGCCTTAATCGCCGCCGAGTTAGCAGCGCGCGCGTCCTCGTCCTCGCCAAAGGCGGCGGACAGGTCGACGACGTGCACCCAGCTCGCACCCTGCTCGGCAAACGAGCGGGCGACTGCCACGGGGTCGTCGGAATATACCTTGCAGCGGCTGCGGTCGCCGCGCTCCAGGCGCACGACCTTGCCGCCGATCAGATCGATTGCGGGAAACAGGATCATCGGCCAACCTCCTCGACGATGTTGACGAAGTTCTTAAGGATACGCTGCCCCAGCGCGGAGGATTTCTCGGGATGGAACTGACAACCCCACACGTTGCCGTGGCGCACGATGCACGGGAAGCTCCGCGTATAGTGCGTGCGCGCCAGCACATCGGCGGCATCGGCATCGTCGGCCACCGCGTAGCTGTGGGTGAAGTACATGTTGGCACCCTCGGCAAAACCAGTAAGCAGCGGATCGGCCGCACCGGCGGGCGTCATGTGCACCTGGTCCCAGCCCACGTGCGGCACCTTCAGGCGACTCGATTCCAAGCGCGTGCACGAGCCACGCATAATACCCAGGCCATCGACCCAGGGACCGCCAGCCTGCTCGGGGGTGCTGCCATCGGCAACCGCGCCCTCGTCCGCAGGCACGCCCTCGTTGCCGCGCTCAAAAAATAATTGAAGGCCCAGGCAGATGCCGAGCAGCGGAGTTCCAGCGGCAACGGCGTCGAGCACGGCCGCCTCCTCGCCGCTCTGGCGCATAAAGGCGATCGCGTCATAGAACGCGCCCACGCCCGGGATGACCAGGCCGTCGGCGTTGCGAATCTGCTCCGGGTCGTCCGATGTGCAGGCGGCGGCACCGGCGCGCGCAAGCCCGCGCACGACGCTCGACAAGTTGCCCTTGTGGTAGTCGACCACCACGATCTTCGGTTCGCCCACGCGACCCTCCCTTTTCCCATCATCCAAAACCACCACAAAGGGGACAGGCACCTTCGTGGTGGTTTTTACCCTTGTGGCGGTTACAGTGAACCCTTGGTGCTGGGGATGCCCTGCACGCGAGGGTCCAGCTCACAGGCTTGGCGCATCGTGCGGCCCACGGCCTTAAAGGCGGCCTCGATAATGTGATGCGAGTTGCCGCCCGCCAGTTCGCGCACGTGCAGAGTGAGCTTGGCGTCGCGCGCAAAGGCGTAGAAGAACTCGACGGCCAGCTCGGTATCGAAGCTGCCCACACGCTCAGTCGGTACGGGCAGCTCGCAGTAGGCCTGCCCACGGCCCGAAATATCAACGGCAGCCATCACAAGCGTCTCGTCCATGGCGATCGCCGCGTCGGCAAAGCGCGTAATGCCCACCTTGTCGCCCAGCGCCTGGCGAAACGCCTCGCCCAGCACAATACCCGTGTCCTCGACGGTGTGATGCGCATCGACCTCGACGTCGCCCACCGCGTGCACCGTCAGATCGAACAGACCATGGCGGCCAAAAGCGTTGAGCATGTGGTCGAAAAACGGCACGCCGGTCGAGATATCGCACACGCCAGATCCGTCCAGGTCGAGCTTTACGACAATGTCGGTCTCGCCCGTCTTGCGGGTTACCTCGGCATAGCGGTCCATCTACATCTCCTCCTTCACCAGCGCGGCAAACGCTGCCAGCACCTCGTCGTTTTCCTGCGGGGTGCCCACGGTAATGCGCAGGCAGTCCGCGAGCCCCGGCGCGTAGCTAAAGTCGCGCACCAAAATCGAATACTCGTCGCGCAGACGCTCGCGCACGCGCGTGGCATGCGGCGTGCGCACGAGCACAAAGTTCGCCGCGCTCGGCCACGCCTCCACGGGCAGACCCTCGGCAGCCATTGCGCGTAGGGCGCACAGCTCGCGCTCGCGCTCAGATGCAACCTGTGCCACCACGGGTGCGTACGCATCGCGGGCACGTACGCAGGCAAGCGCGGCGGCCTGGCTTAGCACGTTAACCGAGTAGATCTGCCGAATCGCCGCAAACACATCGATGACCTCGGGCGCCGCGATCACATAGCCCAGACGCGTGCCGGCGGCGCCAAACGCCTTGGACAGCGTATGCAGAATCACCAGGTTGGGATGCTCGGCGATAAGCCCCTGCGCCGTGGTGGCCGCGCCAAACGAATCGTCGGCAAACTCCACGTAGGCCTCGTCGACCATCACCATGCCGGGGCAGGCATCGCACAGAGCCGCAACAAAGTCGAGCGGCGCCACGTCACCCGTGGGATTGTTGGGCGAGGTCACGATCGCCAGATTGCACTCGGGAGCCGCCGCAAGCACCGCCGCCTGGTCGAGCTCAAAGGTCGCCGGGTCGCGCCACACGTCGCGCACCTCGGTCTGGCACAGAGACGCAAAGAACGCATACTCGCTAAAGCACGGCGGGCAGTTGAGCAGGGTCCGCCCCGCGCCGCCAAACGCCAGCAAGTAGTTATAGAGCAGCTCGTCACCGCCGTTGCCCACGCAGATATTCTCGCGCGTCACGCCATGCCAAGCAGCAAGCTCATCGCGCAGGTCGTTGGACATGGGGTCGGGATAACGGTTGAGCGGCGTGGCAGCCAGGGCTGCATCAATCGCCTCGCGCACGCCGGCCGGCACGGGATAGGTGTTCTCGTTGGCCGAAAGGTTGATGCGCGTGGGCGTAAAGTTGGGATCATAGGGCTCAATGCCGGCCAGGTAGGGCTGGACGAGCTCCTTCATGCGCGGCGTGAGTTCGGCCATGTTAGGCCTCCTCGCCGGTCGCGCCAACGCCATCCGCGCCCGCAGCCGCCAGGTCAACGCCCTCGGCAACCGTCGCCACGGCGTCACCCGGCCAAGCGACCTTGGTCAGGTCGGCCGCGGCCAGAGACTCGGCACTCACGGCATCCTCGCCCTGCTCCAGCACACGGCGACGCAGGGCGGCGGATAGCGCGTGCGCCCACAGGCCCTCGGCCTCGGCCAGACGCTGTGTGGCGGGAGCGTCGGAGAGCAGGCCCTCGGGCGTATAGCAAATGACGCTCGAGCGCTTAACGAACTCTTCGACCGAAAGCGGGTTGGAGAACATGGCCGTGCCGCCGGTCGGCAGCGTGTGGTTGGGGCCGGCAACATAATCGCCGAGCGGCTCGGAGCTCCAGGCGCCCACAAAGATGGCGCCGGCGTTGCGAATGCCGCCGAGCAGGCCCATCGCGTCCTTGCAGTGCAGCTCAAGGTGCTCGGGCGCCACGGTGTTCACGGCCTCGACGGCGGCAGCCATGTCGGCGGCCACCACGATGGTGCCTTCGTTATCGAGCGAGGCGCGTGTGATCTCGGCACGCGGGGACTGCGCTACCAGAATGTCGATACCAGCCTCGACCTCGCGCGCAAACTGCTCGTCGCAGGTCACCAGATAGCAGGCTGCCAGCGGATCGTGCTCGGCCTGGGCCATCAGGTCGGCCGCGACCACCATGGGCTTGGCCGTGGCATCGGCAAGTACGCAGACCTCGGAAGGGCCAGCGACCATATCGATTCCCACGTCGCCCGAGACAATCTGCTTGGCCGCGGCGACAAAGGCGTTGCCCGGGCCGGTGATCTTGTCGACGCGCGGAATGGTCTCGGTGCCGTACGCCAGCGCGGCCACGGCCTGAGCGCCGCCCACCATATAGATCTCGTCCACGCCGCCGAGCTTGGCAGCCGCGAGCGTATAGGGGCTGATCAGGCCATCTTTTTGCGGAGGAGTCACCATGACCACGCGCTTGACGCCGGCAACCTTGGCGGGAATGGCATTCATGAGCACCGTGGAGGGATATTGCGCGCGACCGCCCGGCACGTAGATGCCGGCCGCCGCGAGCGGGGTCACCTTAACGCCGAGCATCGTGCCATCTGCGCGCGTGGTAAACCAGCTCTGCTCGACCTCGCGCTGGTGGAACTCGCGAATCTGGCGCGCGGCCTTCTCGAGCGCCGCGACAAACGCGGGGTCGAGGTCTTCGAGCGCGGCATCGATCTGCTCCTGCGGCAGGCGGAAGCTCTGCAGCTCAACACCGTCAAAGCGCTGACAGTAATCGCGCACTGCGGCATCGCCGTTGGCGCGCACGTTGGCCACGATATCGCGGGCGGCGTCGACGATGTTTTGCGGCAGCACGCCCTTGCGGTTGAGCTGGTTGGTAACGAGGCGCTCACCGGGAGCAAGCTTGATGGTCTTCATATCGGTATCCCCTATCGGTCGAGGTTGTGTTCGAAAAACGAGAGACCGGGCGGCGGCGCCAATCGGCCCGCAGCCCGTACGTTGGGGCGCCCGTGCGCGCTCGCGCTATTGTGCCGAGCCCGCGACGGGCTCAAAATGCTTGTCCTTCACGGCAGCCGCCAGGCGATCGGCCAGGTTGCGCACACGCGGATCGAGGCGCGCGGCACCCGGGTTGACGAAGAAACGGGCCGTGCAGTCCATGATGCGACCGGTGATGACCAGGTCGTTGTCGCGCAGCGTGGCGCCCGTGGCGGTAATATCCACGATGCGATCGGTCATGCCGACAATGGGGCCCAGCTCGATGTTACCGTGCAGCGAAACTATGTCGGCGTTCACGCCTCGCTCGGCATACCAGGCACTCGCGATGCGCGGATACTTGGTTGCCACGCGAAGCGACCCGCGGCGAGCATAGTTGCGCTCGGCCTGACCGGCGCGCCATGCGGGCTCCGCCTCGATAAAGGTGCACAGGCCATAGCCCAGGTCGACCAGCTGCAGCAGGTTGAGGTCTGCCTCGATAAGCGAATCCCAACCGCAGATGCCGCAATCGGCACCGCCACAGCCCACAAAAGCAGGCGCGTCGCTGGGGCGCACGATGACAAACTCGATATCGCCGACCGCGCCCTCGCCGACACGCGTGTCGCGGCCGCGCACGATCAGGTGACGGCCGGGGTCACGCAGCTCGGAGACGTCCAGGCCCGCGGTCTCGAGCACGTCGAGCGTGTCGGCCTTAAGCGAGCCCTTGGGCACGGCGATACGCAGCGGCCCCTCGGCGCCACGGCCCACGGCGTGGTCGCCATCGGAAGCGGCGTCCTCGGCCGAGGTGCGCGCGGCCTCCAGGCGCTCGAGCGAAAAGGCGAAGCCCGCCGCCGGCACCTCGATACCGTCGCCAAATGCGCCGGTAAAGATGGAGTCGTAGCGTCCGCCCGAACCGACCGGATCGGGCAAGCCGCCGGCATAGGCCTTAAAGACCAGGCCCGTGTAGTAATCGAAAGAGTTCATGATGGAGAAGTCGAAGGACAGCACCTGGGCGTCTTCGGGAGCCAGACCATCGACTAGGGCACGCAGTTCGCGCGTCAGCGGCGCGACGATACCGGCGGCCTCCAGCAGCGCGTCCACGCGGTCAAGTACCTCGGCACCGCCGTGCAGGCGCGGCAGCTCGCTAATGGCGGCCTTGACGGCATCGGACTCGACGCTTGCCGCCACGCGGGCATCGAGGCCCACAAAGTCGTTGGCATGCACGCAGCGCAGGGCCTCGGCAGCCAGCTCACCATCCTCGCACACCGCGAGCAATTCCTTAAAAGGACGCACACTGCCTGCGATAATGCGCGCATCGGGAAGCGCCAGCTCGCGTACGGCCTCGGCAACGAGCGAGACAATCTCGACATCGCCCGCGGTATCTCCCGCGCCGATGAGCTCAAAGCCCAACTGCGTAAACTGACGCGAGCCACCGGCATTGCGCTGACACTCGCGAACCACCGGCGCCTCGTAGCGAAGGCGCAGGGGCAGGTCGGCCGCGCGCATGCGGGTCGAGACCAAACGCACGATCGGCAACGTATTGTCGGGACGAACCACCAACAAGCGGCCGTCATCGTCAAAAAGCTTAAACGGCGTGTCCGCGATACGGCCGCCCTCCTCGAGCGAGCCCTTGTCCTCGAGCAGCGGCGTCTCAACCGGCAGATAATGATGCTCCCTAAAGCAGCCCTTCACCGTCAGCGCAATCTCCTCGCGCGCCTGAGCCTCCTCGGGCAATATGTCCCGGAATCCCCACGGTGTGGCCGTCATCTGGTGAGCCTCCTCATGCTGTGTTGCATACAGAACAAACGACCGGCATAGCTCCGCCGGTCTTTTGGGCACTTTAGCATACTAGAGTGCTTGCGGGGAAAATCCTTGTCCGCAGCTCACACCGTATTCATTTGGAAACATAGGGGCAGACGCTCAGCTAAATCTGACGATTATCTAGGCCAACCAGAAACCATATCCCGTTTTTCGTCTAAAAACTGGGATGCAGTTTCCGCTGAGGACCTTTTCCGAACTGCTTCTGCAGCGGCTGTTTTGGCTCCGGGACCGCGTCAATCGCATATCTTTATGGCGCCTTTATCCTACACATGTTGTATAACTACCAAATGTGGAATATAACAAAGAGCAAAACATAGGCTGAGCGTTATGGAGGATTGAGGTTGAAAGAGAAGCTATTTCGATGGGTCGTGAAGCACCGCAAACCCATCATCGCGTTCTATGCGGTGGCAGCACTGGTATGCCTGTTCCTGCGCCAGTTTGTAGGCGTTAACTACGACATTACGAGCTATCTGCCCGACGAAGCGGCGTCGACCGTCGCTCTGAATACCATGGGTGATGAGTTTGAGGGTGACATTCCCAACTGTCGCGTTATGGTGCCCAATGTCTCGATCGCTCAGGCGCTCAAATACAAGGACAAAATCAAAAAGGTCGACGGCGTCGAGGAGGTCCTATGGCTTGACGACGCGGCAGATATCGATCAGCCGCTTGCCACGCAAGACAAAGACACCGTTGAGACCTATTACAAAAAGAACAACGCCCTGTTTACGGTGACGGTTAATTCCGAAAAGGAGATCGAGGCAACCGACGCTATTCGAGATATCGTGGGCGACGAGGGCGCCATTACGGGCTCGGCCATGTCTAACGCGCTCGCCACCACATCGACCGAGCAGCAGATCAGCATTATCACGGTCGCTGTCATAGCGATTATCTTCGTGATTCTGGTCATCACGACTACCAGCTGGGCCGAACCCATCCTGGTGCTGCTGGGCCTGGGCGTCTCGGTGTTTATCAACTGGGGCACCAACCTCATCTTTGGCGAGATTAGCTTTGTCACCAACTCTGCGGGCTCCATTTTGCAGGTTGCCATCGCGCTGGACTTCTCGGTCTTTTTGCTGCACCGCTTTAACGAGGAGCGTGGCCGCCACGGCAGCGTTGCCGAAGACATGGTGCAGTCGTGCTGCCTGTCCTCGGTCGCCGTGTTTTCGAGCGGTTGCACGGTCTGCATCGGCTTTATCGCGCTTGCCGCCATGCAGTTTAAGATCGGCCCCGACCTTGGTCTTGCCCTTGCAAAGGGTATCGCCATCAGCCTGGTATCGGTCTTTACCTTTGTTCCTTCGATGTTCGTTCAGTTCGATGGCTTTGTGCAAAAATCGCAGCACAGGCCCTTTGTCCCGCCGCTGGGTAAGTTCGCCCGTCTGGTGCTCAAGGTCTGTATCCCCGCTGCCGTCGTGATCCTCGCCGTGGTTTACCCTGCGCGTGTGGCATCGACCTCCAGCGATATCACGTACTACTACGGCACTTCGCACATTTTTGGTTCGGATACGCGGCTTGGTCAGGATATGGACAAGGTCAAGGAGGTCTTTGGCAACTCCGATACCTACGTTGTGCTCGTTCCCCGTGGAGAGGTGAGCGAGGAGCAGGCACTCTCCAATGAGCTCAAGGCGCTCCCCGAGGTCAAGTCCATCCAGAGCTATGTTGACGTTGCGAGTCCCTATATCCCCACGGGCATGGCCGAAAAGGACACGCTCGATCTGGTGGAGGGAGAGCACTACAGCCGTTTGGTGCTCACGGTTACCGCGCCCTACGAGGGTCCGAGTACATTTAAGCTGGTCAAGAAGATTCGTTGTATCGCGGACAAACATTATCCGGGTAAGGCAATGCTCGCCGGCGAGGGCGTGAGCACCACCGACCTTAAGGACACCATCACCGTCGATAAGGGCAAGGTCGACCTCATCGCCGTCGTGGCCGTGTTCGCGGTCTTGCTGCTGGCCACCAAGTCGCTGAGCCTGCCGATCATCTTGGTGCTCGTGATTGAGACCTCGATCTGGATCAACTTTGCTGCACCGCTCTACACCGGTATGCACGAGTTCTTCCTCGCCTACTTAATTGTGAGCTCCATCCAGCTGGGCGTTGCCGTCGACTACGGCATCCTGATTGCTGACCGCTATCGTGAGGACCGCGTGACCATGCATAAGCGCGAAGCGCTACTCGAGACCATGGAAGCTTGCACGATTCCTGTTTTGACCTCTGGATCGGTTCTGCTGATCAGTGGCTTCCTGATCCATGCGATCTCGAGCCACGGCGTGCTCAAGCAGATCGGCTGGTTCCTGGGCGTCGGCGTGAGCATCTCCCTAGTCGCCGTACTCTTTGCGCTGCCGGGTTTCCTGTATGTGCTCGATGGCCTCATCGGCAAGACCACGCTCAAAGCTCATTTTTTGCCCAAGGATGCCCAGGATCCGGTTTCGGATACCACCGAGGCATCGGCTGCGGACGGCTCCGCTCAGTAACGTTTTACAAAGCAGTTGGAAGGAATACCGCAATGCATACCCATACCACTGATACCGCTTCGAAAGAGCTCAAAGCCCAACGCGATCTTGTACGTCGTCCCCATAAGCGCATCGCTGCGCTCGCTCTTGCCGCCGGTCTGACCGTGGCCCTTACCGTTCCCGGTGCCGTTGTGTTCGCCGACGGCGTAGGGTCGACGAGCGCTGCCTCGGCTACGAGTGAACAGATGGCGACGGACTCCGATAACAGCACGCCGGGATATAAGAAAAACCAGGTCGTATACGTCAAAACCGATGCCGACGGCAATCGCACGGGTGTTTACGTGGTCAATAGCTTCGAGGCCAATAAGGGCGTCAAGATCGACGATGCCGGCACCTATAACAAAGTGACCAACCTATCGACGACTCAAAAACTAACGGACGACAGCGGGTCGGTTGCCGTTACGGGCCAGGGAGTGCAGGACTTTGTCTACCAGGGCGATCTGGACAAGAACACTCAGATGCCGTGGAACGTCACCGTGGCATACCAGCTCGATGGCCGCGATATCGACGCCAAGGATTTGGCGGGCAAGAGCGGCAAGCTCACCATGAAGCTCAAGGTCGAAAAGAATGACGACTATACCGGTGGCGATTATGCCGATAACTACCTGGTTCAGATTACCGGTCAGCTTAAGGATGCCGAGGCACACGATATTGAGGCTGAGGGCGCCACGGTTGCTGCCAACGGCTCCAACACGCAGCTTACCTACATGGTGATTCCCGGCAGCACCGGAGACTACACCATTACGACCGATGTTGAGGATTTTGAGTTTGATGGCTGGCAGATTGTCGGCGTGCCGCTGAATCTTGCCATCGATGTGGACTCGAGCAGCATGGATACGAGCCAGCTCGTGGAGCTCTCCAACGGTATTGCTACGGCCAATAGCGGTGCTGGCCAGGTTGCCGACGGTGTCAAGACGCTCGCGGCCTCGCTTGCCACGGCCAATACCGGTGCCGGCACGCTGTCCAGTGGCGCCGCTGCGCTCGCGGCGGGTACGAGTCAGCTCAACGCGCAGGTCCCCACGCTGGTCGAAGGCGTGAGCAACCTTAATGCCGGTGCCGAGGGGGTTAATGCCGGTGCCGTGCAGCTTAAGGGCGGTGCGTCCGATCTTTCGGCGGGCCTTTCCAAGCTGCAGGGGAGCGCACAGCAGATCTCGGGCGGCATAAGTGGAATTGCCGCTGGGTCCGATACGTACGTCGACGCGCTGACGCTGGGCAAGCAGGCTCAGGAGGCAAACCTTGCCAAGGCGCAGGCTGCGGCCAAGGCGGCCCAGGACGCCGTGACCGCTACGTCGGGCAACGCCTACAGCGCGCTGTACGGGCCGCAGGGTCTTACGGCGGCGCTCAGCGGCGAGGGGCAGTACCTTGCCGGTGCACAGCAGGCGCTCGGCGGGGCAAAGCAGGCCGCGAGCGCCATGGGCAACGATGCGGCAAAGGCTAACGCCGAGAGCGCAAAGGCTGGCGCCGAGAGCACCGTTGCATCTATTGCCGCTGCCAAGGCGGCGGTCGCCGATGCTCAGGACGCGCTGGATAACGCGGCCGATCTCGACTCCGCCAAGGCTGCGGCAGCCAAGCTAAGCGAGGCTACGGCACAGCTGGATGCCGCCACCGCAAGTGCCGGCAGTGCTGCTACCAGCGCGGGTGCCGCCGCCACGGCGGCATCGAGCGCCGATGCGACGGGTCTTACCGCGCTTCTCGATTCTGCATCCAATGCCGTTGCGGGCGCGCAGGGTCTTAACACGCAGGTGTCGCAGGGCCTTAAGGGTGCCGAGTCCATGTTTGGCACGCTTACCGATCAGGTTACGACTTTGGCCCAGGCGGCCGGCGCCCAGGGCGGCGCCCAGGGTGCCGTCACCGCGCTCGATAGCGCCATTCAGGGCTACACCACTGTCCAGGATGGCCAACAGCTGAGCCTGGCCGGAGCCATCGCCTATATGAACAGCGCGATCAACCCGGCAAACCCCACGGCCGTGAACCCCGGTCTTGTCGCCGGTGTTGGCTCTGCAGCAACGGGCGCGGGTCAGCTGAGCGATGGCGCCGCGGCTCTTGCCGCGGGCACCGACCAGCTTGCTGCGGGCACACAGCAGCTCAACGGTGCCACGCCCGCGCTTGCCAACGGCGCATCACAGCTCAACAACGGTGCGGCGCAGCTCAAGACAGGTGCTGCTAGCCTTGCTAGCGGCATGAATCTTCTCTCCTCGGGTGCAGGTACGCTTGCCAGCGGCGCATCCGAGCTCGGCAACGGCATGCAGGAGCTTACCGACCGAACGAGCAATCTCGATACTCAGGTCATCGACACCGTTAAGGACAAGATCGAGGAAATGCTCAACCCCGGCTTTACGCCGACGGACTTTGTCAACGGCGAGCAGGGCGGACATATAAATCGCGTGCAGTTTATCTATATGACGGGCGCGATCAGCAAGTAGGCAGCCGCGCCCTTGTGGCGATTGGCATCGATAGCAAGTTATGAGGGGAGGGGCCGTCGGGCATTGTCTCGGCAGCCCCTCTTTGCTGTCAGCGGCCACTTCGCGTCTTTGCAGAAGCTGTACCGCAAGATTTGTGTTTGGAAGGAGACGCGCTTTCTGCAAGGGGCGGAGCGCGGAAAGCATGTCCCGGATTTGATGCTCGGAACGGGATGAGCTTTCCGGATCGGACCCCAAGCGGAAAGCGCGTCCCGTTTCGGGGCTTCAGAATGGGACGCATCCGGAAACCGCATCCCACTCTGAGCCGAAATTCCGGGATGAGATTTCCGCCGAGGACACCCTGCGCCGACGGCAACGCAAAAAGAGCGCCCGCGCGAATGCGGACGCCCTTGTGTAGGGTCGAGATATCAACCAGCCAAGATATCGGCCCTGCGGCCAGCTCTTAGTAGTCGAACTGGTGGTAGTAGCGGCGGTACTTGAGGTTGTGTTTGGTGACCAGCTCGTAGTTGCGCGCGAGGCGGTCGGTGGTCAGCACGGACAGGATCCACGGCGACACGATGACGCGGAAGTCGTCGTCCAGGCCCGGGATCGCGTACTCGGCGGTGTCGATGATGACGTAGTCCTCGTCGCCGGTCACGCCGCTGGTGAGGAAGGCGCGGACGCGCTCGTCGAGGGCGCGGCACTCGTCCTCTCCCATGAACAGGAACACCGGGACGCCGGGCTCGAGCAGCTCGAGCGTGCCGTGGAAGAAGTCGTGCGAGGTGATGTGGCGGATGCGCTTCCACTGCATCTCCTCGAGCAGGCACATGGAGTACAGGATGGTCTCGCCCCACAGCGCGCCCGAGCCGATGAACATGGTGTAGTCGGCCAGCGCGTACTTCCTGGCGAGCTCCTCGGCGCGCGGCTCGAAGCGCTTGCGGATGTCGAGCATGTCCTTCCAGACGTCCTTCGTCTGCTCGATGAACAGGTCGAACTTGGGGAAGCAGCCGCGGCGGTTGAGCAGGCGCAGGCCGAAGCAGTCGGCGAGGTAGTAGCCCTTCTCGCAGCCGCCGGCGCCGTGGTCGGAGGCCATCATGACGCAGTTCTCGGCGCCCACGGCCTGCCCGATCTTGCCCTCGGGGTTGGTCATGGCGAAGACGCGCACGCCCATCTCCCTCATCTTGCCGACGGCCTCGAGCACCTCGGGGGTGGTGCCGGACTCGGAGGCGGTCAGCACGACGGACCTGTCGGTCATGCGCTTGTGGCCCATGACGTTCCACTCGGCGGCGTGGATCAGGTAGACCTCGAGGTCGCGGTCGCCGAACTTGTTCATGAGGTACTCGAGCTGCATGAACTCGTCCCAGGTGCCGCCGACGCCCATCAGGAAGACGGCGTCGTAGCCCTCCTCGTGCACGCGGTCGGCCAGGGCGGTCATCTTCTTGCCGGCCTCGTAGACGTTCCTGCCGTCCTCGAGGTAGCCCTCCTGGTCGAAGTGCATGATCTCGATCTTCTCGGTCTCCTTCATGTGTGTCCTCCCATCACATGTGCGCAATTCTATACATCGCGCTTCTTGCTGATACCAATTATAGCCATACGATTGCTTGTTATTTAATACCAATCCAAACTCACGGAGATTTGCGGCGAACGGTCGGTTTCCTCGCCCGAGTGGTATTACAACGCCAATAGTTGTCTATTTCGAGCGCTACTGCCAACGGGTTCCCCACAACTCGCCAGCTATAAAAGCGTTGCGCCAGACCCGCCCAAGCGTTTCCGGCGCAACCGCGCAGTTTAGTTATTCGGCTTCCATCTCCGCTGTCACACGGCGATACATCTCGATAACCTGAGTCGTCGCCTTGGACGGATCCGGATAGTAGCGGCCATCACACGTCTCGGCCGAGACATAGCCCGTATAGCCGTGGCGCATGAGTGCCTCGAGGTCGGCACGCATATCACGCTCGCCGTCGCCCCAGGCAAGATGCGTCGTGCCGCCGCCCACATCTACAAAGTGGGTGTGAACGATCTTGTCGCCCAAAACCTCAAAGTAGCCGTCGATCGTGTCGCCGGCAACTTCCATGGCGCCAAAGTCGATACAGGCCTTCAGGTTGGGACGATCGACCGCCTCGAGGATGCGCGCGACATCCTGTGCGGTGTTGACCAACACGGACTCCGACGGCTGCAGGGCCTCGAGCGCGACGCGAATACCGCGCGTATCGGCGTAGTCGCACACCGAGCGCAGCATGGCAACGCTGCGGGCCCAGGCGTCCTCAGCCGGCTCGTCCAGATAGGCCCAACCACTCGTCACCAGAATCTGCGGCACGCCCAACTCAACGGCAACGTCGATCACATTCTTAAAGTACGAGAGGATGCGTTTTTGGCCCGCCTCACCGCGTACCGCGACGTTCCACGGCTTGGGGTTGTTCTGCTCGGGGCACACGCACACGATCTTGATACCGTATTGGGCGGCAAGATCGCGAATCTTATCCACCGAATCGTGCTCATGGCAATCCACATACAGGTGCATCGAGCCGGTCCACAGCTCGATATTGCGATAGCCGGCCTCACCTGCAGCCTTAAAAAACGTCTCGATGCTGTAGTAACGATGGTTGATGTTCATGAGCGAAAGCTCGGGTATGACCATAGCCCTCCCCTTTCGTACGGAGTTTTAAAAAACAGGGGGCCGCCGCAGATGCGACAAGCCCCCAAAGATCGACGCAACCGTTAGACGCGATGGAAGCGCGATTCGAACATATTAGGCAAGCACGCCAAAGTAAGCGCCGATGATGCCCACGACCATGGTGCAGAGGATCAGGACCATCGGGTTGATCTTCTTGGAGAGCAGCCAATAGTAGAGCCAGAAGGCGGCCATGCCGAGCATACCGGGCATGATACCGTCCAGGATGTCCTGGAGAGTCTGGGCGGAGTCGCCCTGACCAATGGCGATGGGCAACGAAGCCCAGAACATGTCCTTGCTCATGGCGCCGACGACCATGACGCCGACAATGCCGACGCAGGCCATGATCTTTTGCATCAGGCCGGTCTTCTGAGCCTCGTCGAGGAAGCCAATGCCTAGCTCATAACCCTTGATAGCGCCAAAGATACGAATCAGGAACGCCGGGATGTTGTAGACGAGCAGGAAGGCGATGGGGCCAAAGACGTTGCCGGCCTGGCACAGGCTGATGCCCACGGCAGCGGCGACGACGCGCAGGGTGGACAGGAAGAAGGAGTCACCCAGGCCGGAAAGCGGACCCATGAGGGCGGCCTTGATGTCGTTGACGCTCTCGGGCTCAACCTCGCCACGAGCGACCTTTTCTTCCATGGCCATCGCGATGCCACCCACGAAGGGAGCGAGCTGCGGGGTGATGTTGAAGAATGCGCTGTGACGGTGCAAGGCCTCGGCGTAATCATCGGGACGGCCGGCATAGATCTTCTTGAGCATGTTGGCGACCATCAGGCAGAAGGCAATGTTCATCTGCTTGTAGTAGGTCCAGGAGAATTCCATGCCCAGGGCGCCGGTGTTCACGGCGCTCTTAATGAGGTCGGAGCGAGTAATCTGGTTCTCGGAATTAGAAGTCATCGTCCTCATCCCCTTCCACAGAAAGCTGGGACTGGGCGCCACCAAGGCCCAGCAGGTCGTACTTGTCGATGCCGATAATGATTGCGATCAGGGCGACGCCGAGGACGGGCACGTTGGCATAGGAGCACAGCAGGAAGCCCAGGAAGTAGAACGGCACGAGCTGCTTGGTAAGCACCAGACGGCCGAGCATGGCGAAGCCCATGGCAGGCAGGATGTTGGCTGCGACGCCAAAGCCATCGAGGACGAACGTCGGGATGAAGTCGAGCAGGCCCTGAACGGCGTCGGCACCCAGATAGAAGGAGACCGAGCACAGGATAAAGGCCAGGACGACAATCACGAGACCGATAATCCAGTGCATAGCGTAGATACCCTTGAGGTTACCCTTGCTGGCAAAGACGTCGGCACGGTCGACCAGAAGGGGCATACCGGCGTTGACGACGTTCTTAATGGCCAGGCACAGAGTGGCGATGGGCATCGCGAGCGCGATAGCGGCCTCGGTGCTCTGACCCAGCTGAATAGCGAAGGCGCAGGCGAGCACACCGCCAATACACTCATCGGGCGGCACGTAAGCGCCGATGGAGATTGAACCCATGAAGAGCAGCTCGAGGCTCGCACCGATGGCGAGGCCGGACTGCAGGTCCCCGAGGACTATGCCGACGAGCGGGCACAGAACGATCGGGCGGAACGCATAGAGCGTACCGAGCTGATAATCGAGCTTACCGAAGGCAGCGATAAGTCCGATGAGGATCGCTTGAACAAGCATTGTTCCTCCCTTTGATCCCTCTTGGATCCGCGCGGCGATTCCCGACTTGTCAGCGCGCCCTTTTCCATGCCGACAATCGCCTAGACAGATCCAGCTTGTACCGGTGTGCTGTTAACACCTAAACCGGTGCAAATGATTTGATACCAATCTATATAGTCATGAGAAAACTATTTAATACCAATCGCTCAACGGGCGTGTACTCCCGGTGAACGGTAGATGGGGGTAACGGGTAAAGCGTTTATCCGGTACGCCCACGAATAGGGGCGGCGCCGTGCGCGCCGCCCGTGGTTCCCAATTAGAGGGCACTTAGGGCATCGACCTTGGGGTCGTCGGCCAGAGCGCGAATCTCGACCTCGACACCGCGGCCGACGAGCTCACGAATGTCCTCTTCCTCGGCAGCAGTCACAAAGATCTGGCGGGAGATCTTACGGGCATCGGGACGCTGCTCGTCCTTGGACTTGGTGTTGCCCAGGTTGATGGAGGTGATCTGCGGGCAGCCGTCGACAAGCTGCTTGGCCTCGGCGATGCTGGCGACGCAGATGATCATCTTGTACTTATCGGTAACACCGGAGTTGATGGCCTCGATGGCGTGCTCCATGTCCTTGATGACGAGCTTGACGTTGGCCGGCTTTCCCATCTTGAGCGTAGTCTTCCAGACGGGATCGTTGGCAACCTTGTCGCCAACGCAGAAGATGCAGTCAGAGCCCAAGCCCTGGACCCAAGAGACGGCCACCTGGCCATGAAGCAGACGATGGTCGACGCGAAGCAGTTGAATCATGATTGACCCCCAAAGGTCTCATGCCGGAAACCCGGCCCCATTAATAGCAGGCGGTGACTAGAACTCTTCCTCGTCATCCGCATCGGTCAGCAGGTCGTTGACAAACTTGACGCGCGTGTCGTCAGCCGCGAGGATCTCGCGGATAACCTGATCGGCGGGAGCCTCCTGGTCCGAAAAGAGCAGCTGGATCAGCAGCGGCAGATTCATGTTGGCAACCAGGTAGGTGTTGGGGCGCGTCTGGACGATCTTGGTGAACTCGTTGTTGACGCTGCCGCCAAACAGGTCGGTGCACACGATTACGTCGTCGGCGGGGTCGAAGGTCGCCAGGAGCTTGGCGGCCTCCTCGGCGACGTCGGTGCGGCCGTCGACAAACATCGACAGGTCGTGGACGTTATCGCGCGCGCCCGAGAGCAGCTCGGTGCTCTCCTTGATGCCGGTCGCAAAATGCGCGTGGCTGGCGAAGATGTATTGCCTCATTGCGGTTTCCCCCAAATGAAATTAGTAGTCGAACTGGTGGTAGTAGCGGCGGTACTTGAGGTTGTGTTTGGTGACCAGCTCGTAGTTGCGCGCGAGGCGGTCGGTGGTCAGCACGGACAGGATCCACGGCGACACGATGACGCGGAAGTCGTCGTCCAGGCCCGGGATCGCGTACTCGGCGGTGTCGATGATGACGTAGTCCTCGTCGCCGGTCACGCCGCTGGTGAGGAAGGCGCGGACGCGCTCGTCGAGGGCGCGGCACTCGTCCTCTCCCATGAACAGGAACACCGGGACGCCGGGCTCGAGCAGCTCGAGCGTGCCGTGGAAGAAGTCGTGCGAGGTGATGTGGCGGATGCGCTTCCACTGCATCTCCTCGAGCAGGCACATGGAGTACAGGATGGTCTCGCCCCACAGCGCGCCCGAGCCGATGAACATGGTGTAGTCGGCCAGCGCGTACTTCCTGGCGAGCTCCTCGGCGCGCGGCTCGAAGCGCTTGCGGATGTCGAGCATGTCCTTCCAGACGTCCTTCGTCTGCTCGATGAACAGGTCGAACTTGGGGAAGCAGCCGCGGCGGTTGAGCAGGCGCAGGCCGAAGCAGTCGGCGAGGTAGTAGCCCTTCTCGCAGCCGCCGGCGCCGTGGTCGGAGGCCATCATGACGCAGTTCTCGGCGCCCACGGCCTGCCCGATCTTGCCCTCGGGGTTGGTCATGGCGAAGACGCGCACGCCCATCTCCCTCATCTTGCCGACGGCCTCGAGCACCTCGGGGGTGGTGCCGGACTCGGAGGCGGTCAGCACGACGGACCTGTCGGTCATGCGCTTGTGGCCCATGACGTTCCACTCGGCGGCGTGGATCAGGTAGACCTCGAGGTCGCGGTCGCCGAACTTGTTCATGAGGTACTCGAGCTGCATGAACTCGTCCCAGGTGCCGCCGACGCCCATCAGGAAGACGGCGTCGTAGCCCTCCTCGTGCACGCGGTCGGCCAGGGCGGTCATCTTCTTGCCGGCCTCGTAGACGTTCCTGCCGTCCTCGAGGTAGCCCTCCTGGTCGAAGTGCATGATCTCGATCTTCTCGGTCTCCTTCATTCCCGCTCCTTTCACGAGCAGTTTGAATTGTCGCACGGAATGGACAGGCTTGCCGCCCCGTCTCGCCGCTTAACCTTGTGGACATCTTGGCCCCAAGCTCAACAATTCAAAGGTTATTAATACCAGTGAACGATTACAGGTTAGCCGTTTTTAATACCGATTTTTTGATTTCATCCTCCCCTCTCGGTAGACGGTCAGTTTTTGCCGTTCATCGGTCATGCGACACATGTCCGTAAAAAAATGAGCACCCCGCCGTGCACGAGGATGCTCTAGACGCTAATAGTTGTAGGTATATCCGCCGGCATCACCGCGGTTAAAAGACTTGGCATGCTCGATCGCCTGCCCACTCGAGTCATAGGTCATGCATTCCAGTACGAGCGCCAGGTCGCCCGGCTCAAGATTGAGCAAACTCGCATCGCGTGCGCCCAGCGCTTCAATATCGAGTTTCTCAATCGACTTGTCCGGTTTGCGCCCCAACATGTCGTAGGTCTCGAACAGGCTGAAGACCGAAATGTCCACGTCTTCGATGCCCGGAAACAGCAGACACGGAATCAGCGTCATCTCAATCGACACGGGCTCCCCATCAATGCAGTTGAGACGGCGCACCGAGTAAAGCAGATCGTCCTCGGCGATGCCAAACAGGTCGGCGTAATACGGGCCGGCGTAGCGTTTGGAGCGCGCCAGAATGCGCACCGACGGCGTCGCGCCCGACGCCAGAACCGACTGACGGAAGCCGCCCTTGCGTTCGTGCTCGTCAAACCACTTGTGTCCCACAAAGGCGCCCTTGCCCTGCACGCGACGAATCTGGCCACTTTTGACCAGCTCGTCCATGGCACTTCGGATTGTCAGGCGCGTCGTGCCAAACTCCTCGGCCAGCTCGTTTTCGGACGGAATCATCGAGCCCGTCGGGTAGTCGCCGCGCTCGATTCGCTCCGCAATGCAGCGGCGAATTTGTTTGTAAACCGGCAAGTCTTCTACTGCATCAGCCATTCGACACCTACCTTCGTCGCAACGCCGTCTGCCTCGCCGTTATCGGCAAAACGATACTTGGTCGGCAGAATCACGGACTTGCAATACTCGACAAAGCCATCGTTCTCGTCACACTCGTGCGAAGCCTTGTAAAACACCGGCGTGCCCTCCTGAGCACCCAGCAACTTGGCCTCGTCGGCGTTCAGACGGCTGATGGAAATATGCTCCTTGCCGTGCGTCACATGGACATTCCCTTCTTTGAGCAAAACGTCGTAGAGGCTTTCCTGCTCAAAATCGTGATCGGGAAGCGAGGGGCACAAAGACAGATTGACGTGGGCCGTCTCAATCGACGCCGGGGAACCATTAACCACGCGCACACGTCGAATGCAGAAAAGCGGCATGCCCAGGTCGATCTGGGCCTTTTGGGCCAGATCGATATCGGCGTACACGACCTTGGACCAAACCAGGCGTGCGGTCGACTTTGAGCCAACCCTCTCCACCGCCTGCGTATAGTTCCATGTTTCCTGAAAGATGTTCAGCGGTTTGGGAGGACACACATAGGTGCCCGAACCGCGGCGGCTTTCCAAAGTTCCGCACGAAATAAGGCGCGCGATCGCAGCACGCAACGCCGTGCGCGACACGCCCAGCTCTTCACAGAGCACACGCTCGGCGGGCAGCCGGTCGCCACCCTGCAGGTCATAATGATTGATATACCAAAGAATGCCCTCAAAGGCGCAATCTTTGGGCGGAATCGCATATGGTTCACTCGGCATGGGCAAGGCTCCTCAACCGCTTGATGCTGCAGACATCATTGCTCCGGACGCCCCATGGCGTCGAAGGCTTCTTTGATCTGCTCCGCAACGTTCCGATACGACCGATATAGGCCGGAGTCTCGCTTGACTTCGCCCGCGGTCACCGGAATCTCAAGCTTCGAAATCTCATCCTCGCCGGTTTGCACGGCAACGATGACACCCATACCAAGGCACATATTACGCTTGGCAGCGTTGTTTTTAGTAGCCTGAGCTGGATTAATCAAAATCTGCTGAGCTAGTTCGCGCTTGCTAACCTCCGGCACATCCTCGGGATTTCCGGTCTCGACAATCTCGCACTGCAGCACGTCCGCATAGTCAAAAATCTTCGGCTCGCCGCCGCGCTGATGTACGGCCCATTTGCGATGCGTGGCATCCTGGTAGATAGCCGGCAAAAACGTAAACCGCGGCGGGTCCAAAATCGTATCCGTGATGGTAAACACATCGGGATCAAAGGCATCCTGCGGGTTTTTCTTCTTGAACAGCCCCATATCAGCCTCCCGTACTAGCATTAAACAACTCAACCTGAATATAGCACCAATTTCAAGCCGCCGCCTTACCCTATCGGTGCGCGGCGTCTATAGCTCGCCCAGCGGAAGAGTTCACGGACGAGGGCCGGGGTGCCTGCCTTGTTTTGAGAAGTGGGCTCCGCGAACTTCTCAAAACAAGGCAGGCACCCCGGCCCCGCCGGCAAATAGCGGACACTCCGCATGCAATCTATGCAAACAAACAAGTACGCTTAGCTACATTCGGTAAGCTCGAGCACGCTGCCCTTAACGATAAGCGCCGGCTCCAGGACGACCTCTTCGGCACGCCTGCCGCCCCTACCGGCAAGACGCTTGGACATGCAGCCAAAAGCATGCTCCGCAAGGACACCAGGATCCTGCTCAATCGCGGTCAGCGCCGGCTCAAAGAGAACGTCGGCCGCCGAGTTGTCATAGCTTACGACCGAAATGTCACCCGGAATGCTCTTCCCCATCTCGTGCAAGCGCTTGAGCAAACCGAGGGCAATGTTATCCGAGCTTGCAAATACGGCGGTGGCGTCGGTCGCGAGCACTGCCTCCGAGGCCTCGTAGGCGCTCGGAATGTAGTACTCGCTCTCAAACTCCAAACGTGCGTCGATAGGCAAGCCAACCTCGCGCAGCGCGCGCTCATAGCCGGCAAGTCGTTTACGCCCCGTATTGGAACGGCGTGCGTTAACCAAGCAGGCAATGCGACGGTGGCCCTGCTCGATCAGATAGCGGGTGGCCATGTAGCCACCCATCTCGTGGTCGAACATCACCTTGTCGCACTCGAGCCCCTCAATGGCACGGTCGACCATCACGGCAGGGATAGGCAGATGGCTGACTTCTTCGCGCAGGGCGCGGTCGTCGGAGAACTCGTCACCCACCACCAGAAAGACACCGTCGACGCCGCGCGTCACCAGCTGGCGCAGCAGCTCCAGATCGTCGTCGGCACTTCCGCCCGAGCTGGTAATAAAGAGCGCATAGCCGTCCTCGCGGCAGCGCTTTTCCAAGCTGCCGGCAAGCGAGGCAAAAAAGCGGCTCTCGATGTTAGGGACGATAAGGCCCAGCGTGCGCGACTCGCGCATGACCAGGCTACGCGCAATCTGGTTGGGAACATAGTGGTTGCGCGCCGCGACCTCTTTGATGAGCTTGCGGTTTTCTTCCGAGATGCGACAGGGCCGATTATTGAGCACAAGCGAGACCGACGAGGGGGAAAGCCCCACCTCCTGGGCGATCTGCTTGAGGGTGACTTTGTTGGCCATCTCGCTCCTTCCGGGTTTACGCGCAATCTCTTGAAAGTATAGCGACTACCCCTCTACCTCGGTGATAAACACTTTACCAATCCGGTAGACGGCTGTTTTATCGCCGCCAGCGCACCAAATCCGTCCGGGTGGGGTATATTGCAATCGATTGATGACAACGACCACCAAAAGGCGGATATTCGTATGCACGAGAACGACTTTTTTAACGAGGACCTGCTGTGCGCACTTGCTGGCGTTGCCGGCGAGGACAACGTGTTGATGAGCGAGCCCATGCGCGAGCACACCACGTTTAAGATCGGCGGCCCGGCCGACGTCTTTGTCACGCCCGATACTGAGCAGGGCCTCGTCGCCACGCTCGATACCTGCTATCGCTGCGACCTGCCGCTTACCATCGTGGGCAACGGCTCCGACCTGCTCGTCGGCGACAAGGGCATCCGTGGCGTCGTCGTGGCGCTGGGCGAAGGCCTCTCCGACATTACGGTCGACGGCACGCACGTCACGGCGGCGGCCGGCGCCTTGCTTTCCGATGTCGCCGCGGCGGCAGCCGAGGCCGGTCTCACCGGCATGGAGCCCATCTCGGGCATCCCCGGATCGGTCGGCGGCGCCTGCTACATGAACGCCGGTGCCTACGGTGCCTGCATGGCCGATGTGCTGGAGTCCGTGCGCGTCTACAAACCCGCTCGCCAGCTCGACGACGGCACCCGCGGCAGCGGCAATATCATCGAGTTCGATGTCGACGAGCTCAACCTGGGTTATCGAAAGAGCCGCATCGCCGATGACGGCTTTATCGTGCTTTCGGCCACCTTCAATCTCGCCCCGGGCAACGCCGCGATGATCAAGGCCGACATGGACGACTACCGCCAGCGCCGCGAGGACAAGCAGCCGCTCGACATGCCGAGTGCCGGCTCCACTTTCAAGCGCCCCGAGGGTTACTTTGCCGGCAAACTCATCATGGATGCCGGCCTGCGAGGACACGCCGTTGGCGGCGCGCAGGTGAGCGAGAAGCACTGCGGCTTCATCGTCAACGCCGACCACGCCACCGCCGCCGATGTCGACGAACTCATCCGCCACATCCAGGCAACCGTCAAAGACCAATTCAACGTAGACCTAGAACCCGAAGTCCACCGAGTAGGCGAATTTTTATAAAAAGAAGGCCCCGAAAGGGGCCTTCACTTTCTTTAATTCAGACAACCAGTCCGGTGTGCCGCGCCCCGAACCCAAGAGGGCCGCGTGCCCGCCCGCAATATATTTGATTGATCGCGAGTTCCGCACGCAAAGAAGGCCACTTAATGTGGCCTTCGTCTTGCGCAGGACTGCCCGAGCAGGCAATCAAATATATTGCGGGCGGGCACGCGGCCCCGTCGGCTTTACGACAGCGCCACGCCGCCGAGCCAGCCCCAACGCACGCCAGAGCCAGTGCCATAGAAGCTAATAAACGAATCAAGCGACTTAGACGTAATGGCACCCTCGTTGCTCATAACGATGCCGCCGCCAACGTAGATACCCACATGACCGTAGATAAGGCCCGGAGCACCCGTGCCGCTGTGCGAGGAATCGGCCACGATCATGCCCACCTGCAGCGCCGAGCGGTCGGAGCTATAGCACCATGCGTTAAACATGTCGCACGCATTGCCGCCAAAGTAGCCAACGCCGGCGTTACGGAAGACATTGGTGACCCACGCCGCGCACCAGTTCTGACCCGGCGAAGGCGTGGAGTAGCACGCGTTGACGACAGCCTGCTGCTTGCCCGAGCCGGCATTCTGCTGCGGAGTTCCGGGCGCGTACGATCCACCACCCGAGCTCGAACCACCCGAGTAGGAATTGTTCTTGTTCGCGGCAGCCGCGGCAGCGGCAGCCTTCCTAGCGGCCTCCTCAGCCTGGGCGGCAGCGAGGATCTCGGAATCGCGCTGAGCCATGAGCTCCTTGACGTCGTCGGAAAGACCGTTCAGCACGGTCTGGACTTCTTGCTGCTTGGCCTGCATGTCCTGCATCTGGGCAGTCTGCTGGTCCTTGAGCTTCTCTAAGTCGGCCTTCTGCGACTCGAGCTCGGTCTTTTGCGCATCGAGCTCTTCCTGGATGGTCTGAATGTCCTCGATGGCGTCGCGGTCGCTCTTGTTGATCTTCTCAACGTAATGCGCGTTGGCGACGAGTTCCTCAAACGAGCCAGAGGCCAGCAGCAGCGACAGGATGTTCGTGCCGCCGGACTTGTAGCTGGCGGCCACGCGATCGGAAAGGTCGTTGCGCTTCTTCTTGAGCTCGGCCTTCTTTTCATCGATCTGGGCCTGCGTGTCGTCAATCTTGCCCTGGACATTCTCGATGTCGTTGAGGGTCTGGGCATTCTTGTTGGCCAGCGCCGCATACTCATTTGCGATGCTGTCGAGCTGGGCCTGAACCTCGTCGAGCTGGGCCTGGGCGGCATTCAGTTTATCGGTGGTTTCTTTGGAAGCCTCCGCCGCATGGGCGCGAGCGGGCAGGCCAAAAAGAACTGCCGCAGAAGCGGCGCCGAACAGGGCCTTGAGGGCAGTGCGGCGCGAGAGCTCCTGGGAAAGGATAGAATCGCTGTTTGGTGACATATGTACTCCGTTACATGCTTATTTATATGTCGCTCAACTCATACATATTAGCGTACATATGGCGCGTCCCAACGATTTCCACGAACGGCAGGAAACTACAAGGTCAGCGGCTCGTAAGCAAATGTCAAAGATCAGGTTATGCGTACGCAAGCTCTTCTATGAGTACGTTAGCACAATCCTCTGCTTTTCCTACAGCGCACGATTTGGGCGTCCCTGCCTGCGCTATACTCCCCTGAAGAAGTGTTCCTGATTCGATAGGAGACTACATGTCCAAAGCACTCGACCCCAAAGACACCTGCGTCCTCGTTACCGGTGGCGCCGGCTTTATCGGCTCGCACACCGTCGTTCAGCTGCTCGAGGGTGGCTACCAGGTCGTCATCGTCGATGATCTCTCCAACTCCAGCGCCGTCGCCGTCGACCGCGTCAAGACCATCGTGGGCGACGAGGCCGCCAAGAACCTCACCTTCTACGAGGCCAACGTGCTCGACCGCGATGCAATGAACAAGATCTTCGATACCCATCAGATCGACCGCGTCATCCACTTCGCCGGTTTTAAGGCCGTCGGCGAGTCGGTGAGCAAGCCCGTCGAGTACTACCACAACAACATCGAGAACACCCTGGTGCTCATCGACGTCATGCGCAGCCATGGCTGCAAGTCCATCATCTTCTCGAGCTCCTCGACCGTCTACGGCGACCCGAACAACCCGCCCGTCACCGAGGAGGATCCTAAGAAGCCCGCGACCAACCCCTATGGTTGGACCAAGTGGATGATCGAGCAGATCCTTATGGACGTCCACACCGCCGACCCCGAGTGGGACGTCGTGCTGCTCCGTTACTTCAACCCCATTGGCGCTCATCCGTCGGGCCTGATCGGCGAGGACCCCAAGGGCATCCCCAACAACTTGGTGCCCTATGTCGCCCAGGTCGCCGTGGGCAAGCTCGAGGCCGTTCAGGTCTTTGGCAACGACTACCCCACCCCCGACGGCACCGGCGTGCGCGACTACATCCACGTGTGCGATCTGGCCTCTGGTCACGTTGCCGCCCTTAACTGGATGAACGGCAAGACCGGCGTCGAGATCTTTAACTTGGGCACCGGCACCGGCACCTCGGTACTCGAGGTCGTCGCCGCCTTCTCCAAGGCTTGTGGCAAGGAGCTGCCCTACGTGATCCGCGAGCGCCGCGCCGGCGACATCGCTGCCAACTGGTGCGATGCCTCCAAGGCCGAGCGCATGATGGGCTGGAAGGCCCAATACGACATCGCGGACATGTGCCGCGATAGCTGGAACTGGCAGAGCCACAACCCCAACGGCTTCGCCGACGCCGAGTAGCAAAAACCTACATACCGCTCTTGCCCCGATCTCACGTTGTGAGGTCGGGGCTTTTTCATGGCATGTAACCATTCGCCGAAAATCGACCAACTTTTTTATCTTGCCTGTACATGTTTAAACAACATGTTTTACAATAAGCGTATCGAATCAGAACATCGGAGGCGGACTGCACACCCATCGGCAGGCCGACCCCACAACAAGAAGGTTGGTGAGCGCATTCATGGAGCGTGCAAGCGGCGTCCTCATGCCCGTCTCATCTCTGCCCGGACCATACGGAATCGGTGGCTTTGGTTGGAATGCCTACGACTTCGTCGATTTTCTCGCCTCGTGCAAACAACATTACTGGCAGATTCTGCCCCTTACGACGACCAGCTATGGCGATTCGCCCTATCAGTCGTTCTCGGCCCGCGCAGGCAACCCCAACTTTATCGACTTTGCCGAGCTTATCGAGGCAGGGTATCTGGAGCAGCGCGATATCGATGGCGTGTATCTGGGATCCGACCCCAGCAATGTCGACTACGGTGCTATCTTTGGCGGCCGCCGTCAGATTCTCGACCGAGCCGCTGAGCGCTTTGCTGCCGACAAGCCGGCCGATTTCGATGACTTTATCCAGGCCAACGAGGACTGGCTCATCCCCTACTGTGAGTTTATGACCGTCAAAGAGGAGTGCGGTCTCAAGGCGTTTTGGGAGTGGCCCGCGGAGCTCCGTACCCGCGGCGAGGCTTCCGCCAAGGTCTGCGCCGACCATCCGGCGCGTATGCTCTACCACCAGATGACGCAGTACTTCTTCGATCGCCAGTGGAACCGCCTCAAGGCCTATGCCAACGAGCGCGACATTCTCATCATCGGCGACCTGCCCATCTATGTCTCGCGTGACTCCGTCGAGATGTGGGCGACGCCTGAGCTCTTTAAGATCGACGCCGCCGGCAATCCCGTGAGCGTCGCCGGCACGCCGCCCGACCAGTTCTCGGCCACCGGCCAGTACTGGGGCAACCCCATCTACGACTGGGACGCTATGGAGTCCGATGGCTTCTCCTGGTGGGAGGGCCGCATTCGCGCCGCCCTCGACATGTACGACGTCATCCGCCTGGATCACTTCCGCGGCTTCGAGGCCTATTGGGAGGTGCCGTTCTCCTCGCCCGATTCGTCCTACGGTTCGTGGACGCAGGGCCCCGGCCTCAAGTTCTTCAAGACGCTCGAGGAAAAGCTCGGCACGCTGCCCATCATCGCCGAGGACCTGGGCTTCCTCACCCCCGGCGTCATCGACATGCGCGACAACTCGGGCTTCCCCGGCATGAAGATCCTGCAGTTTGCCTTTGAGGGCACCAACTCGTACTACCTGCCGCATAACTACATCGCCAACACCGTCGCCTATGTGGGCACCCACGACAACGAGACGGCGCGCGGTTGGTTTGAGGGAACGGCCACCCCCCGTCAGCGCGAGCAGGCAGCCCTGTACACCCATCAGCAGGCCGGCGAACCCATGGCAGATGCACTCAACCGCACCATCGCCGCCAGCGTGAGCGACACGTGCATCTACACCATGCAGGACCTGCTCAACTTGGGCAACGAGGCGCGCATCAACACCCCTGCCACGCTGGGCGGCAACTGGACCTGGCGCATGCTCGACGGCGCCATCACCCGCGAGCTCGAGCACAAACTCACCGACTGGACCGAGACCTACTTCCGCATCCCGTCGGAAGCCGAAATCGAGCTTCCTCAATAGGAGCTACCGCGCCCGACCCCTCCCCACCGTGCGGACGCGCTTGCTTTTCCCGCGCGAGGCCACCCCAATCCCCTCGCGCGGGCTTCTTATGAATTGCAGACATGAAACAACCCATCACAGGAGAAAACATGCCCCAAATTAACCTCATGGAACTCGCCGAGCAGTCTTTTGGCACCTCGCTCGAGCAGCTCGACGACCGTCGCATTTACAAGCTGCTGGTCAAACTCGTGCAGGAGCGCTCCGCCGCCTGCCCGCTCAACAACGGCAAGAAAAAGCTCTATTACATTTCCGCCGAATTTTTGATCGGCAAGCTGCTCATCAACAACATGATCGACCTCGGCATCTACGACGAGGTTAAGGACCAGCTCACCGCCGCAGGTCACGACCTCAACAAGATCGAGGAATTCGAGGTCGAGCCGTCACTCGGCAACGGCGGCCTGGGCCGCTTGGCCGCATGCTTCCTGGATTCCATCGCCACGCTGGGCTTGACCGGCGATGGCGTGGGCCTCAACTATCACTACGGTCTGTTCCGCCAGCGCTTTGTCGACAACCAGCAGAAGGCCGTCCCCGACGAGTGGCTCGGTGAGCAGGACATCCTAGTCGACGATGACCGCTCCTACACCGTCGAGTTCGGCGATTTTGCCGTTACTTCCAAGCTCGTCAACATCGATGTGCCCGGTTACGGCCAGCCCACCAAGAACCGCCTGCGCCTGTTCGACCTGGCAAGCGTCGACGACGGCCTGGTCCCCGGCAGCTCCATCGACTTCGACAAGACCGAGATCGCCAAGAACCTCACCTTGTTCCTCTACCCCGACGATTCCGACGAGCAGGGCCGCCTACTTCGCATCTATCAGGAGTACTTCATGGTGAGCAACGCCGCCCAGCTCCTGATCGACGAGGCCGTCGAGCGCGGCAGCAACCTGCACGATCTGGCCGACTACGCCGTGGTCCAAATTAACGACACGCACCCCACCATGGTCATCCCCGAGCTCATTCGCTTGCTCACCACCGAGCATGACATCGAGTTTGACGAGGCCGTGACCATCGTACGCTCCATGGTCGCCTACACTAACCACACGATTCTTGCCGAGGCGCTCGAGAAGTGGCCGCTCGCCAGCCTGCAGAAGGTCTCCCCTGCCATCGCCGACATTATCGTCAAGCTCGATGAGATCGCGAAGGCCGAGCACGATGACCCGCGCGTCGCCATCATCGACGAGCACGACACCGTCCACATGGCCCACATGGACATCCACTTTGGCTTCTCCATCAACGGCGTAGCCGCCCTCCATACCAAGATCCTGGAGGACACCGAGCTTCATCCGTTCTACGAGATCTATCCCGAGAAGTTCTCCAACAAGACCAACGGCATCACCTTCCGCCGCTGGATCCATGGGGCCAACCCCGCGCTCGCCAGCCTGCTCGACGATGTGATCGGCACCGACTGGCGCAGCACCGGCGATCTGAGCAAACTCGCCAAGTTCGCTGACGACAAGGACGTTCTTGAGCGCCTGGCCGCCACCAAGGTCGAGGCCAAGACCATCATGCGCCAGTTCATGGCGCTCGAGCAGGGTGTGACCATTCCCTCCAACGCCATCATCGACGTCCAGGTCAAGCGCATCCACGAGTACAAGCGCCAGCAGATGCTCGCGCTCTACATCATCTGGAAGTACCTCGATATCAAGAACGGCAACAGGCCTAAGCACCCCGTCACCATCATCTTTGGCGGCAAGGCGGCGCCTGCCTACACTATCGCGCAGGACATCATCCATCTGATCCTGACGCTGTCGCAGTGGATTGCAAACGACCCCGACGTGGCTCCCTACCTGCAGGTTGTCATGATCGAGAACTACAACGTCACCGCCGCCGAGCGCGTGATCCCCGCCGCTGACATCTCCGAGCAGATCAGCCTGGCCTCCAAGGAGGCGAGCGGCACCTCCAACATGAAGTTCATGCTCAACGGCGCCCTAACCCTGTGCACGCTCGACGGTGCCAACGTGGAGATTGCCGAGCTCGTGGGCGACGAGAACATCTATACCTTTGGCGCCTCTTCCAAACAGGTCGAGCAGCTCTATGCCAACGGCACCTATGACGCCGGTATGCTCTACCGCAAGCCCGGCATTAAACTGCTGGTGGACTTCATCACCAACCCGGCCTTTATGGCGACCGGCAATGCCGAGCGCCTGCAGCGCCTGCACGACGACATTAAGGGCAAGGACTGGTTTATGGCCCTGCTCGACATTGAGGAGTACATCCAGACCAAGGAGCGCGTGCTGGCCGACTACGAGGACCAGGACGCCTGGATGCGCAAGACGCTCATCAATATCGCCAACGCCGGCACCTTCTCGTCCGACCGCACCATCTCCCAGTACAACGACGAGATCTGGCACCTGAACTAATTTCACTTCCCTTACCCATCCTCTTGAGAAACGGAGTCGTGGCAACACGGCTCCGTTTTTTGTGCCCGCACGTTATCCTGTGACCCGACTCGACCGAAGAATCTCGATCTGTAACAGCTACTCGGAAAAAACGGCCCCAGCTGTTACAGATTGAGACATACCGGCCCCTCCCCTTGGGTTTATCTCAATCTGTAACATCTAGCAGCTGAAATTCACCTTTGGTGTTACAGATTTAGATGAAATGGTTAGCTCAGCGGAACCGTCTCGATCTGTAACATCTAACGTCCGAAATCAGCCTCACCCGTTACAGATCGAGACAAGCGACCGGCCAGACAACCCCAACACAAAGAAAGGCTCCCCTCTCGCCCAGTGGACGGGAGGGGAGCCTTATATGTGACCGCGGCAAAAGGATGGCAATACCGCAGCCGCCCAAAGGGAGGGCCTGGATGCACCGGGCCTAGATAAGGTTCTTGCCAGAGACCTTATCGAAGAGGTGGGTCGCGTTCTTCTCGAACTTGAACCAGATGGTGTCGCCAGCCTTGAGCGCGCCCTTGGCCTCGAGGTCGACGACGGGGATAATCAGGACAAACTGGCCGTCGGGAGCGGTCACGTGGACATGCTCGGTCGAGCCCATGAGCTCGGTCACCTCGACGGTACCCTGGAGCGCGCCCTCCTCGCCCTTGTCGGCAAGCAGGATCTGCTCGGGACGCACGCCGGCCGTAATCTCCTTCACGTCGCCGCCGTCCCAGTTGAGGGCAAGCTGAGCGCAAGTCTCGGGGGCGAGCGCCACGTTCATATCCTCGGTCTTGACGGTAAAGCCGTTGCCCGAGCGCACCAGCTGGGCATCGAAGAAGTTCATCTGCGGCACGCCGATAAAGCCGGCGACGAAGATGTTCGCGGGATGGTTGAAGACCTCCTGCGGGGTGGCGATCTGCTGGACGACGCCGTCCTTCATGACCACGATACGGTCACCGAGGGTCATAGCCTCGGTCTGGTCGTGAGTAACATAAATGAACGTGCCCTTGATCTCGTGGCGCAGCTTAATGAGCTCGGCACGCATCTGGTTACGAAGCTTGGCGTCCAGGTTGGACAGTGGCTCGTCCATCAGGAAGACCTTGGGGTCACGCACGATGGCGCGGCCGATAGCGACACGCTGGCGCTGGCCGCCCGAAAGCGCCTTGGGCTTACGGTCGAGGTACTCGGTAATGCCCAGAATCTCGGCAGCAGAGCGAACTTTGCGGTCGATCTCGTCCTTGGGGACCTTCTTGAGCTCAAGCGTAAACGCCATGTTCTCGTACACCGTCATATTGGGGTACAGAGCATAGCTCTGGAACACCATGGCGATGTCGCGGTCCTTGGGCGCCACGTCGTTGACGCGCTTGCCGTCGATGAGCACATCGCCCGAGGTGATGTCCTCCAGGCCGGCGACCATGCGCATCGTCGTGGACTTACCGCAGCCAGAGGGGCCAACGAGGACGACGAACTCCTGGTCGTGAACGGTGAGGTTGAAGTCCTCTACAGCGAGCACACCGTCCTCGGTAACCTTGAGGTTGTGCTTCTTCTCCTCGGTCTTCTTCTTTTTGCCAAAGAAGCCCTTCTTTTTGGACTCGGTGTTGGGATACACCTTCTGAACATGTTTGAGAACGATCTCGGCCATGTCTTTACCTTTCGATATGCGGCGCCGCGCTGAGGGGCGCCGCAGAAACTTGCAATACAGTTACGGCATCAGCCCTTGACGGCACCTGCCACCACGCCGTCGATGATGTACTTCTGGCAGAGAATGTACATGACGACGATGGGGATAACAACCATCATGATGCAGGCCATCATGGGTCCGAGCTCGACGTGGCCGTAGCCACCGCGGAAGTACTGGATCAAGATAGGAATGGTCTTGTACTTGGTGGAGTCGAGCGTAAGGTAGGGCAGCAGGTAGTCGTTCCAGACCCACATGGTCTCGAGAATGCCGACCGAAAGATAGGTGGGCTTCATGATGGGAAGGACGATCTTAAAGAACACCTGGACCGGGTTGCAGCCGTCGATCATGGCCGCCTCCTCGATCTCGAGCGGGATGTTCTTTACAAAGCCGGCGAACATAAAGACCGCCAGGCCCGCGCCAAAGCCAAGGTAGATAAAGCAGATGTTGAACGGCGTGTTGAAGCCGATGCGGTCCGCCAAATTGGACAGCGTGAACATGAGCATCTGGAACGGCACGACCATCGAGAACACGAACAGGTAATAGAAGAAGTTCGAGATCTTGTTGTTGACGCGCACCACGTACCAAGCGCACATGGAGCAGCACACCAAAATCAGCACGACCGACGTGACCGTGATAATGAGCGAGTACATAAACGCCGAGGCAAAGCCCTGCTCGTTAAGGGCGTGCACGTAGTTTGCAAGGCCGTTGAACGTCTCGGGCGTGAGCAGATCGAACGCCGTGGTGGTGCTGATTGCGGTCGCTTTCTTAAAGGAATTGAGCGCGATCATAAACACGGGGTAGATCCACGCGAGCGACAGGATCGTAAAGAAAATCGAGAGCGCGCGGTTGATAACCTTATCGCGTTTCATTACTGCTGCACCTCCTTGGACCTCGTGGCCTTAAGCTGGATCATGGAAATAGCAACAACCAGGATGCAGAAGATAACCGCCTTGGCCTGACCGATGCCCTGCCATGCAATACCGGCACGCGAATAGAACGTGTTGTAGATGTTCAGGGCGAGCATCTCGGTGGAGTGCGCGGGGGCGCCGCCGGTAAGGGCGAGGTTCTGGTCGAACAGCTTAAAGCCGTTGGTGATGGACAGGAACAGGCAGATGGTGATGGTCGGCATCAGGTTAGGGACCTTAACCTTCCAAAACGTCTGCCATGCCGTGGCACCGTCGACCTTGGCGGCCTCGATGTAGTCGGACGGAATGGACTGCAGACCAGCGATGTAGATGATCATCATGTAGCCGACCTGCTGCCACAGGGTCAGGATGATAAGGCCCCAGAAGCCAGCAGCAGAGTTAAGGGCGATGAGCTGGGCGCCGATGTTGGAGAGCAGGCAGTTGATCAAGATCTGCCAGATGTAGCCCAGCACGATGCCGCCGATCAGGTTCGGCATAAAGAAGATCGTACGGAAGATGTTAGTGCCCTTGAGCGCCTTGCGGGTGAGCGCCTGCGCGATGGCGAGGGCAATCACGTTGATGAGCACCGTCGACAGGAAGGCAAACGCCACCGTAAAGAAGAACGACGTGGCAAACTGCGAATCGGACAATGCGCGCACGTAGTTCTCGATACCGACAAAGTGCGCGTTGTTAATGGTAATAAACTGGCAGAACGAGAGATAGAAGCCCTGGATAAAGGGAATCACGAACCCGATCATAAACGCCAGGCACGTGGGCAGCATAAAGAGCGGCCACCAGCGCTTGAGTGCTTTGCCCATAAAAGGGTCCTTTCAATATGCAGGGGGCGGGCAAACCTACGTCTGCCCGCCCCCTGTCGCTAATCAGATAGCTTGGGCAGCAACTGCTTACTCGGAAGCAGCCTTCTCGGTCTTCCAGCCATCGACGAAGGCGTTCTTGACGCCGTCCCACTTGCTGTTATCGGCAGCGTAGGCAATCAGAGCCTGCTTGAGGTTCTTCTTCCACTCCTCGGAGGGAATGTAGACGAAGTCCCAAGCGACGGTCTTCTTGCCGTCCTTGGCCATGGCAACGGCCTGCTGCGAGAAGACGTTGGTGGTCTCCTTGGCGCTCTTGAACGGAGCGGTCAGACCCATCTTGTCGGCGATGATGCTGGTCGGGGTGTCAGCGGTGACGCACCAATACATGAAGTCCTCGGTGGCCTTCTGGGCATCCTCGGAAGCCTGGGAACTGACGCACCAATAGTTCTCGCCGCCGGAGCACAGGCCCTGGTTCTCCTCGCCGTCAACACCGATGTAGATGGGCATCATGCCAATCTGATCGTCGGTCATGCCGGCCTTGACGAGGTCAGAGTAGGCCCAAGAGCCGTTCTGGTAGAAGACGGCCTTGCCGGTTGCGAACTCGTTGGTGGCGTCGTCGCCGGTCTTGGAAGCAAGCTGCGAAGGATCGCAGGTAGAGTCGGTGATGTACAGGTCGAAGATCTGCTTGTAGTTGTCGAGGAACTCACCCTTGATCTCGTCGTCCTCCTGGTTGTGCTCCTTCTCAAACTCGTAGTAGAGCGGCATGTTGGCAAGGTGGGTGGTGTAGCGCCAGCTGGAGGAGTCGTCCATGCCGGCGGAAGTGAAGGCACCCTCGACACCAAGCTCGTCCTTGCGGGCCTGGATGTCGTCGGCACAAGCCTTCAGCTTGTCGAAGGAGTTGATGTCCTCGGCCTTGTAGCCAGCCTTCTCGAGCAGCTGCTTGTTGTAAATAATGCCGAAGCTCTCCTGAACCCAGTCGATGCACACATCCTTGCCGTCGGACTGCAGAGCCAGGGAGTCGTCAATGAGCTCACCGCGGAGCTTGGTATCGGACAGGTCGGCGCAGTAATCCTTCCAGTTCTTAAGACCGGTGGGGCCGTTGACCTGGAACAGGGTCGGAGCGGAGCTCTTGGACATCTCGGACTTGAGCTTCTCCTCGTAGGTGTTGGAGGCGGCGGTCACGATCTTGACCTCGACGCCCTTCTCCTCCTTGTACGCCTTGGCGATCTCCTTCCACTCCTTGTCGACCTCAGGCTTGAATTGGAGGAAGTAGACCTCGGCAGCGTCACCAGAAGCAGAGGAGCCGGAGCCGGCGGAGCCACCGCAGCCCACGAGACCCAGACCAAGAACTGCAGCCGCGGAACCAGCAAAGCCCAGGAACTGCCTTCTGCTCATTTCGTTCTTCATTACAATCCACCCTTTCACACCGTGGCGGCACCCTTTGCCGCCGCCTTCGGAGATTGGCTCGGGGACTTTGCCCCTTTTGCTGATTTGAACGATACGCTATTTGGCTAGTTGTTTGAACAAGTATTACTAGAGCGGTAGAAAAACTTCGGTGAACGGTAATTTCAACTTGATACTTGACAAGTTTTGTATAAACAATTATTTGTTATCGAATGCAGAGAAAACGCCCGGTCAAACCGATGCATCGTCGGTTTGACCGGGCGTTTTCGCTTTGAGGACATGAGTCTCGTCAGGCTGCGAGCTGGCCGGCTATCGCTTGGAGTTGACGCGGTAGTGGAAGATCTCGGGGTGTGTGCGAGTGTGCGTCACCTCAAACAAGATGCCATCCGAGGTGTACGACTGGCTCTCCATGACGGCAACGCAGTTGTATTTGCCGAGGTCAAGATAGCTGCAGTCCTCATCGTTGGCGAGCTCGACACTCACCGTACGACGGCTCGCCATCACTTTGACACCGCGCTTGTGCTCCAGATAGCCGTAAATAGAATCTGCCGCGATCTCGGGGGTCAGGCCCTTGGCGATCGACGCCAAAAAATAGCCATGGTCCACTTGGCGCGCGTTGCCGTTGAGGCTTCGGACACGCACTACGCGAATCAGCTCCTCGCCCACCTTAAAGCCCAGGTGACGAGAGAGTTGCTCGGTGCAAACCAGATGTTCGAAAGACTTAACGTCCGTCGATGCAACGGCATTGTTGCGCTTTGCAAACTCGCCAAACGACTCAACCTCTTCGAGTGCGCCCAACATGTCGGTTTCGCCCTTAAGCCAAATAACGCGCACGCCCTTGCCGTGTATGGGCTGCACAAACATCCCGTCGGCCAGCATGCTCAAAGCGCGGCGGACGGTATTGCGCGTGCAGCCAAATTCCGCGGTCAGCTCGGCTTCGGTTGGCAGCATCTCCTGAAACGCATAGGTCCCATTAATGATGCGCGAGCGTATTTCTCGGTAGATTCCTTCGTATATCGCTTTTGGCATTGTTTCACCTCTACATTATTCATTTCCGGCTAGGCACGATAGCATTTCTTAAAGTTGTTTAAACCGAATATCGGTAAAGCGACAGGATTTAACCGTTGACGGTTTCTGTCATGCCCAAATCGGTTTCGCTCAAAACTGCCGGTACGACAATCGTCTGGTCCTCTACAATGAATCCATTGTTTAAACGTTTCCCCACGCGCAACGCGCCTCGATATTCGGAAGGCAGAACATGCTGCAAAAAATCCAACGCTTTGGCGGGGCAATGTTCGCGCCCGCCATGCTGTTTTCTATATCAGGCCTCATGGTCGGCGTCTCCGCTCTCGCAACGACTGCGGACATCGTCGGCGATCTCGCCGTATACGGAACCCCTTGGTACGTTTTTTGGACCATCATCCAGCGCGGCTCGTGGACGGTCTTTAAACGCCTCCCGCTCCTTTTTGCCGTAGCGCTGCCCATCGGTCTTGCCCAAAAACAACCGGCTCGTTGCTGCCTCGAGGCTCTCGTCGCCTATTTTGCCTACTGCTTCTTTTTGAGCGAGATCATTAAGCTGAGCGGAGACAACCTTGGACTTGAGTACCCGTCATCTTTGACCTCCGCCAGCGGTATCACCGTCATCGACGGCATCAAGACGCTCGACACCGGCATTATCGGCCCGCTGGCGGTATCGGCAACCGTCGTCTCCATCCATGACCGCTTCTACGATGCCAAAATTCCCGATTGGCTCGGCACCTTCTCGGGCTCCTCGCTGGTCTACCTCATCAGCTTTTTTGCCGTGTTTGCCCTTGCCGCTATCTCGGCCGCCATCGTGCCCTACGTATACGATGTAACTGATACGCTGCGTCACGCGCTTGCAGGCGTCGGTCCCTTTGGCGTGGGTATCTTTGTCTTTTTAGAACGAGCACTCGAGCCCTTTGGCCTGCACCACCTGCTCTACATGCCGATCTACTACGACAACCTGGTCATTAACGACGGCATCTACGCCACGTGGAGCAGTTTGCTCCCCATCCTCTCCCATAGCACGCGCCCCCTTAATGAGCTTGCGCCGTGGGCCGGTTTTACCGCCACCGGCTGGGGCAAGCTCTTTGGCCTTCCTGCCATCGCAGCTGCGTTCTACTCCACCGCAAAACCCGAGCGCCGCGCCGGCCTCAGGGTCATCCTTGTTCCCGCCATCATCGCCTCGGTGGTTTGCGGCGTTACCGAGCCACTCGAGTTTCTCTTTATGTTCACCCACCCCGGGCTCTTTTTGCTCTACGCCGTCTTATCGTCTTGCCTTGCCACAACCATGAATCTCTTTGGCATCGTCGGCATCTTCTCGGGCGGCCTGATGGAGATGGCAGCCTTCAACTTTATTCCGCTCATGCGCACGCATGCCGGTGCCTATCTTTTGGCGCTCGGTATCGGCCTTGCCTTTAGCCTCATCTTTTTTGTTAGTTTTCGAGCACTCATCTTGGTCTATGACCTTAAGACTCCGGGCCGCGAGGATCATGTCGCCAATCGCGCGGCAATCGATTGTTTAACGGGAAGCAACTTTGCCAAAGAGCAATCTCCCAATGACGAGGTCAATAGTCGAACCGATCAAGATCACGTCCTCGCTGAGCGGGTAATTCAGCTTTTAGGTGGCGTTGGCAATATCGTGGGCGCAACCAACTGCGCCACGCGCCTGCGCGTCGAGGTCGCAGACCCTTCCATCGTTGCAGATAACGCGTCGTTTGTCGCGGTGGGCGCCAAGGGCCTCATCATTACGGGCAAGACCGCCCAGGTGATCATCGGCATCTCCGTTCCCCGCGTTAAAGAGCATTTTGACCAGATCATGGGCCTCGAGCCGGTATTTGTGCCCACCACCTCGGCCTCCCCTGCCGCCAGCGCAGCCCATAAGCGCGGCGATATTTGCTTCTTCGATATCGACGGAACGCTCGCCTGGCAAGACCCCAGGCTCGCCCAAGACCTTCCCGAAGACGAGCGGGACCTCTCCCCCTATCCCAACGAGGCGGTTTCGCAGGCAATCCGCGAGTTTGTCGCCAACGGCAACATGGCCTTTATCTGCACGGGACGTACCCTGAGCTGCATCCACCCCAAACTTCTTGAGCTGCCCTGGACCGGCATCGTCTGTCTTGCGGGCGGTTACGCCGAGATCAACGGACACGCAATTCGCGATCTGTCGATGACACCCAGCATGCTGCAGCATCTTGCCCCCTATCTTGAGCAATCGGGCGAGGTCATCCGCTTTGAGGGCCTCAACGGCGTCGTGCGCATGAGTGCCGATGCGCCCGATGCTCCCGGATACGCGCGCACCCTGGGCGACGCAGTCACGCAGCTGCAACATTACAGTGTCTACAAGATCTTGATGTCTACATCACTCGCCAACCACATCGCTCAAGATAAGGCACTTGAGCCGCTACTGTGCTTTAACGAGCTCGAACTCGAGGTAACCGAAATCTCGCCCCGCGAATGCACGAAGCGCGGGGGCATCCAGTCTGTACTCGACGCCCTCGATCCCCACCACGGAACCGTATACGGCATTGGCGACGCCAGCAATGACGTCTCGCTGATGAACGCCGTCGATATCGGTATCGCCATGGGCAATGCGCCGGACTATCTCAAGGATAAGGCCGATTACGTGACCGACACCGTCGATCACGACGGTGTCGTTGCGGCGCTCGAGCATTTTGGGCTGATTTAGGCGCGCTCCATCAAACGCACGCCCGTTGTCCCAAATCGCCAAAACTGCCGCGCCAAACGCCCTAATGTGGCAATATGTTGTCTGCATATTGCATCAACGCAACCTCAGAAAGAATGCGAGAACCCGTGTCCAGTCCGTTTACCAGCTTTTTAGCCCAGCACTTTGACCAGATTAACGACTATCTGGCCACGTTCTTTGACGGACAGGCGACCTCTGCCGATATCGAGCGCTACCTGTATGCGCCGCTCTCGGCTTTTACGGCCAACGCCGGCAAGCGCCACCGCCCGCTTATCTGTATGCTCGCCGCAACCGCAGTGGGCGGTAGCTTTGAGAGCGCCCGCAGCGCCGCGGCAGCCATCGAGCATTTCCAGTCGGGCGCGCTGATCCACGACGACATCGCCGACAACGGACAGCTTCGTCGAGGCAAGCCCTGCATGCACCTTACCGAGGGCACGGGCCTTGCCATCAATTGCGGCGACCTGGCGCTCACTATGGTCACCAAGACGGTTCTCGACGACCCCACGCTGGAGTCCGACGTGAAGCTGCGCGTGCTCCACGAGCTTACCGAGATGATCGTCCGCACCATCGAGGGTCAAGCGCTCGACCTGGGTTGGGTCCGTGACGGGCGCTTTGATATCTCGGTTGATGACTACCTGGACATGGCGACGCACAAGACCGCGTTTTACAGCGGAGCCACGCCGCTTGCCGCCGGAGCCATTATCGGCGGCGGCAGCGATGAGCAAATCGAAGCGCTGCGCGCCTTTGGCCTGCACACAGGCCTTGCCTTTCAGATTCAGGACGACCTGCTCAACCTTGTCGGCACTAAGGAAGCCGCCAACAAGGACTTCCGCACCGACATCACCGAGGGCAAGCGCACGCTTGTCGCCGTACACGCCCTCTCTGATGAGCGCCACCACGACGAGGTCGAGGCGATTCTTTCCTCGGGCACCGATGATCCCGCGCAGCTCGCACGCGCCGTGGAGATCTTCCAGGAGACCGACTCCATCGATTACGCCCACACTTACGCGCTCGACCTGACCGCTAAGGCCAAAGCGGCCATCGAGAACGTTGAGCTTGATCCGCACGCACGCGAGCTGTTCCTCTCCATGGCAGATTTCTTTGTGGAGCGTCTTAACTAACGGGGGTTATAAAACCTGTCAGCAGCGTATTTAGGCACAACTTGCTACACTGTTGAGTGCATGTTTATGCATCCCTTTGCGTTGTCTATCCGACAGACGCTCAAATAGTACGAATGGTACGCCGAAAGGGGTTCGTTCATGGAACCTATTACAACGGGCATGCAAGGAGCAGCCGTCGAGGACGTGCAGTCTCGTCTCCTGCAGCTCGGCTACACGATTGATGCCGCCGAAGTCACCGACAAGTACTTTGGAGCCACCACTGAGCAGGCCGTCAGCACCTTCAGGCTCGACAGCGGCCTTGCTGCCGGTCATGCCGTCGATATCCCCTGCTGGAGCGCCCTTGTAGACGCTTCGTATAAGCTGGGCGACCGCACTCTCTATCTGCGCATGCCCAATTTCCATGGCGCCGATGTGCAGGCCCTGCAGCGCGCTCTCAACGTTTTGGGCTTTGCCTGTGGCGAAGACGACGGCTACTTTGGTCCGCATACCGAGGCCGCCCTGCAGCAGTTCCAGGAAAATGTCGGCCTGTTTGCCGACGGCATGGCCTTCCAGGACACCTACGCCTACATCAACCGCCTGCACCATGTGTGGGAGGGCAAGCCCTCGGTCACCGAAGCCGAGTCCCGTATCGGTTTTGCTCGCGCCGCCAACGTGCTCGAGCGCTTCCAGATTGCCGTTATCGGCGAGGACCCCATCGCACGCAGCGTTGCGTCGCGCATGTGGAATATCGCCACGGCAACGACCGACAACAGCGGCATGATGCTCTGCGACTCCGAGGTCCCAACCGACGTTGACCTGGTGCTCGAGATCGCAAGCGATGAGCTGCCCGCAGATGCAGCGCCGCGCGCCACAATCGCCCTCGCCGAGTGCCACAACCTGGCCCAGCGCATCCGCACCGCCAATGTCGCCGCGCAGCAGAAGCCAGCTCGCATTCGCATTGAGCTCACGGGCATGACGCGCTACAACGGCACTTTCACGGCCAGCGACGCGCAGACACTCGCCGTACGCCTGCTCGATGGTGTTTGCGATGCCCTCGCAGATTAGGTAAACTAAACGAGTTGCTTTTGGGCAACACCGCACATTGGGACGTAGTTCAACGGTAGAACTCCGGTTTTTGGTGCCGGCTGTTGGGGGTTCGAATCCCTCCGTCCCAGCCCTTAAAATTGAGCGCCCTGAGTCCATAACGGCCCAGGGCGCTTTCTTGTAGGCAAGCGGAGGGATTCGAACCCGCAAGGGTGCGAAGCCGAGGAAACGCGAAGGCGCCCCAGGTAGTGTCGAGAAAGTTGGTGTAGAGCCCCATCCGAAGCGAGTCGGCCCGGCG
>CATXXC010000002.1 GCA_958403385.1 uncultured Collinsella sp.
TGGAGGACGGCACCGCCTACACCTACCTGGTGGACGCCCACTGGTCGCTGGAGCTCAAGAGGACCTACACCTTCGTGAACCTCGCCGATCCCGAGCTCGCCATCGAGTGGCCCATCCCTCTCGACGAGGCCACCGTCTCCGATGCCGACCTCAACCACCCGATGCTCAGGGACGTCGTCCCCATGGCGCCCAAGAGGACGCTCGTCACCGGCTGCAACGGCCAGCTGGGCCATGCGGTGCGCGCGCTCGCCGAGGAGCGCGGCGTGGCGAAGGGCTTCGACTTCTGCGACATCGACACCTTCGACATGTCCGACCCGGACGCCTACTCAAAATACGACTGGTCGCTTTACGGCACCGTGATCAACTGCGGCGCCTACACGGCCGTGGACAGGGCGGAGACCCCCGAGGGCCGCGTGACCGCCTGGAAGGCCAACGCCGCCGGTCCCGCTCTTCTCGCACGCACCTGCGCCGGGCACGGGATCACCCTCGTCCACGTGTCCTCCGACTACGTCTTCGACGGTACCGCCGAGGTGCATGACGAGGACGAGCCCCTCAGCCCGCTGTCCGTCTACGGCCAGACCAAGGCCGCCGGCGACATCGCCGTGGCCGGGTGCCCGCGCCACTACATCATGCGCTCCAGCTGGGTCATCGGCGAGGGCCGCAACTTCGTCAAGACGATGAAGGGCCTGTCCGACCGCGTCGCCGACCCCGAGGACGGGCTCGAGCAGGTCACGGTCGTTGACGACCAGCTGGGCCGCCTGACCTTCACGCGCGACATGGCCGAGGCCATCTTCCACGTGCTGGGGACGCACGCCCCCTACGGCACCTACGACTGCACCGGCTCCGGCACCGTCAAGTCCTGGGCCGATATCGCCCGCGCCGTCTTCGAGGCCGCCAACGGCAACGGGGACAGGGTCGTGCCGGTATCGACCGCCGACTACTACGCGAGCGCCGAGGGCCCCGTCGCCCCGCGCCCGGTCCACTCCGCGCTCGACCTGTCCAAGCTCGAGGCTGCCGGCTTCCACATGCCCGACTGGGAGGAAGAGCTGGGGGAGTACATCAAGACGCTCTAGGCGCTATTAACTTTTCGAGAGTAAAAGCCGCCGTTCTTTAACGGCGGCTTTTCTTGTTGGTGGCTATCTGCGCAGTGGTGCCAATAGTATTTTGCGGAAGATCTACCTCTCGCTTGGCTTGGAAGTAGGGTGGCCGGGCTGGTCGTCGTAGGCGTATTTGCTGTACACGTTGACCTCCCACTGCTTTTTTTCGACCTTTGCTACAGAATCTAGGATGAAGCCGGTCGCAAGGCTCAGGCCGCACAGGAACATAAACGAGGCGGCGAGCATAGCGGTGGGGAAGCGCGGGACGAGGCCGGTCTGGAAATATTCGACAACGATGGGCATGCCCAGGGCGAGGCCGAATACCGCGAACAGAAGCGCTACGAGGCTGAAGAACTTCAGCGGGCGGTAGTCCTTGAACAGCGTGCCGATCATCGCAACGACTTTAATGCCGTCGCTCACTGTGTTGAGTTTGGACTCGGAACCCTCGGGACGGTCGCGGTACTCGATGGGCACATCTTTGATGCGCCAGCGGTGGTCGACGGCGTGGATCGAGAGCTCGGTTTCGATCTGAAAGCCCTCGGAAAGCACTGGGAAGGTTTTAACGAACGGGCGGCTCATGGCGCGGTAGCCGGTCATGACGTCATCGAAGCTGTAGCCATAGATCAACTTGATCATGGCGCGGACCAGATTGTTGCCAAAGCCGTGGAAGGCGCGCTTGTTTTCCTCGGCGTAGGTGCCGTTTGAAAGGCGATCGCCTACGGTCATGTCGGCCGTACCGTTAAGGATGGGCTCGCAGAGGGCCTTGGCCGCCTCGGCGGGGTAGGTGTCGTCGCCGTCGACCATCAGGTAGCAATCGGCGTCGATGTCGCGAAACATCTGGCGGCATACGTTGCCCTTTCCCTGACGGGGCTCAAAGCGGACCGTGGCGCCGTGCTCGGTGGCGATGCGTGAGGTATCGTCCGACGAGTTGTTGTCATAGACATAGACCGTCGCTTGCGGAAGCTCGCGGTGAAAGTCGTCGATGACTTTGCCGATCGTGGGCGCTTCGTTGTAGCAGGGGATGATGACGGCGATGGATTCAGAATTCACTCAATGCTCCTTATACGTTCAATCCTTGAAAGTATAGCCGTTTGGGCTTGGCATCCTAAGATGTGGGTTAGTTCTCCAGTTTTGTTGCGCGAATCGTTTGCATGGCCGTCGGGTCTATACTGTTCGTTTGTCAACGATTACGAGTAAAGGAGTTGCATCCGTGTCGGATCAGACAAAGCAACAAGAAACTCGCAGTCTGCCTGCGACGTTTGCTAAGAACGAATTTGAGAAGGACGCGTTTATCCTTCGTCAGCTGGTTACCAAGGATTTTAAGATCAAGTATCGCCGTAGCGTTCTGGGCGTCGCATGGTCGGTGCTCAACCCGCTGCTGATGATGATCGTCATGGCCATCGTGTTCTCGACGATTTTTGGCCAGGGTCGCAATGGCTCAATGACGCCCGAGATGTACCCGCTGTACTTGATCGTGGGTAACATTACCTTTGCCGTCATGTCCGAGTCTACGAACCAGGCCCTGACGTCGATCGTGGGCGCTGCCCCTCTGCTCAAGAAGGTTAAGGTGCACCGCTGGGTCTTCCCGGTGCAGAAGGTGCTCTTCTCGCTGGTCAACTTTGCCTTCTCGCTGGTCGCCGTCGCCATCGTCATGCTGTGGTTCCGCGTTATGCCTTCTTGGCACCTGATTCTGCTGCCGGTTTGCCTGCTGCTGCTTATGTGCTTCTGCATGGGGCTGGGCATGATGCTCTCTGCCCTTACGGTCTTCTTCCGCGACGTTATGCATCTGTGGAGCGTCGTCATTACGGCGTGGACTTACATTACGCCCATCTTCTGGACGACTGACTATATTGCGCAAATGCCGCATCTCGTGCGTATCTTGATGTATGCGAACCCCATGTTCAACTACCTGCAGTTTATGCGCGATATCTTCCTGTTCCAGACTACGCCCTCGCTTATGACGTTTGGTATGTGCGTTGCCTGGGCGGTTCTTGCGCTTATTATTGGCTATACCGTGTTCCATAAGTCCGAGCGCAAGTTCATCCTCTACATCTAAGGAGTGCTGTGATGACTGAATCTGTTGTTGATTACAGCGAGCAGCCTCTGGCTGTCGAGGTCGACGACGTTACCATGATCTTTAACATGGCGTCCGAGTCGCTGACCAACCTCAAGGAGTACTTCATTAAGCTTGCCAAGCATGAGTTGTTCTTTGAGGAGTTTAGGGCGCTTAAGCATATCTCGTTTGACATTCATCGTGGCGAGGTCGTGGGTCTGGTCGGCACCAATGGCTCCGGCAAGTCTACGATGCTCAAGATTATCGCTGGCGTGCTTGAGCCAAGCGAGGGCAGCGTTAAGGTGCACGGTAACATCGCGCCGCTGATTGAGCTTGGTGCTGGTTTTGACCCCGAGCTGACCGCCCGCGAGAACATCTATCTGAACGGCGCCCTGCTTGGCTATACCAAGGAGTTCATCGACGCCAACTTTGACGGCATTATCGAGTTCGCTGAGCTGCAGAACTTTGTCGACATGCCGCTTAAGAACTTCTCCTCGGGCATGGTGGCGCGTATTGCCTTTGCAATCGCGACGATCACCGAGCCCGATATTCTGATCGTTGACGAGACGCTGTCCGTCGGCGATGTGTTCTTCCAGCAAAAGTGCGAGGCGCGTATTCAGCACTTTATCCAGAGCGGCGACGTGACGGTTCTGTTCGTTTCGCACTCCATGGAGCAGGTTGAGCGCATCTGCCAGCGCGCCGTTTGGATTGAGAAGGGCGACCTTCGCATGGACGGCCCGGTTGATGAGGTCTGCAAGGCGTACCGCGAGCAGTTCAACTAGGTTATAATTACTAGCGCCTGGCACGCGTGCGCGTGCTTGGGCGTGCGGTTATTTGCTCCATTAGCTCAGTTGGATAGAGCAGGGGACTTCTAATCCCAAGGTCGACGGTTCGAATCCGCCATGGAGCACCATCGTTTATTAAGCCCAGACCGCTTGGTGGTCTGGGCTTTTTTCATCTTGTGTGTTGCTGGAGCCGAGCGCGAGCAAGCCGCTGCTGTTTGTTGGGGTTGGCATTTTACTTTTCGAGATGCTCTTTCAGCAGCTCCAACGCGTGGGCGTAGCCCTTCAGGCCCTCTCCGGTGATGGTGGCGAAGCAGGCCAGACGGGCGTAGCTCACCTGGCGGAAGTCTTCGCGGGTCTCGACTGCGCTAATGTGGACCTCCACAGCCGGGATGGCGACGGCTTTGAGCGCGTCCAGGATGGCCACGCTTGTGTGCGTGTAGGCGGCCGGGTTGATGACGATGCCGTCGACCTTTCCGTAAGCCTCCTGGATCTTGTCGACGATGCTGCCCTCGTGGTTAGACTGGAAGACCTCGACCTCGTCGAAGCCCTGTGCGGCACCCGCTTCCTGGCAGATCTGCACTAAGCGATCGTAGTTGTCGCTGCCGTAGATGCCTGGCTCGCGAATGCCGAGCATGTTGAGGTTGGGGCCGTTGATGACGAGTGCTTTCATGGTTGCTTCCTTTGCGGTTGGAAAACCACCACAAAGGTGCCTGTCCCCTTTGTGGTGGTTTTGGTTAGAGAGCGGGTGGGAGGGTGTCGAGGAGGGCATGGGCGGTGTTGGCGGCGCAGTCGCGTGAGTCGATGATGTAGTCGGCCCAGGCGCGGTAGCGCGGCATACGCTGCTCGGCCAGCTTGTCGATGCCGTCGCGCGCGGTGATGGGGCGGCCCTTGTGGGCGAGCTCGTCGAGCTTGCGGTTGAGCATCACGATTTGGCTGTTTTGGTGCAGCAGAGGGTAGTTCTCGTCGCGCGTAACCACGCCGCCGCCGGTGGAGAGCACCAAGCCGCTGCGCTTGGAGATGTCGGCCAGCGCTGCCGTCTCCTGCTCGCGGAAGGCCGCCTCGCCGCACTTGATGATAAAGTCGGCGCAGGGCATGCCCAGGCGCTCCTCGAGGGCGCGATCGAGATCGATGTGCTCGCGGCCCGTGAGCTGGGCGATCTGCTCGCCCACGCGGGTCTTGCCCGAGCCCGGCATGCCGATCAGCGCGATGTTCTGTTCGCGGCGTGACAGGCGCTCCGTTACGTCCAGGATCCTCTCGCGCGGGGTGGCTTTGCCGGTATAGCGCTCGACAGCTTGTGCCGCCTGGGCAACAAGCATAAGCAGGCCGCCGATGCAGGGGATGCCGCGGCGCTCGGCCTCGAGCATCAGGCCCGTGCGGGCGGGGTTGTAGACAATGTCGATGACGCCCTCGAGCGCATCGAGGCCTTCGAGCGTGCAAGGCGCGTCGGGGCAATGGGGGAACATGCCGGCGGGCGTGCAGTTGACGAGTAGGGAGGCGTCGGACTGCTGCGCGATATTGTCGTAGTTGACCTCGCTCGTGCGACCCACGGGTACGACGATGGCGCCCATGTCTCCCAGCACCATACTTGCCGTGGTGCCGGCGCCGCCGGTGGCACCGAGCACGAGGGCCTTCTTGCCGGCAACCTCAACGCCCAACTCCTCGACCAGGCACTGGAAACCGAAGTAGTCAGTATTATCGCCGTGCAGGCGGCCGTCGGGCAGGCGCGTGATGGTGTTGACGTTGCCCATGCGCTCGGCGAGCGGGCTCAGCTCGTCCAGGTATTCCACGACGGCGCGCTTGTAGGGGATGGTCACGTTGGTGCCCTCCCATTCGTCGCCCGTCATAAAAGCCTCAAGATCCTCGGGCTCGCGCTCAAAACGCACGTACTCAAGCCCCGCCAGCTCCTTGTAGATGGTCGGGGTGTAGCTGTGGCCCAGCACGCGGCCCAGCACGCCGTAGGGGCGGGTTGCGGCGGTATCGGTCATCTAGAGCACCTCCGTGTAGCTGCCAAAGTAGGTGAAGCTCTCGCATACGTCGTCGATCGAATCGAGCAGGTCGTCGAGGGCCTTGCTGCCAAAGGGACAGTCCAGGTCAAAGTAGAACATAAACTCAAAGTCGCGACCGGGGATGGGGCGGCTCTCGAGCTTGATGAGGTTGATGTTGAGTGCGTAGAAGCGCTCGAGCACGCGATAGAGGGCGCCCGGCTCGTTGGCCGTGGTGATCATGAGCGAGGTACGGTTGGCACCGGGATAGACGCGTGGCTCGCGGCTGATGACGACAAAGCGCGTGTAGTTGTTGTCCGAGTCCTGGATGTTGGACTCCAGCACCTCCAGGCCATAGAGTGCCGCGCAGCTGCGCGATGCGATGGCGGCAACATCGGTGCGGTCGGAATTGGCGACCATCTCGGCCGACATGGCGGTGTTGGGGTACTTGGTGGCGTGCAGGTCGTGGGACTCGATAAAGCCCGCACACTGGGCAATGGCTTGGCCGTGGCTGTAAACCTCGCGCACGTCGGCGAGCTTGGTGCCGGGCTTGACGAGCAGATTGTGGTCGATCTTGAGGCGCAGCGAGCGCACGATGTGGAAATCGAACTGGGCGAGCAGGTCGTAGACGGCGTTGACCGATCCGGCAGTTGAGTTTTCGATGGGCAACACGCCAAACTCGCAGAAGCCGTCGCGCACAGCGCGCATAACGCCTTCGAAGGTCTCGAAAAACGCGATGTCGGGCACGTCGAAGAGCTTGCACGCGGCTATCTGGCTATAGGCACCTTCTACGCCCTGGCAGGCAACGGTGGCCGTTTGAGGGAAGGGCGTGTCGGAGGCTGCAGCCGTGGCGTGGGCCTTTTGCGAGACGGTGATGCCCTTGAGCTCGTTGATGTAGCGCTGCTGCTCGGCTTTGCTCATGCTCATGAGGAGACGGAACAGGGTGATGGTCTGCGCCTCGTAGCGCTCGGGCGCGCGGCTGGCGAGGTTGTTGAGTTTTGAGCGCTCGCGGGCGGGGTCAAAGACGGCCTTGCCCATCTCGATCTTTGATTTGGCGACCTCGGTGGCAATGTCCATACGCTCGACAAAGCTGTTGAGGAGCGTGGTGTCGATGCCATCGATGGCCTGGCGGATGTCAGCAAGGTCCATAGGGACCCCTTTCGTGAATCGTTGTGCGGGGGTAGTTAATTTGGGACGGGGCTATTTTAGCTACCCTTTGACTGTCGGCGAATCGATGGGTGCCAGGGCAAATATGAACCGGTATATGGGGGTAGCTAAAATAGCCCCGTCCCAAATTAACTACCCTTGGGGTGGGTGGACTAAAGCTGGGCGGCGTCCTCGAGGAGGGCGTCCCAAATCGCGAGGGCAGCTGCTGCTTCGGCAACGGGGACGGCTCGGGGGACGATGCAGGGATCGTGACGACCGTGGACCGAGAGTTGGGCGTTTTCCATGGTGTCCATGTCTACGGTCTGCTGCTCGCGGCCAATTGAGGGCGTCGGCTTTACGGCCATACGCCACATGACGGGCGCGCCGGTGGAGATGCCGCCCAGGATGCCGCCGGCGTTGTTGGACTCGACCGCAATCTCGCCGGTCTCGGCATCAACGCGATACGGGTCGTTGTTCTCGCTGCCGCGCATGGCGGCCACGGCAAAGCCCATGCCAAACTCCACGCCCTTTACGGCGGGAATGCCAAACGCGATCTGCGCGATGCGGTTCTCGATGCCGTCGAACATGGGGTCACCAATGCCCGCGGGAAGCCCATAGATGCCGCACTCCACGATGCCGCCGATGCTGTCGAGTTCATCGCGCGCGGCCAGAATTTCCTCGCGCATGCGACCGGCAGCGGCGGCGTCGATGCAGGGCAGATCGTTCGTAAGGATCGCCTTGCGGTCGGCCGCGCGATAGACCATGTCGTCCATGGGCAGGTCGGAGATGCCGCCGATCTGCGCGACGTGCGCCATGACCTTGATGCCACGGGCCTCGAGCGCCTGCAGCGCGATGCCGCCGGCGATGCATAGGGGAGCCGTTAGGCGGCCGGAGAAGTGCCCACCGCCCGCGACGTCGTGCATGTTGTGGTACTTCAAGCGCGCAGGGAAGTCCGCATGTCCCGGACGGGGCTTGCGGCGCAGCTCGGAGTAATCCTTGGAGCGCGTGTTGGTGTTCTCGATAATCGCGGCGAGGGGTGCGCCGGTGGTATGTCCATCAACCACACCGGCGATGATATGCGCGGCGTCGGCCTCGCGACGTTTGGTCGCGGTCTCGTCGCGACCGGGGGCGCGACGGTCAAGGAAGGCCTGCAGCTGCTCCTGGTCCACGGCGATACCTGCCGGAATGCCATCGAGCGAGCAGCCGATAGCGGGGGAGTGCGACTGGCCGAAGATGCTTAAGTGCAAGACGTTGCCAAAGGTCGAGGACATGCTATTCCTCCTCGAGCGTGACCTTGCCGCCCAGTAGGCGGTAGTGGTCGAAGAAATCGGGATAGGATTTGTTGACGGCCTCGGCGCCGTGGATCACGACCTCGCCGGTGGCGCGGCTCGCGGCGATGGCGGCCATCATGGCGATGCGGTGGTCGTTGTGCGAATCGACCTCGCCGCCGGTGAAGGCATCGACACCCTTGATGATGAGGTCATCGCCGGCAATGCGCACCTGCGCGCCCAGCGCGGTGAGCTCGCGGGTGGTGGTGACCAGGCGGTCGGATTCCTTGATACGCAGACGGGCGCAATCGCGGATAAAGGTGCGGCCCTGTGCCAGCGATGCCACGGCCGAGATGACGGGCACCAGGTCCGGAATGTCGTGGGCGCTCATCTCAAAGCCGGCGAGCTTGTCGGACTGCACGGTGGCGGCGTTGGTGGAGCGAACGATGCGGGCACCAAAGCGCGAAAGCGCGGCGAGCACGTTGCGGTCGCCCTGTGCGGAGCTCAGCGACACGCCCTCGACGGTGATGGGGTCGGTGCCGATGGCGCCGGCGCACAGCCAAAAGGCGGCGTTGGACCAGTCTCCCTCGACGGCTACGCTGCCGGGCGTGCGGTACGATCCGCTGTTTACGCGGAAGTTCGTGACCTCGGGCTGGCCGTCCTTGGCCGGAATACGTTCGACGTTGACCTCGACGCCGAAGGCCTTCATGGCCTGGATCGTCAGGTTGATGTAGGGGCGGCTCTCAATGAGGCCGGTCACTTGCACACAGGAGGGCTGGGCCAGTAGCGGGGCCGCCAGCAGCAGGCCGGAGATATACTGCGAGCTCACGTTGCCCGGAAGCACAAAGGTGCCCGGGCGCATGCGGCCGCTCGTCTTGAGCGGAAAACCGCCCAGACCCTGTAGGTCGCAGCCGGCGGCGATAATCTCGTCCGAGAGCGGGGACAGCGGGCGGGCGCCTAAGCGTCCCTGACCCACAAAAGTTGCTTCTGCGCCCAGCGCGCAGGCGACGGGCAACATAAAGCGCAGCGTGGAGCCACTCTCGCCGCAGTCGAGCGTGCCGCCGGCTAGGGCCTTGAGCAGGCCAAATTCAATGCTCTTCATGGTGGGGTGGACCTGGAAGCCGTCCTCGACGGTCTCGATGCGAGCACCCAGGGCCGTAAGGCAACGCACCGTAGCCTCGATGTCGGCGCAGGTGGTGTTACAGGCGACGTGTGTCTCGCCGTTGGCAAGCGCAGCGCAGATGATGAGACGGTGCGCCATCGACTTGGACGCGATGGCGGGAACGGTGCCCTTAAGCGGGGACGGGGTGATGCGGGCTAGCATGCGGATGCGTCTCCCTTCTGGCCGAGGCCCTCGGCAATGAGTTCGTGGAAAGTGGAAAGCGGCGTGCGGTCGATGCTGCAGCGGCCAATGCCGTGCGGAATCACCAGGTCGATGGTGTCGCCCGCGCGCTTCTTGTCGTGGAGCGCCTCGGCAAAGACGGCATCGGCATCTAGGTCGCAGCGGGTCTTGAGGCCATGGCGGGCGCAGAGCTCCTCAATACGACCGGGCAGTGCAGCATCGCAAATGCCGTGCAGGGCCGCGGCGCGCGTGATGATGCCCATGCCGATCGACACGCAGTTGCCGTGTCCGAGCTCAAAGTGCTCGCAGGCCTCGACGGCGTGTCCGGCGCTGTGTCCAAAGTTGAGCAGCTTGCGCTGGTTGGTTTCGTGCTCGTCGGCGACGACCACGGCGCGCTTGATGTCGATGTTGCGGGCGATGATGAGTGCTACGCGGGCCACATCGCGGTTGAGCAGCTCCAGCGTGAGCGGGGTCTTTTCCAGCTCGGCGAAAAGCTCCGGGTCGGCGATCACGGCGTGCTTGACGACCTCGCCGCAGCCGTCGGCGAACTGCTCGGGCGTGAGGGTGGCCAGGCACCCCACGTCGGCGATAACCACATTCGGCTGCCAAAAGACGCCGGCCAGGTTCTTGCCGGCAGCCAGGTCGATGGCGGTCTTGCCGCCCACCGACGAATCCACCATGGCGAGCAGGCTCGTCGGGATCTGCACAAACTTGCAGCCGCGCATGTAGGTGGCGGCCACAAAGCCCGCCACGTCGCCCACGACGCCGCCACCGAGTGCCACGATCACGTCGGAGCGCGAAAGCTCGTGCTCGGCCACAAACTCCAAAATGGCAACATAGGTTTCGGCGCGCTTATGGGCCTCACCGGCCTCGAAGGTGCAGATGCTCACCTCGTAGCCAGACGCCTCCAGACTTTGCTTAACGGGCATCTGGTAGAGCGGGCCCACGTTGGTGTCCGTCACGATGACGGCCTTGGTGCCGCCTGCAGTGGCGCGCACGAGCGGTCCCGCCTGCTCCAGCAAAAACGTGCCTACATGCACCTGGTAGGGGCGTGCGGTGTCGATATCGATGGTAATCGCCATAAGCTTCGGTCCTTTCGACCTGGCGTGATAGGTGGTCTAGTGGGAGGCCTCGTCGTCGAGTGCGCGCTTAATGCGGTCGCCCTCGGCAAGGAGATTCTCCAGATAGCGCTGGTCGCGGTCCTTAAGGGCGCGGCTGTAGGCGCCGAGCGAGTCGATTAGATGGTCGATCTCGAAGGCGAGCGCGTCGGCGTCGTCGATCATGAGCTCGGACCACATTTGCGGGTTGAGGTGCGCCACGCGGGTGAGATCGCGGTAGCTACCGGCCGAAAAGCCGTGGTGGACCTGGGCGGTCGGGCTCTTTACGTAGGCGTTTGACACCACGTGCGCTAGCTGGCTCGTGAAAGCGATGACGCGGTCGTGCTCGGCGGCGCTGGTCACGCTGAACTTGCCAAAGCCCAAGGGGCGCACCATCTCGCGCACCTGGCCCAAAAGCTCCAGCTTGAGCGCATCGTCCACCGCGGGCGGCACGAGCACCAGGGGGGCGCCCTGGAACAGGTCGGCGCGGGAGTGCGCATAGCCCGAGTACTGCGTGCCCGCCATGGGGTGCGCACCCACAAAGTAAAAGCCGTGCTCGCGGGCAAGCTCAAAGGCGCGCTCGCACACGATGCCCTTGACACCCACCGTGTCGATCACCACGGGACCCATGATGGCGTCGGTGTCGGTGGCGTCGGCGAGCGCCTGGGCGTGCGCCTCGAGCCACTCGATGCATGCCTCGGGATAGCAGGCAAGGACGATGATGTCGCATTCGCCGAGTGTCTTGTCGTTGAGCTCTCCGGCGACAGTGCCCATGCTGGCGGCCGTCATGACATCGTCATCGGGGTCCCAGGCCAGCACGCGAACGCCCGTCTGTGCATAGCCGCGGGCAAAGCTACCGCCGATGAGGCCCAGGCCGACGATACCGGCGCACTTGGGGCCGCCCTGGTTAACACGCGCGTTTCTCACCGTACCCATGAGCTACTCCATGGTCTCTTGGCAGACGACCTCGCGGATGGCTCGGATGCGGCGCATGGTGTCGTCGAACTGATCGGGGGTGAGGGCCTGGGCGCCGTCGGACCAGGCTCGGCTCGGCTCGTCGTGGACCTCGATCTCCAGGCCGTTGGCACCGCAGGCGGTCGCGGCGAGCGCCATGGGCTCAACGTAGCGGGTGTAGCCGGTGGCGTGGCTGGGGTCGGCGACGACGGGCAGGTGCGACAGGTGGTGCAGCACCGGCACGGCGTTGAGGTCGAAGGTATTGCGGGTGCGGGTCTCGAAGGTGCGGATGCCGCGCTCACACAGGATAACGTTGTCGTTGCCCTCGCTCATGATGTACTCGGCTGCCATAAGCAGCTCGTCGATCGTGCCGGACATGCCGCGCTTGAGCAGAATCGGGGTCTGGGTCTTGCCGACCTCCTTGAGCAGGGGGAAGTTCTGGGCGTTGCGGGCGCCGATCTGCATGACGTCGATCTTCTTGTCCAGGAAGACCTGCACGTCGCGCGGGTCCATGATCTCGGTGACGATCGGCATGTCGAGCTCGGCAGACGCCTCGCACAGCAGATCGAGGCCGGCGGGACCCATGCCCTGGTAGGCGTAGGGGGAGGTGCGGGGCTTGTAGGCACCGCCGCGTAGCATCGTGGCGCCGGCGGCCTTCACGCGGCGTGCGATGCGGATGAGGTTCTCGCCCTCGACGGAGCAGGGACCGGCGATGACCTGGAACTGGTCGCCGCCGATCTTGACGCCGTGGCCGCAGTCGATGACGGAGTCCTCGGGGTGGAACTTGCGGTTGGCGCGCTTGAACGGCTCGGAGACGCGCTGCACGCGCTCGACGACATCCATGGACTCGAGCAGGAACGGGTCGATCTTGGTCGTATCGCCCACCAGGCCGATAATCGTCTCGTTCTCGCCGCGCGAGACATCGGTCTTCAGGCCCTTTTTCTCAATCCAGCTGACGATATGGCCGACGGCCTCGTCGCTGGCGCTCTGCTTTAAAATTGCAATCATGGTGTGCCTCTCACCTCGATGGATAACTTTTGCAAAAACGGCCCGCATCGCGAGCCGTGTATATATGGTGCATGAGAGTTTATACTATCTGACTCGCTTTTGCCTTCTAAAGTGGGCCGTTGCGCCGCGTCTTCCTCGGAATTGCAAAGCTTTTTCTTTTATTTTGATAGCCCGTGGTGCACTTGGGTATAATGTCAAACGTTGGCCCTATTAGCTCAGGGGATTAGAGCGTCTGCCTCCGGAGCAGAAGGCCGTTGGTTCGAATCCAACATGGGGCACCATTCCAATTTTGCTCGAACCCGCTGGATGTCCAATCTGGCGGGTTCGCCCTTTTTGTCGTAGTTCAGCGTGACCAGTATCTCGTCCTCCGAGACGACAGCCTGCCACACGAACGCCTTCAGCAGCGTCGCGTCGTCGAGCGCCGTCCCGCACTGCAGGAAGTCGGCGAAGCGCTCCGGGTCTATCCGCTCGTCCGTGATGGCCTCGAGGTCGTACCTCGCGCGCGCCTGCTGCTCCTCGAGCTCGGCTATGCGCTCGTTCACGCCCGGCGCTATCACGCCCTGCTCGATGGCGTTGAGGATGTTCCTCAGGCCCCTCTCCGCGGCCCTGAGCGAGTCCTCCGCCTGCCTGCGGCGCGCCCTCACCTCGGCAGTGTCCGCGCGCTCCGCTACCATGTTGGCTATCTGCAGCGCCTCGCCGCGGTCGCCCAGCAGCTCCCTCAGCGCCGAGGCTATGGAGCCCTCGAGCTCCTCGCGCCTGATGTTGCGGACGCACGACCCCGGGCAGCTGTAGTACTCGTACTTCACGTTGTTGCGGCCCCTGCCGCTCACGCCCTGCAGGTTCCTGCCGCATTCCGCGCACAGCGCCGCCCCCGCGAGGGCGAAGTCGCCCCAGTTCTCGCTCGAGCGCTGCTTGCGGCACTTGATTCCCTGGACCTCCATGAACGTCACCTCGTCCACGATCTGCGGCATCCCGCCCTCGCGGACGATGCCTCCCCACTCGTACCTGCCCGTGTACCTTCGGTCGCGCAGCATCTGCTGCACCATCGCCTGGCCGCACGGGTTGCCCTTGCGCGTCCTGAGGCCGCGCCGCGCGAACTCGCGCGCTATCGCGTTCATGGACATGCGCTCGAGCCTCAGCGCGAAGGCCTCGCGCACCCACGCCGCCTGCGCCTCGTCGACCTCGTACTCGTCGTCCCCGTTCCTGCGGTATCCGAAGATGCGCACGCCGTTGGTCTTGCACTTGAGGGCGTTGCCCTCCATTCCGCGCTTGGTCCTGATGGCGGTCTTCCTCGACTCGCAGGCGGCGAGCCCCTCGAGCAGCTTCTCGTAGATGATGCCCTCAGGGCTGTCGGGTATCTGCTCGAGCGCCGAGACCAGCTTGACCCCGTGCGTGGCGAGCTCGCGCTTGTATATCGGCGCGTCGTACTCGCCGCGGCTGAAGCGGTCCATCATGTAGACGAGGACGATCTCGCTCTCGCCGGCGTTGGCTATCATCCGCTGGAACTCGGGGCGGTCGTCGGTGCGCCCCGACACGGCGCGGTCGCAGTACTCCGCCGCGACCTCGTAGCCCTCGCGCGCGCACCACTCGCGGCAGACGCGCAGCTGGTCCTCGATGGATGCCTCGCGCTGCCTGTTGCACGAGAATCTCGCGTATATCACTGCCCTCTTTGGCATAATAGATATGTCACCCTTCCTTCAAGTTGAGTTTGCATGGGTGCACTGGTTGGATGCCCCGTCGGCTAAAGCGGTACCAGCGCTGCCGACGGGGCTCTTTAGTGTTTACTCGCGGTATGACTCTGCTCTATCGAGTAGGTCGTCCACGGATATTCCCATGGCTTGAGTAACCTTTCTCACGACACTAACCTTCGGGTCTCTTATCTTTCCGCTGAAAAGCTGTGAGACGTGGGCGTCTGATAGGCCCGATTTTCGGCAAACGTCGACCTGTCGCATGCCGAGCTCGGTAATGTATTCATTCAGTGCGCGCGCCAGCTGCATGTCGTGAGCTTCCCACGCGCCAGTTCCTAGCAGCTCGTCCGCTGAGCATCCATAGAACCTTGCGAGCTTGGCAATCTTGTCGCCACTTGTCGTGCGCGTGCCACTCTCCATCATTGAATAGCTGGATACGGAAACGCCCAGTATCGATGCGACTTCCGACTGCTTAGCTCCGTACTTCAGTCTGGCTTCTCTCAGCCTTAACCTTGCGGCCATCGTGGCTATCACTCTCCAAGCGTTTTCCTTGCCATTTCATCGAGAGATACGCCCAATGCGTCAGCTATGGCCTTTGCTTTCCCCAACGTTGGTTCCTTGGCCCTTCCGCTGAGGAGCGCAGAGACCGTCGAGCGCGGTGAGCCGATTTTGGCAGCTAGCTCAGCCTGTGACATCCCTGCCTTATCTAAGTAATGGGCAAGTACGTAGCGGTATTCCATGTCGTGGCTATCCCTATTCCTTCAGCAGGTTTCTCTCAAGTGAGCTTCCTAACTTCCTTCAATCTGGCCTGTATTTAACGCACCCCGCTCTCTTTTTCTAACGGAAAAGTCTCGGCGAGGCTTTTTGCAGTGGCCATTAAAGCCTTTTGGCCGTCTTTACTCATTGAGTTAAATAGATTCAAAAGCTCGCGATCAGGTCCGCCAATTTGTTCACCGTCACCTTCTTCAAGGTCGAACAGCTCTCCGATGGTGCATTTGAAATAACGGGCAAATTCAGCCGCCGTGTCCATGTCGGGGCTAGTGTTTCCAAGCTCATAGTTTTGATAGGTCCGGTATTTGAGGCCGAACACGTTCGCGGCCTCTTTTTGCGTCAACCCAGAACGCTGCCGAAGGTCTTTAAGACTCATAGCTATTCCTAAACGTAAACGCCAGTCTGAGCATCATTAGATATATGCAAAGAAAGCGATCTTGCAACATCGAGCAATACCGCTCGACCTTCTGCGCTTAATTCATCAAAGAGCTGATCAAGTTCACGGCGCTGCATATCAAATTCTCTTGCGCATACGTCGGTCATCAATATGTAATCAACGTTTGAGTTGAACAAACGGGCCGCTTCGATAAGCTGCTCGCCATTCATGATGACTCGCCCCTGTTCCCAGTTTCTATATGTGCCGAGGGAAACGCCGAAGGCCTCGGCGGCATCCTGCTGCTTATAGCCGGCTGCCTTACGAACCTCCTTCAACCGCGTATGCATATCTCACGCCCTCCTTAGAATCTGTAAACGCTTACTTCTTATAGTTCGCATAGTACCAATATAAAGCGCAATTGTACAGATTTCTTCTTGACATGTACTAGTACTGTGCGTACTATAAAGCTCGTAAGTACTAACCAGATGCATAGTTGATAGGAGGAAGTACCAATGAGGAACCTAGCATCTGAGCGTACGCGTCTCGGACTGAAGCAAGCGGAGGCGGCTTCAAAGCTCGCCGTATCTCCTAAAACGCTTGCGAAATACGAGAACGACCCAAGAAGCATGCCAGGAGACTTTATCTACCGTGCATGCCGATTCTATGGCTGTAACGCCAGCTACCTGCTCGACATGTGCGATGAGCGAGCCGTAAACGCTATGGCTGCGGTCTAAATGGCCAGCGAGGCCAAGCAGCAGGAGAACAAGCCCAAGAACCCGCGCGAGATAGCGCTCGACGCCATGTGCTCGACGCTTCGGGCGGCATACCGGGAATGGGAGAGGAAGGAGGGGAGCAAGAGACAGTGAGGCCATGGTCGACACGTGAGATCCGGTACCTGAGGGAACACGCCGGCGACGGAGCCAAGGAGATAGCCAAGGCACTGGGCCGCAGCACCGACGCGGTCAAGTGGCAGGCGCGCAGATGCGGAATATCGCTCCGTCAGCGCTGGATGTGCCCGAAGTGCGGGCGCACGACGTTCAAGCCGCTGAACAGGGCGAACGGCTGGTGCGCGGAGTGCACGAAGGAGGGCCACGTGGCAGACCTCAGGGAGCAGGCAAACGCGATGCGCGAGGAGGCGGCGAGGGCCAAGCGGAACGACAGGGAGCGGCAGAGGTGCTACAGCGCCAAGAGCCGCGCCAAAAAAGTCCCAAAATAGCCACCCTAAAAGCCACACCAGCATCTACCTGCGAAAACATCAGAAGGGAACACAAGATGTACACATACAAAGAAGCGAGCGCCCCCAGCTACCAACTTGCGAGCACTCGCCGAAACAGCCCCAGACATGAGGCTCAGACCATCATAGCACCCAAGTCATACCGACCGACCGCCCGCGAGCAGCTCGACTCCGATGCGTTCAGGGCGGGGGCCATGGTCGGCTTCATCGCCGCCGCGGTCCTGTTCGCGGCGGTCCTGACCGTCTTCGTCCTCCCGACGATGGACGGCGCGGTCCAGGCGGCCAAGGCCGCATGCGCGGCGGGAGCGGTCAATGCGTAACGACGAGAGATACCGCCAGAAGCCGATGAGCAACCAGCTCGAGATATTCGGCCTCGGCGCGGACGGCGAGCAGGACATGGCGGACGCGCGCGCGTGGATATGAGAGCACCCGCGGGCGTGGGACTTCATGGTCGAGCAGGCCACCCGCCTCAACCGCAAGGGCTACGTCTCGATCAACTACCTCATCCACATGGTGCGCAACGAGCTGCACGTCGGCGTGAAGAACGGCCTCGCGCCGAGCCTCGCCCGCATCATGGAGGCGCGCTACCCGCACCTGAGGCACGCATTCAACAAGCACCGCTCCAAGAGCGACGGTTTCGTCGATGAGTAGGAGCAGGAGGACCGCGAGGGACGCGGGCACGAGGTTCGAGCGCCTGGTCGCCGACTACCTCGCCGGGAGGCTGGGGGGCGACATCGACAGGCAGGTCAAGACCGGCTCGCACGACACGGGCGACATCCGCGGCGTGTCGGTGGCCGGGCGGGGCATCGCGATCGAGTGCAAGGACTACCAGGGAAGGCACGAGCTGCCCAAGTGGCTGCGCGAGGCGGAGACCGAGCGCAGGAACCGCGGGGCGGACTACGGCGTGGTCGTCTGGAAGCGCCGCGGGACCGCCATCCCGGGCGAGCAGTTCGTGACCATGACGTTGGAGACGTTCGCGGCGATGCTCGCGGGCGCAGACAGGGAGGAATAGCAATGGAGAGCACAAACATACCGGTGGAGATCGAGGCCAAGTTCAAGCAGGCCACCGTTAAAGGCGGCGTCGCCGTCCTGCAGTTCGAGGTCGACACGGAGGACAGCGCGGCGTTCGAGGCCATCCGCAAGAGCGGCGAGGAGGTCTGGCTGTCCATCCAGAGCAAGCAGCCCCAGATCCTGTTCGTGAGCCACGACGGGGAGGTGACCGAGTGATGGAGGACTACAAGGGAATGTTCGCCGAGCTGGCCGACCTCGCCACGGAGGAGCAGGCGATGTCCACCATCTCGGTCATAACGAAGTCCGACGAGGCGTTCGACAGGTTCTTGGACGCGCGCGAGAGGCTCGCCAAGTGGATCGTCGGGCACGCGGTGGTCATCGACGAGGCGCTAACCGAGAGGAAGTACAACCGGATGCTCAACGAGGAGGTCAGGTAATGGCTGGGGAGAACGGGGCCGAGAAGGTCGTGGCCGAGGTCATCGAGGAGCAGGGGGCGCCCGACCTCGTCGTCACGTACTCGCCGTCCGTCATCAGCGCCAACTTCGACGCGATGGAGGACAGCATCCGCGCGAAGGTCGCGGACTACGAGGGAGCCAAGTACGACCTGACCAAGGACGAGTCCATCAAGGAGGCCAAGAACGACCGCCTCTACCTCAACGGCCTGAAGAACGAGATAGAGGAGCGCCGGAAGGCCGTGAAGCGCGAGTACAACAAGCCGCTCGCCGCCTTCGAGAAGCGCTGCAAGGAGATCACGTCCATCATCGACGGCGCGTCGGACGGCATCAAGGCGCAGCTCGACCAGGCCGAGGAGGACCGCAAGTCCCGCGCAATGGCCAAGCTCAAGGAGCACTACGAGACGTTCGCGGAGCTCCTCGCGCCGGTCGTGCCGTACGAGCGCCTCCACGAGAAGCAGTGGCTCAACAAGGGCTTCGGAGAGGTCAAGGCGAAGAAGGCGCTCGAGGCCAAGGTCTCGGCAGTCGCGCGCGACTGGGACACGCTCAAGGCGCAGCGCGACTCCATGGCCCACTACGAGGTCGCCGAGCGCGAGCTGTTCCGCACGCTCGACCTCGGCTCGGCGCTCAACGCCGCCCGCGCCGCCGACGAGGAGGACGCCCGCATCGCCGCCATGCGCGAGGCGGTCGAGTCTGAGCCCGCGCCGCGCCCCGCGCCGAGGCGCCAGGCGGAACCCGCCGTCGCGGCGAGCCCCGAGCCGTCCTGCGCGTGGACGGTCGAGATCCCGTCCGCGACCCGCTCGCAGATGGAGCTGCTCGCCGCGGCGCTGCGCGAGCGCGGCATCACCGGCACCATCAAGTGCAAGGGGGTGTGCTAGATGGCCGACGAGGAGATGACGCTCTCCCAGGCGATAGCCAAGGTGCAGCGCTCCGTGACCGTCCCCAAGGCGCGCTACAACGCATTCGGGAAGTTCGGCTACCGCTCGTTCGAGGACATCGTCGCCGCGCTCAAGGAGCCATGCAAGGAGGCCGGCGTGGCGTTCACGCTCCACGACAACATCTGCAAGGTGGGCGACCGCTACTACGTCGAGGCCACGTGCACCCTGTTCTTCGTGGACGGGCACGGCGAGAAGAAGGAGTTCAAGGCCTACGCCCGCGAGGCGGAGCACAAGAGCGGCTCCGACGACGCGCAGGTGACCGGGATGGCGTCGAGCTACGCGCGCAAGTACGCGCTTTGCGGCCTGTTCGCCATCGACGGGCAGAGCGACCCGGACGCGCTGTCGGACAAGCCCGAGAAGAAGCCGCCCGAGAGCGGCGGCTTCACGGCGAAGTGCAAGGCCTGCGGCACGGCCTACGCCTTCGAGTCGAAAGAGCAGTACGAGGAGTTCAAGAAGCATCCCGGCTGCTGCGCCACCCCGACGTGGCGCGTCCTGTAGGCCATGCAGGACATGTACGCGCAGCGCGAGGAGCTGTTCGAGCGCCTCATGGCGGAGCTGGACACGCTCAGGCGGACCGGCCAGCAGTACGCCGAGAACGAGGCGGACTACCGCAAGGCGCTGCGCATCGCCATCCTCGAGGAGCGCTCCAAGGGCACGCCGGTGACTATCATCGGCGACCTGTGCCGGGGGCGCGAGGAGATAGCCGAGAAGAAGCAGCTGCGCGACTGCGCCGAAGCCCTCTACAAGGCATCGAGCGAGGCAATCATGGCGCTGAAGCTGCGAATCAAGACAGTAGACGCCGACATCCAGAGGACATGGACGAGCGGCGGAGAGGAGACATTCAGATGAGCATCAACAGAGTGGTCGTGTCGGGCAATTTGACCCGAGACCCCGAGCTGCGCGTCACGCCGGGCGGCACGCAGGTGCTGGGCTTCGGCGTCGCGGTCAACGACCGCCGCCGCAACCAGCAGACGGGGGAGTGGGAGGACTACCCCAATTTCATCGACTGCACCATGTTCGGCAACCGCGCCGAGGCGCTCTCGCGCATCCTGCGCAAGGGCATGAAGGTCGCCATCGAGGGGAAGCTTCGCTACAGCTCCTGGGAGGACAAGAACGGGGGCGGCAGGCGCTCGAAGGTCGAGATCATCCCCGACGAGGTCGTCCTCATGAGCCAGAACCCCAACGGGCAGCAGGCGCCTCAGCAGTACGCGCCGCAGGGCTACCAGCAGCAGGCGTACCCGCCCCGACAGGCGCCGCAGCCCGCGCCGCAGGCGTACGCCCCGCATCCGGCGCCCCAGCAGCCCGCGCCGCAGTGGAACGCCCAGCAGGCCTACCAGCAGGCCCCGCAGGCGGTACCGCAACCGGCACCGCAGCAGGCAGCGCCGCAGCCGGCACCCGCCCAGCAGCAGCTGGACGTGTACGACGAGGACATCCCGTTCTGATGGGGCGCTTGCCCGACACCATCCGTGACCACTGGGAGGCGGCCCTTTTCGCCGCCTCCTTCTCCTCGGGTTTCCTGTTCTTCTCTTCGCTTCTTTGGGGGTGGTTCTGATGGCAAGCAAGTTCACGTGGTTCCCGAAGCTCACCGCCGCCCTCGAGCGCGTGCCGGAGGGGCCGCGCGGGGAGCTGTGCTGGGCCATCATCCAGTACGGCACCAACGGCATCGAGCCGGAGTTCGCCGACTGGGCGCTCAGTGCCGTGTTCGAGAGCCTCCGCGAGGACATCGACAACAGCCTCGCCGCCCGCAACAAGAACAAGGGCGGCAGGCCGCCGAAGTCCAGTAAGGCCGAAACGGGGGTTTCGGAGGATGCGGAAACCTCGGAAACGGGGGTTTCGGAAAACGGAAACGGGGGTTTCGAGGTTTCGGAAACTACCGAAACGGGGGTTTCGGAACCTGAAAACCCCTCCTTATATACCAATCCATACCAGTCCATACCAAGCCAGGCCATTCCAGTGCAGGGCAGTGCGGACGCGTGCGCCGCGCCCGAGGGCTTCGAGCCGCCGACCGCCGAGGAGGTCGCCGCGTACTTCGGGGTCAACTGCCTCAACGGCGACCCGCAGGCGTTCTTCGACTTCTACGCGTCTCAGGGCTGGCGCAAGTCGAACGGCATGCCTATCTCGGACTGGCAGCCGCAGGCCCGGCAGTGGCACCGCCGCCAGCGCGAGCTCGACGCCGAGGCCCGCAGCCGCGGCAAGCCCACCGCCTCGGAGGTCGAGGCCGCGACGTTCAGGCCGACCAGGACGCCCGAGGAGGCACTGGCCGAGCAGGAGCGAAGGTGGGCGTCCGAGCACCCGGGCATCGACCCGGCCAAGGTCGAGGCCCCGCGGGGCACGACCGCGGGCAGGGCGGAGTTCGGGCTGTACCAGGACGCGCGGAGGCTGCTGGCCGCCCGCGCCGCGTGCGAGAGGAGGCTCTCATGATCCTCGACGCGGGCCTGCTGAGGGGATGGCCGAAGGAGCGCGCCGAGCTGTACGGCAAGCCCCACCTCGGGGCGAGGTACACGCACGACACGGCATACGAGCCGACGCAGGCCCGGTGCGCGGTGTGCGGTAGGCGCGCCTCCAACTGCCACCACGTCGCCCGCAGGTCGTGGGGAAAGACGTTCAGGCTCGTCACGCCAAACGGGGTGTGGGAGCTGCGCAGCCCGCTGTTCGCCCTGTGCGGCTCCGGCACGACCGGGTGCCACGGGAAGTTCCACGACGGCGGCCTCAGGGCCGAGTGGGTATGGCGCACCGGGGCGGCCGAGGAGGCATGGTGGTCCGGCACGATGCTCAGGGAGTACCCGCCGCACAGCCCCGACCTCTACATGTTCGGCTACTGGGCCATCACCGACCGTTACGGAAACGAGATCATCCGAGAGGTGAAATGACGATGGAGATCACCAACTGCGAGCAGTACGTGCTCGCCGAGCTTGACTACGAGCAGCGCCGCAACGAGCGCCTCGCGGCCGAGAACAACAAGCTGTTCAAGCAGCTCGACGCTATGACAAAGAGGGCGAACGGCTACAGCCGGATCATCAACCGCCCCAAGACGCCCATCGAGGCGCTGGCCGACAAGGTCATGCGCGAGGAGATGCTGACCCGCTTCACCTACGCCGAGGTCACGGACGTCAAGAGCGCGTTCAGCGGAAGGCTGCTCGACTTCGACGAATGGTGCCACGATGCGATGCGATATGTGGCGCTGGCGGACGACGTCGGCGAGGAGGAGTTCACCCGGTTCATGCACCGGGACCTCAAGAAGATCTACGACGAGAAGGTGGCCGGATGTTCCAAGTAGGGGCCGCCGCCCACGGCAGGGGCGAAGGGGCAGGCCGATGAATGACGAGAGGGCCGTCGCCGCGGCCATCCACGCCGGGCACCGGAGCGACGACGTGACCGACCTCTACGCGGGCGACTGCAGGGGCTGCGGCGAGTGCTGCTCGCGCTTCCTGCCCGTGAGCCCGTTCGACCGGGTGCGCCTCGAGGCGTACGTGCGCCGGAACGGAATCGAGCCCGCCGAGCCCAGGGCGGAGTGCGACCTGCTGTGCCCGTACCTGACGGACGGGCGCGAGTGCGCGGTCTACGCCGCTAGGCCCGAGATCTGCCGGGCGTACCGGTGCGACAGGCACAAGAGGGGCGAGCTCGGCATGTTCTTCGGCGCGGAGTGCGCCGAGGTGACCGACATGCGCGAGCTCGCGGAGGCGATGGCCCGCGACGTCTACAGGAAGGAGCAGGGGAATGGCTAGGAACGTCTACGGCGGCTACTGCCGCGAGTGCGGCAGGTGGACGCCTCCCGGGTTCGGGCACTTCGAGCGCTACCGCGGCGGCTGGCGCGTCCACTGCGTCAAGTGCGCGAGCGGGCGCGAGCTGCCGCCCGAGGGCGACCAGGCGGCCAGGGAGATGCGGAGCCACATCAGGAACATGGTGAACGACGGAAGGTACGGGAAGAGGGGATACCGATGACAGGGAACGAGAGGCCGGACATCTACGAGGACGGGCTCCGGGAGGAGCGCTGCGAGAACTGCTCGCACTGCGGCGTGACGGTGCTGCGCACCATCCACGGCGTGGAGCGCACGGAGTGCGAGTGCGGGCGAAGGCCGGAGTTCGTGCACCGCACGCAGGCCGAGGCCAGATGCAACTACTGGGAGGCGCGATGAGCGTAATCGATTGGAACAAGCAGGCCCGTGACATCCTCAAGGCCACGAGGGCCGTCGGGTACCTCGAGGGCATGAGCGCCACGCTGTGGCGGCTCGCCGGGCCGGACATCGCCGAGCTGCTGGGGCTGGGGAAGAGGAACTATGACTGACGGGTACCTGTTGAACCTGCGCGCTTTCCGCGAGGTCGAGGACAGCAAGGCGCAGGCCCTCAAGCCGCTCGAGGAGGCGGCCTAGGCGTTCGGCGCGTGGCAGGAGCTGGATGGCATGCGCCGCAGCCCGTTCCTGTCGGCTTGGAGGGACATGCGCGACGACCTCATCGACGAGTGCCTGGACACCGTTCAGGCGACCGTGAACCTGCTCGCCGCCGTGGGCGCCACGCAGGGCGAGGTCGACGCCGCCATCCGGCGAATGGACGAGAGGAACGGGAGCCGCGGGAGGCTCTAGAAACGGAGGAAGAAATGGCTATCGAATTGCCCAAAGATGCTGAGGGGCGAGAGATTCCGCTCGACACTGTGGCGCTGTTCGGCGGCAACGGCAATGCCTACAGCATCAAGCGCTGGGTCTACACCACCGACTTCGACCTGGGCGACAGCACGGCGGGCCAGTGGCGCGCGCTCACCGACAAGATGACAAGGCTCGACCCCGAGCTCATGTACCTCAACCCGCCCGACAGCTGGGAGAAGTTAGATGAGGACTTGAGCAGGATCGCGCGCAGCGCTTTAGAACGGAAGGCATGGCCGTGCGCTTACTTCAACAGAACCCCAATGAAATGTTATGGCTGCCGCGCGGATAAGCGCTTCGGACACTGCGAGGGATACGTCATAGATAACATCAAGTCCCGCATCCTCAAACTGAGGGGTGAGGACGAATGACGACGCACCGACTCAAGATTCACGAGCAGTACGCCGATGCCGTCCTGAACGGCACCAAGACGTTCGAGATTCGCAAGAACGACCGGGGCTACAAAGTCGGCGATGAGATCGTGTTCGTCGTCTACCCAAGACCACAGCATCCGCTCAACGGGGCGACCTACCGAATCGACTACATCCTCGATGACTTCGAGGGCCTCGCCCAGAAGTACGTGGCGCTGGCCATATCCAAGGAGGACTGATGGACAAAATCGAGCTGAAGCCCTGTCCGTTCTGCGGTGGCGATGCTGAGATGCAGCAGGGCAAGTATCAAGGTCTGCGCACCTTCTACGTGAGCTGCTTGGGATGCGGCGCACGGACGGACCTAGAGTACGCCGAGGAGTTCGCCGCAGATCTATGGAATGAAAGGGTGAACTATGTTGACTAAACGAGCGATGATTTCTCAGCCCATGGCCGGCAAGACCGACGAGGAGATCGCGGGGGCGAGGGATAGGGCGCACGCCAAGCTGCGCGAGTTGGGCTACGAGTTCGTAAACACCTTATTCACTGACGAGTGGTACAGCGACGAGGCTATGGAGGAGCGCGGCGTGGTACAGGTTCCGCTCTGCTATCTCGCGAAATCTCTTGAGAACATGAGCCTGTGCCATGCGGCCTACTTCTGCAAGGGCTGGGAGAACGCACGCGGATGCCGCATCGAGCATGATGCCGCCGTCGCGTACGGGCTTGAGGTTCTGTATGAGGATTAGCGATGAAGAGCGCCGCGAGACGGCGAAGAAGTTACGCGAGAAAAAGAAGGAACTCTTCGGCAAACGCAGCTGGTTCCCGCAGGACCTGATTCTCTACCAGAGCATGTATCTCACGGCTATCGACGAGTGTCTGCCGGACGGCGAGTGCGGATTCGATGTCCTTGCCGACCTCATCGACCGCGGCGAGTGCGAGAACGTCTACGACGAGAACGAAATGGGAGCCTGCGACAACGGCTTCGAGTGCTCGGTCTGCGGATGCAAGGTCGAGGATGCCGAGCACTACTACGTGAGCGGCACGTGGAACTTCTGCCCCAAGTGCGGGAGGAAGGTGCGGCATGGCTGATGAGATGAGGCCGGCGCTGTCGCCGTCCGTCGATCTGTGGAGACCGGACGGCCCCGCCGCGAGGGCCGCGGCCGCCATCATGGACAACGTGGTGGCGGGCTTCAACGAGGCCCTCGTGCCCGTGCTGCGCGGCGTGAGGCGCGAGGCGAGGGCGCTCTGCAAGAGTCTCGACCCGAAATGGAGGCGCGCTCGGATTCGCGCACTCAAAAGGTCCCGCCGCAACGTGGAAACGCTCAAGCGCGAGGGGAGGTGCAGGTGATGGCGGCGGAGTACGTCCTGGACGCCGAGAAGATTGCGCGCTGGCGGGCCGACTACCACATGCCGCTGAAGCAGCTGGCGCGTGCCGCCGGAGTGGACATGAGCAGCCTGAGCCACGCCATCAGCCAGGGGCGGAACGTGAGCATGAACATGCTGCTGAGCCTTGCCGACGCGATGGGCGAAGACCCGCGGGACATCGTGAGGAAGAAGGAGGAGAGATGAGATTCGAGATAACAGAGGTCCACGTGGTGGACATCCCCGACAGCGAGATCGATGACATGGACGACCTGCTCGATGAGATCAAGGACGATGCGCACTGGTTCATCGAGCAGTACGAGCGCGAGGCATGGTGCGAGGAGGTGACCCGCCTTGGCCGCCAGCTGTGAGCCGGGCTACAACCTCCCGGACGGATGCACTGACGCGGCAATTGACAGGCACTACGGGGGGCCGACGTGCGCCGAGTGCGTCAAGATGCACGAGTGCTGCTGCGACTACGGAATCTGCGAGATAGAGTTCGACGACGCGTTCTGGGACAGGTTCGATGGGACGGAGCCGCCCCCGAGCGACGTGGCCCACTGGGCGTTCCCGTGGATAGCGAACCACATGAGGGACATGCAGGAGGCGGCGTGCGACATGTTCTGTGGCTGATGCCGCTGGCGGCGCTCACCGCGCTGCTGGCGTGTGCGGCGAGGTCCGCGTGGGCGCTCGCCGTGGTTCTGACCGTTCTCGTGCGCATGGCGTGCGGGTGAGATAGGAGGATTGAATGGACGGGTTCGTAAGGCTGGCAGGCAAGCTCATCGGGTGCCTCATCATTGCCGCGCTCGTGCTGCTGTGCGCCGCCGCCGTCGTGTGGTGCTGGCAGGTGCTCGCGGGGCTGGTCGCATGAGCGCCGGCGAGAGGGTGGCGCAGCAGCTCCGCGACGCCGCGGCCCTGCTGGAGTCAATGGTGGACGACGTGGCGGGGGACATCGACGAGAGGTTCGTGCTGCCTCCCATAACGCTCACCATCAAGATAGGAAGCACCGACGAGACCCCGACCCTGTCGGTGAAGAAGGACTACCTCGCGAGGAAGCGCCTGGCATGACGTGGAGCTCCAACGGCAACGCCGAGCGCAAGCTCAAGGCGAGGCTCCGCGCCGAGGGCAGGCCGTGCCACATATGCGGACAGCCCATAGACTACAGCCTGCCGCCCGGCACGCCGTGGAGCTTCGAGGCCGACCACGTGGTGCCGAGGGCGAGAGGCGGTGCGGTGCTGGACTACTCGAACCTCGACGCGGCGCACCGCATCTGCAACCAGAGGAAGGGCAAGCACATGCCGGGCGACGCGAGGCCCGTCGAGATAAGGCGCACGAGGCTGTTCTAAACGTTATGGACAACTGAATAGGCGGGACTGAAAAGCCAAACTGGAGGCGCGGTCGTCGGCACGGCTGCGCCTCACTGCTTTTTGGGGCGCCTAGCCGCCGATGGCGGGGGCATCGCCCCTCCCCGGGGGTGCACGGACACCCATGCCGCTCAGTGCCGATTTCCCCCCGCCCCATGACCCCAGGGCGGGGGTAGGCCGCGAATCTCACCCGCATCGCACAATGCGGGCACGAGAAAGGAGGCCGTGATGCCGGAGATGCCGGAATCGGTCGCATCCGACGACTATCAATCGCAGATCTGGGCGAGCGTCACCGCATCGGGGCGCTTCTCCGACGAGGACGCGCCGAACCTCGCGCTGCTGTGCTACTGGCACGCCGTGGCTAAGGCCGCGGAGGATGCCATGAGCAGGGGCAAGTCCGTGAAGGTGCTCGACCCCGTCGGCTACAAGCCCATCAAGGCGAAGAACGGGCGGCACGCCATCATGGAGCGCCCGCACCCTGCCGTGTCCGTGCTCAAGCAGGCGACCGCCGAGATACGCGCGCTCAACGAGCTGCTCGGGCTGTCGCGCAAGGCAGTGCCCATCCAGGTGCAGCAGGCGCGTCCGCAGAGCGACGGCGCTAGGGTGCTGAGCCTGATGTTCGCCGACCGCGAGCGCAAGGCCAAGGCGGCGGGTGCCTGATGGAGCCCAGGCAGACGCCGACATACGAGGCTAACGTCCCTGAGGACCTCAGCGGCGACGGCGAGATGGCCTGCGAGCTCGCGACCGCCTACTTCGGCGACCCGCTGCCGTGGCAGCCGCACCTGCTCGACGCGATGCTGGCCCGCGACGCGCGCGACAAGTACCTGCTGCGCACGCTGGGCATCTCCATCCCGCGCCAGAACGGAAAGAGCTGGGTGGTTCGAGCCCGCTGCTTCTACGGCGCGCTCAACGGCGAGAAGATCCTGTACACCTGCCAGCACGGCGACACCTCCGACCAGATGTTCAAGGAGCTGTCCCAGCCGTTCGAGGACGAGGACGAGACCGAGCTGCATGACCTCCTGCTCGCCGTGCGCAAGACGAACGGGCAGCAGGCCATCAGCCTCAAGAACGGCGGCCTCATCCGCTTCACCACCCGCACCAACTCGCTGGCTCGAGGCAAGACCTACGACGTGCTCATCTACGACGAGGCGCAGGAGCTCACGGACACGCAGCAGGCGGCGTCCCTGCCGGCAATCTCGGCGAGCGCGATGCACAACCCGCAGACCATCTACCTCGGAACGCCGCCAGGCCCCGACAACGTCGGCACGGTGTTCCGCGACCTCCACGACGACGTGCACGACGGCGAGTCCGAGATGGCGTGGATCGAGTGGGGCGCGGACGAGATAGGCGACGTCCACGACGAGTCCCGCTGGTACGAGTACAACCCGTCCATGGGCACCGTGCTCAACTACGAGGCCGTCAAGGGCGAGTCCGAGCAGATGCAGCCCGACGTGTTCGCGCGCGAGCGCCTCGGGTGGTGGGCGAAGACGGGAGGCTCGCTCCTCTACGCCCTGTCCTCCAAGAAGTGGGACGGGTGCCGACGCGACTCAGCGCCCACTGACGGAAAGCTCGCCTTCGGCGTGAAGTTCTCCGCAGACGGCTCCAACGCCGCGGTGTCCTGGGCGCTCGCCGACAGGGACGGACCGTCCTACGTCGAGCTGTACGACGTGATGGGCGCTTCGGGCGGAACGGTCGCGATCTCGGACATGCTCCTGCGCAACCGAGATGAGATCGCGTGCGCCTGCATCGACGGCAAGTCCGGAGCGGACGCGCTCAAGCGGCGGATGCTCGACGGCGGCTTCAGCAAGTGCGCGCTCGTGATGGGCACGCCCGCAATCGTGCAGGCTGCGGCGTCGATGCTCAAGGACGAGGTCGACTCGGGCACGCTGTCTCACATCGAGTCGCCGGCGCTCGACGACTCGGCGCGCAAGTCGCTCAAGCGCGACATAGGCAGGGACGGATGGGGCTTCGCGGACGGCCCCGACTCCATCGCCGCCCCCATCGAGTCCGCATCGCTCGCCCTCTGGGCGGCGAGAACCACGAAACGAGACCCGCGAAGGGAACAGGAGGCCAGCTTCTGATGGCAGCAGTGAACATGGAACTGGCGGGGCAGGTAGCATCCGCCGCAGGCTTGGAGCCGGGCGACGCGGCGCTCGTCCGCGAGCTCATGACCGTCTGGCGCGAGCATCGAGCCAGCAACCTCGAGCGCGAGGACTACTACCTCGGGCACGTGTCGGTGAAGGACCTCGGCATCGCCATGCCGGCGAGCCTCGCCAAGAAGATCAACCCGCGCGTGGACTGGCCCCGCAAGGCCGTGCACGCACTCGCCGACCGCTCCATCTTCAACGGTTACACGTGCGCGGACGAGCAGACGAGCAAGGCCCTCCGCGCCATCTGCGAGTCGAACCAGCTGGAGCGCCTCTATCGCAAGAACCTCATCGGCGAGCTGAAGCACTGCTGCGGCTTCTGGACCGTGACGGACGGCGGCGGCTACCCGGTAATCTCGGCGTACCCAGCCACCGCGGCGGCGGCCCTGTGGGACGATGCGCGCAAGGCCATCAGGGCGGGGCTCGTAGTGGCGGAGTCCAAGAAGATGCCCGGCGACACAGAGCGCGTGCCGACCGTGGTGCACCTGCTCACCGATGACAGCCTCGTGGTGCTCACGCGCGACGGCGGCTCGTGGGTCGCTGAGTACCGCGAGCACTCGATGGGCCGATGCCTCATGGAGCCGATGGCGCACGGCGCGACGCTCGAGCGCCCCTTCGGCACATCGCGCATCAGCCGCTCCGTGATGAGCATCACCGACGACGCCATCCGGCAGCGCGCCCGAATGGAGGTCGCCGCCGAGGCCGCGACCCTGCCGCAGACGTGGCTGCTGGGCACCTACAAGAAGATGCTCAACGACGGCAACAAGTACGACGCCTCGATGGGCGCGGTCAACGAGATTACGAAAGACCCCGACGGCGACAAGCCCACGGTCTGGCAGTCCGCGCAGCTGCAGATGGCCCCGCTCACGGAGTACCTGCGCCAGCTCGCCTGCCAGATGTCGGCCGTGACCAACGTGCCTGTGAGCTTCTTCGGCGTGTCCAACGACAACCCGTCCTCGTCCGACGCAATCGCCGCGTCACTGGAGCCGCTGGTCATCGACGCCAAGAACCTCAACCGCGATAACGGCACGGCGCTGCGCAACGTGGCCTATATGGCGCTCGCCGTGGCGAACGGCACCGACTTCGCGACCGAGCGCGACGCGGGCCACGAGATAAACCCGCGGTTCCTCAGCCCGGCGTACCCGTCCACGGTGAGCCTGTCCGACGCACTGCTCAAGCAGGTGCAGGCGCTCCCGAAGCTCGCCAACTCCACGGTCGCCTACGAGATGCTCGACTACACGGACGAACAGATCCAGCGCATCGAGTCGGATGCCAAGAAGGCGCAGGCGAGCGCGGCTATCTCATCGCTGTTCGAGCCGAAGGAGGGCGAGAATGGCGGCGGTGCCGACTAGCCTGCTGGACGAGCTGACCGATGAGGTGAACGCGCTGTCCGCAGACGCCCAGGCGAAGGTGAGACCGGCACTCGAGTCCCTGCTGTCGAGCTGGGAACGCGGCGGTGGCGGCGATGTCGCCGCTCTCCGCGAGAGGGCCTACGAGACGATCGAGGCGGTGCTCGGGTACTACGCCGACACGTGCGCCGCCGCCAGGGCCGCCGAATACTACGACGCGGTCAGGGCGTCGCAGGGCTTCCCCGGGAAGTACCGGGCGGTCGCCGAGTCCATGCGAGACCCGGACGCCACGCTCGGCGCGGTGAGGTATTTCATCGGCAAGGTCGTCGAGGGCGCCCCCGAGGTGTTCGTCTCGCGGTGCGTCACAAGGGTCGATGAGGAGATCAGGCGCGCCGCCAACAGGTGCGTGGCCCACAACGCGCGCAAAGACCCGGCGAAGCCGTGGTACGCCCGCGTTCCTCGCGGCGAGACGTGCGGGTTCTGCCTCATGCTCGCGTCGTTCGGCTTCTACGCCAAGACCGAGGAGGCGGCCGAGCACTCGCATGCGCACTGCGACTGCCGAATCGTTCCCGGCTTCGACGGGATGACGACGGTCAAGGGGTACGACCCTGACGGGATGTACGAGAGGTATAACGACTGCCTGGCCGCGCTCGGAGGCCGCGACGGCATCGCCTCCGACTGGTACGCGATGCCGGATGACGAACGCGAAGCGCTCGTGAGGCGCCACGGCAACAAGGAGGGGAAGGCGTACACCGCCTACCTCAACAACCGCGTCGCATCCGAGATAGAGCTGCGCGACCCGTCTTGGTACGCGGGCGGCGAGCATAAGGGCATAACGTTCACGGACGATGCGGTGAGGCGCGATAAGGTGAAGAGATGGAGGGTAGACCCAGGAGAGAGGAGAACCGCGGAGAAGCTGGCGGCACTGGGCTACAAGACCGAGTTCTGGGAAGACGAGGTGCACCTGAAGAGCGAGAACGCACAGGGAAAAACGACCGTAAGCCGCGCCGACCTGTCCACGGGCATCGAAATCAAGACCGTGTACACGTCGAAATCGGAGAACACGTTCAAGTCGCACATGAAGTCCGTGGCCAACAAGAGCGGGGTGCGGTTCGCCGTCTTCGACGTCAGCGAGAACAAGTCGGTCACCGACAGCCAAGCCGAAGCGTGGATACGCAAGTACATGAAGAGGTACGGAATCTCTGAGGTGCGGATGCTGGGGCACGACGGGTCGCTCCAAACGATAAAAAAATAGGCGGGAGCTGCATGTCTCAATAGGTGAGTCAAACAGCTTCCGCCTAACTCCATCATACCGCATGGCCGCCCACGGGCGGCTTTTTTCATGCCGAAAAACGCCAAACAGGCCAAATCTCACGCCCGTAGGACACTGCCGCGCGACAGGGCCGCACGGCCCGAAACGCACATCTAAGGGGCTCGGCCGCACGGCTGGCCCGACGGGCCGCACGGTCCGGGAAAGGACGCGACATGGCAGCAGAGACCAACACGGAGCCCACGGGCGGTACGGAGCCGACCGGGGGCGAGGAGCCCGACTACAAGGCGCTCTACGAGGCCGAGAAGGCGCACTCCCGCAAGTGGGAGAAGCAGGCCAAGGCCAACAAGGGCGCGGCAAGCGCACTCGACGAGGCCAACCAGGCGAAGAAGACCGCCGACGAGAAGGTCGCGGAGCTCGAGAAGCGACTCGACGCCAAGGAGAAGGCCGAGGCGCGAGCCAAGATCGCCGCCAAGGTCGCGCAGGAGAAGGGAGTCCCCGCCGAGCTCATCGTCGGCGAGGACGAGGAGAGCATGGCCGCATGGTGCGACAAGATGCTCGCCGCCTTCAAGACAAAGCCCGCGCCGCGAGTGGAGAAGCCCGGCAGCTTCGACAAGGGCGGCAAGGGCGGGGACGAGGCGCTGCGAGACTTCGCCAAGCGCCTCCTGAAGTAAGCCAAACCCGAAGAAAGGCACAGAAATGGCTGCAAACGACACCCAGAAAATCAAGCTGCCGTCCAGCGTGGTATCCACCATCATCGGCAAGGTGAAGGACACCTCCACCATCGCCACGCTGAGCCCCAGCACCCCGCAGAAGTTCGCGGACACGACCTACCTCGTGTTCAACCCGACCGCAGAGGCCGAGGTCGTCGCCGAGGGCGGCAAGAAGTCCGGCTCCGAGATCTCCACCGACCCCGTGGTCGCAAAGCGCGCCAAGATCGTCACGACCACGCGCGTCTCCGACGAGCTGAAGTGGGCCGACGAGGACAACCAGCTGGAGATCATCTCCAACATCATCGCCGACCAGACCGCCGCCGCGGGCCGCGCGCTCGACTACATCGTCTACCACGCCATCAGCCCCAAGACCGGCCTCGGCCTCACGGGCTACACCGCCCTGACCGCTGACAAGGACGTCCACAGCGTCGCCAAGACCGACTCCCCGGTCGACGACATCGACTCCCTCTCCGACGCCCTGCTCGACTACGGCATCAACGGCATCGCCATGAGTCGCCAGTTCGCCTCCGAGCTGCGCAAACTGCGCGTGCCCGCCACCGGGCAGCGCCTGTACCCCGAGGTGCCGCTGTCCCTCAACGTGGGCAACCTCGACGGCATCCCCGCCTCCGTGTCCGGCACCGTGAACGGCCGTCTCGCCAAGACCCCGACCAAGGTATCCGCGATCATGGGCGACTTCTCCGCCATCAAGTGGGGCATGGTCCGCGACATCACCGCCGAGGTCATCGAGTACGGCGACCCCGACAACACCGGTCAGGACCTGAAGGGCTACAACCAGATCGCCTACCGCACCGAGGCCGTCCTGGCATACGCGGTACTCGACCCGAAGGCCTTCGCCGTCCTCAAGAGCGCCTAGGAGGTCCCGAGATGGCTCATCTAGTCCAGAAGTTCATCGTGGAGGACGCGGACAAGGCGTCCAGCATCCTCCCGCAGCACGTTGCGCTCGTGTCCCCCGACGACAAGCCGCTCGTACTGCCCAAGAAGGTCGCCAACCCCGGCGCCAGTCCGACCGTCGCGAAGGTCGTTCAGGCCCTCGTCGACGCCGGGATCATGGAGGCCGAGTAGCCATGGCCGCGCTCGCCAGCGTGGACGACTACAAGGCCCGCTACGGCGAGCCCGCGGACTCGGCGCGCACCGAGGTGCTGCTGCAGGACGCATCCGACCTGATGCTCGCGGCATTCGAGGACCGAATCGGCGAGTACACCGAGGGGGCGTGCCCTGCGTTCGACCGCGCCGCCCCCGCCGTGTGCTGCCTGCTCGTCAACCGCGTGCTCTCGGCACCGTCCGCGATGGCCGGCGCCACGCAGTACAGCCAGGGGGCGGGCGGTTACACCGCATCGGTGACCTACGGCTCGGCGCTCGGCGAGATGTACCTAGGCAAGAGCGACCTCAGGCGCCTCGGCCTCACTGGTCAGGCGCTCGGGTCGCTCACGCCGCTGGAGAGGGGAGGGGTGACCGAATGATGTGCCTCATCTCCGGAGAGACCGTGACCGTGCGCAATGCGGCCCGGTCATACGACGAGCTTGGCGAGCCTACCGGCGAGACGGTGTCCGAGGAGGCGGTCGACAACGTCGTGGTGTGCCCCGGCGCGACCGCCGACCTCGACTCGACGCGCCCAAACGGCGTGACGGTCGCCTACACGCTCTGCTTCCCGAAGGGCGCGGACGTTGACCTCAAGGACGCGACGGTCACGGTGCGCGGCACCGACTACAAGGTGGTCGGCGACCCCAAGCGATACACCGCGGCCAACACGCCCGGCCCCTGGGACCTCACCTGCGAGGTGACCCGAACCGATGGCTAGGGCGAAGTGCGAGGTCAAGATCAAGTGGAAGGGCTGGAACCGCGGCGGATACGCCGAGGTCATGAACGGCGGGGGCGTTCAGGGCGTGCTCGACCAGAAGGCGAATGCCGTCGTCGCGTCCGCAAACGCATCGCTCGAGAAGAAGTCGGGCGACACGGGATACGTGTGCGACGTCATGAGCGGCTCCCTCGCCAAGGGGCGCTCGCTCCACACGGAGGGCGTCCACGCCTTCCGCAGCGAGAAGAAGCACAACCGCCTGCAGGCAATCTTCGGAGGTGACTGATGGACATCGAGAGGGTAGTCGCCAAGCGACTCATGGACGCGACCGGAATCAAGTGCGTGCCCGACGTGCCGCGCGAGAGACCCGACGAGTTCGTCCAGGTCACCCTCGCCGCCACGGGCGCCACGAGGTTCATTCAGTCCCCGCGCGTGCTCGCCACGTCGTGGGCGAAGACCCGCAGGCGCGCACGCGAGATCGCCGAGGCCGTCGAGCGGGCGTGCGCCGCCATCGAGGACGAGCCGAACGTGTTCTCGGCCGTCCCGGACGGCACGTACCGGTGGGACGACCCCGACACGGGGACTCCCAGATACCAGACGAACATCAACCTGACCATCTGCGAATAAGGAGCAATCATGGCAGAAAGCAACAAAAACAACGTCGACAACGTCTCCAGCGCCAAGGGAGTAAAGGGCGGCTACATCTTCACCGCTCCCGTCGGAACGGCGCTGCCGACCGACTACATGACCGCGCTGTCCGAGGCGTGGAAATGCCTCGGCTACATCAGTGAGGACGGCTACGTCGAGACGCTCGACACCGACTCCGAGGACATCAAGGACATGAACGGCGACCTCATGGCGTCGCCGCAGACCTCCCGCGTCGAGAGCGCGCAGCTCACGCTCGCCGAGATCAAGGCCGCGACCCTCAAGGTCATGTACGGCTCCGGCAACGTCAAGGACGAGGCCGGCATGATCACGGTCAAGCATAACGGCGACTCCACTGAGAAGTGGCCCGCCGTGCTCGAGCTCGTGCTCAAGGACGGCCGCCGCTGGCGCAAGGTCGTGCCGCTTGCCCAGTCCTCCGAGCTGGACAACCTCACCCTCGCCGTGGACGAGCTCGCCGCGCGTGCCCTCACGGTCAAGTACTTGACCGACGAGGACGGCAACACCTGCTACGACTACATCCAGTCCACCGAGACCACGGAGGGCAAGTAATGACCGAGCTCACGTTCACCATCCCCGGTATCGACGGGGAGTTCACCGCCGACCTCGACGAGCTGCTCAGCTACAAGACCAACAAGCAGTTCGCCAAGAGCGAGACCGAGCCCGCCGGGATGTTCGAGGCCTTCGAGCGCGTCTTCGCGGGCCGCGACGAGGAGTACATGGAGCGCCTCGGCGGCTCCGTCGAGTCCACCGGCGCGCTGATGCAGGCCGCATTCGAGGCGGCGAAGGCAAAAAACTCCCAGGATTCGTCCTCGAGCTCGAAGGGCACCGATCAGAAGTCGTAGCGGACTTCCGCCAGTACTACGGCATCGACCTCCCGCTCGAGGGCGGACCGGACGACCTCCGGCGCGCCGCCCTCCTGTGGGAGCAGCTTCCCGATGGGTCGAGGTGCGCGCGCCGCATGTACCCGGAGCTCAAATGGAGCGAGGAGACGTACATGCTCTGGCGCATCGAGCACCAGCTCAGGAGCCTCGCTTGGGGGCTGAGCGACAAGAAGCACCGGCCGCCGCAGGAGCCGCAGCCGCTCAAGACGCCCGGTCAGCTCGCGGAGCTCAAGAGGCACCAGCGCAACGCCCTCGCGAACAGGGCGGAAATCGACGAGATTCTAGGATTAGGAGGACGGGATGGCGACTAAGGGCGCTACCAGCGTAGGCTCGGCATGCATCACGCTCATGCCGTCCATGAAGGGCTTCGCCGGCAGCATCTGCTCGGAGTTCGGCGACACGGGCTCCAAGGCCGGAAAGTCATTCGGCGACTCGATGACCTCCGGCGTGGACGGCGGGGTCAAGCGCTCCGGCGGGCTGCTGAGCGGGCTCGGCACCGTCGCAAGGGGCGTGGGCACCGTCGCCGCGGCTGGCATGGGCGCGCTCACCACGGCGGTGACCGCAATCGGCGGCGCCGCGGTATCCGCATACGCCGACTACGAGCAGCTGGTCGGCGGCGTCGATACGCTCTTCGGCTCCGCGTCCGGCAAACTGCAGGGATACGCCGCGGAAGCGTACAAGACGTGCGGCATGAGCGCAAACCAATACATGAGCCAGGCGACCAGCTTCGCGGCATCGCTCGTGAGCTCGTGCGGCGGCGACGTGGCGAAGGCCGCCGAGTCCGCCAACACGGCGATGGGCGACATGGCGGACAACGTCAACAAGATGGGCTCGGACATGGCCGACGTCCAGAACGCCTACCAGGGCTTTGCCAAGCAAAACTACACGATGCTGGACAACCTGAAGCTGGGCTACGGCGGCACGAAGTCCGAGATGGAGCGACTCATCGCGGACGCCAACAAGCTGCGCGCGGCGCAGGGCAAGACCGCCGACCTCACCATCGACAGCTACGCCGACGTGGTCGAGGCCATCCACACCGTGCAGTCCGAGATGGGCATCACCGGCACGACCTCCAAGGAGGCCGCGACGACCATCTCCGGCTCCATCGGCATGGCCAAGGCATCGTGGGAGAACTTCCTCACCGGTCTGGGCCGAGACGACGTGGACTTCTCGCAGCTCACCGAGCAGCTGCTCACGTCCGTCGGCGCGGTCGCCAAGAACATCGCGCCGCGCGTCGCGCAGATCGGGCAGGGCATCATCAAGGCGCTCCCCGCGGCGCTCTCCGGCATCGCGTCGGTGCTCACGCCCATCGTGTCCGAGGCGCTCGCCACGGCGTGGAACATCGCCGTCGGGGCGCTCGCCGGCATCGGTATCAAGCTGCCGAAGCTGGACTCCTCGCAGATCTGCTCGGCGCTTCAGGCCATCCTTGGCGTGGCCACGTCCGTCGGTAACGGCATCAAGGCGGCAATCGGGTTCATCGCGCCGCTCATCGCGCCAATCGGCACGGCGCTGCTCAACATCGCGCAGGCCGTGCTGCCGGTGCTCTCCACCGGCATACAGGTGGTGCTCGGCATCGTGCAGGCGCTGTCGCCGGTCATCGGCTTCCTGGTCGGTGTCATCGCGGACGTAATGACGACCGTCTCGCAGCTCGTCGCCATCGCCATGCCCGCCGTGCAGTCCGTGCTGTCCGCCGTGCTGGCGGCGATGCCGCTCATCCAGGGCGCGATTCAGGTGGCGATGGGCATCATCTCCGTCGTCTGGAACGCGGTCTGGCCCGCGATCTCCGCTGTCCTGACTGGCGTGATGGGCGCAATCTCCACTGCCGTCCAGGTCGCGATGGCCGTGGTGCAGACAGTCATCTCCACGGTCACCGCCGCGATAAGCGGCGACTGGGATACGGTCTGGAACACCATCAAGTCGGTAGCCGAGCTCGTCTGGTCTCAGATTGAGTTCGCCGTGCGGGCGGCCATCGGGGTCGTCGTGTCCGTGATAACGTCCGCGCTCAACGGAATCAGCTCGGTTTGGTCGAGCGTGTGGGACACCGTCCGCGACTTCGCCGAGGTCGTATGGGGACGCATCAAGTTCTCCGTCAACTCGGCGATAAATCAGGTCAACGGCGTGATCAGCTCCGTGCTCAACAGCATCAGCTCCACGTGGTCGAGCATGTGGGGGAGCATCAAGAGCGCCTGCTCGTCCATCTGGGAGGGCATCAAGAGCGCGGCGTCCAACGGAATCAACTCCGTCTACAGGACCGTCATGAGCATAAAGGGCAAGATCACCGGGTTCTTCTCGGGTGCGAGAAACTGGCTCTTCAACTCCGGCAAGTCGATACTCAACGGCCTGAAGGACGGCATCATGTCCGCTATCGGCTCGGTGACCTCGGCGGTCTCCGGCGCAGTCTCCAGAATCCGCTCCTTCTTCCCGTTCTCGCCGGCAAAGGTCGGCCCCTTCTCCGGGCACGGCTACACGACCTTCTCGGGCAAGGCCCTCATGCAGGGCTGGGCGCAGGGCATCGGCTCCGGCACCGGCACCGTGGTCTCCGCCATCAGCGGCGCCATGGACACCGCGCAGGGGATGCTCTCGACGGGCCTGACCGTCGCGCCGTCCGCTGTCTACACTCCGGCGCGTCCCGAGGAGGATTCCGACGACGCCCTCGCCGGCATCCTGTCCGTCCTCGAGCAGATCCGAGACAAGGACGGAAACCTGTACATCGACTCGGAGCGCGTCTCCTCCGCCATCGCGATGCGCGGCAGGCACACGCTCGCCGCAAGGGGGTTCGCATGATATTCGGCGGAATCGACCTCACGCCGTACCTGCTGGTGACCAAGGTCACGAGACCGATTGTCCCCAAGGTGCGGCTCGATGAGACCGAGGTCCCCGGCATGGACGGCACACACGTCCGCGCCACGGGCCTCGAGCCCGTCGAGATAGCGGTTGACTGCAACATCGTCGGCGGCTCCCTCGACGAGGTCGCCGAGGCAAGGGCCGTGCTCGCCTCGGCGCTGTCCGGCGGCGAGAAGGCCCTCGTGCTCGACGACGCTCCCGAGCGCTACATGCTCGCTCGCTACATGGGAGGGGCGGAGCAGGGGCGCAACGCGCACATGCCGAATCTCACGCTCGGGTTCTACTGTGCAGACCCCGCCGCCTACGGGCAGCGGCGCTCCGAGCAGGTGGCGGCATCCCAGCGCGCCGTCGCCGCCGGGGGCAACTACAGGGCCTACCCTACGGTCACGTGCAAGCCCCCGGCAGGCTCGAGCTGGACATTCGCTAATGTCTCGACCGGTCGCTTCGTCCGCGTCGAGGCGAGCTTCACCGGTGCGCAGACCGTCGTGCTGGACATGCGCGCTGAGCGCTGCACGGTCAACGGCGCGGACTGGCCCGTGACCGTCGCGAGCGACTTCTTCTCGCTCGACGGCGTGCAGCAGATCAAGACGAGCGGCGGCACCGCGACGCTCGAATGGGAGGAGAGGTGGCTCTAGGTGCGAATTGACGTGTACACGTGGCAGGACGCCTACGTATCGACAATCGGCCCCGATGAGCTGCTCGCCCTCACCCATACAGACGAGCTCAACGGCGAGGACAGCGTGGACATCACCACGACCTTCGCGCTCAAGCAGGGCTACCGCCTCGTGTGGGTCGACCGCCTTGGAGAGGTCCACGAGCACGTCTGCCAAGACCCCAAGGGTCTCCACGCCAGAGGCGAGACGGTCTACACGGACACGGCGATCAACTCCATCTGTGAGACGTACGGCGACTACATCGAGGACAAGAGGCCCTACGGCTACGGCTTCCTCCAGGCGCTGAACGTCTGCCTGGAGCCGACCCGCTGGACCGCCGGAACTGTCGACCAGCCCGGTACCGTCGACAAGGGCTTGACCTTCTACCATACCAACTCCCGCGAGTCGCTCAAGTCCATCCTGGAGTGCGGCGGCGAGCTGGAGACCGAGATCGAGGTATCCGGCGGCAAGGTGGCCTCTCGCAAGGTGGGCATCCGCTCGCATCGCGGCGCGAAGGGCGGTCACCGCCGATTCACCTACACCAAGGACCTCACGTCCGTCTCGCGCACCGAGCACTACGGGGCGATCACCGCCTGCTACGGCTACGGCAAGGGTATCGAGACCGACACGGGCGGATACGGCCGCAAGCTGACCTTCGGCGACATCAACAACGGCAAGAACTACGTGGAGGACGCGACCGCGCTCAAGCTCTACGGTCGACCCGACGGCAGGGGCGGGCGCGCGCACGTGTTCGGGCAATATGAAAATCCAAATTGCGAGGACGCGGCGACGCTGCTCGCCGAGACCCGCGCGTACTTCGGCTCCCGCAAAGAGCCGGGAGTGACCTACGAGGCCGACGCCGTCGACCTCGTGCAGTTCGGACGCGAGTGGGAGGGCGTCGCCGTGGGCGACGACGTCCAGATCGTCGATACGGCATTCAGCCCGGCGCTGCGCTGCGAGGGCCGCGTGACCAAGCTCGTCACCGATGAGCTCGGCGGCACCGTCCGCGTGACGCTCGGCAACGTGACCGAGACAATTGCGGACATGTTGCTGGCGCAGCAGCAGAAAGTGTCCAGCCTGTCCAAGCGCTCGTCCAGCTGGGACGTGGCGGCATCGACGCCGCCGTCGTACCTCCAGCAGGTCGTGGACGCGATGAACACACAGTTCAACATGTCCGGCAGCAGCTACACCTTCACCAGCTTCGAGCAGGGGACAATCTACGCATCCGTACCCATGGACGCAAACGGCCGCTCGACCACGGGCAAGGGCAGCGCCATGCAGCTGTGCTCGCAGGGCTTCCGCATCGCCTCTGGCTGCAAGGCCGACGGCTCGTGGGACTGGCGCACCTTCGGCACCGGCGCGGGCTTCACCGCCGACCTCATCACGGTCGGCACGCTCATGGGCGACCTGATCAAGGCCGGAACCATCCAAGACAGGAGTGGCAAGAACTACTGGAACCTCGACGAGAGCGAGGTCCATCTAGGCCCCGGCGCGAAGCTCGGCGACAAGGACATCGCCGTCGCCGATGCCGTGATAGCGTCGGTGGACGTCGAGTACGCCCAGGGAACGTCGCGCGTCACCGAGCCGCAGGGCGGATGGCAGACCACGGCGCCGCAATGGGTGTCGGGCAAGTACATCTGGACGCGCACCAAGACCACCATGCAGTCCGGCGACATCGAGTACAGCGAGCCCGTGTGCATCAGCGGCATCGACGGCGCCAAGGGCGACAAGGGCTCGACCGGTACCGGCGTGCGCGGCATCGTCGAGCAGTACTACCTCTCCACGAGCTCCACGGCGCAGTCCGGCGGCAGCTGGTCGGAGGCCCAGCCCGCGTGGGCGAAGGGCAAGTACATCTGGACGAGGAGCAAGATCACGTGGACGGACGGCTCGGTCACGTACACCGCGCCGTGCCTCGCCAAGGCCATCAACGGATCAAACCAGATGGCCGGCAGCGCCATCGCGGCGCGCGTGAAGCTGTACGCGAGGAACCAGTCGGACAGCGTGCCGCCAATTAATGCGCAGAACCCAGAGCTGGGATGGTCCGAGGACCTCCCGCAATGGTCGAACGGATACTTCGTCTGGTCGATGGAGCGCGTCACCTACGGCGACGGCAGCGTCACCCACACGGCGCCGGTGCTGGAAGCCGCGTACAACAAGGCCTATCAGAGCGCGCACGACCTGACGGGCTCGCTCAACGGCCTCGACACGACGGTGCAGGACCTCGCCAAAGACGGTGTGGTGACCGAGGCGGAGAGGGCGGCGGTCAAGAAGGCCAAGCAGGACGTGGACAAAGAGCGCGAGGAGCTCACGAGCCAGTACAACGCGCTGAAGTCGAACAAGGCCCTCAGCGCCCAGTTCCTCTCGTCCGTCCTCGGCCCCCGCTACACCAAGGCCTTCGGCACGACCGATGAGGGCGGCACGTACGGCTCCTATGCCGACAAGGTCGACAAGGTGCTCATATGCAAGACCGCCGAGGAGCTCAAGGCTGCCATGCACGAGTACGACGCCGCATTCGGAGCCTACTCGAGCGCGGTCAAGGACTACGCCGATGCCGCGACCGGGGCGCGCCACGCCATCGAGCAGAAGAACGCGTCGGACTACGCCGACGGCATCCTGAGCGCCTACGACGAGCAGATGGACCAGAAGGCCATCTTCGACCGCCTGACCAACAACGGTGCCGACCAGGGGCTCTACATGAGCAACAACAGGGTCTACGTCAACGCGACATACATCGCAACCGGGACTCTCGCGGACGCAAAGGGGCGCAACTCGTGGAACCTCAAGGAAGGCGTGCTGACGACCAACTACATGACGGCGAAGAACATCACGGCGACCGGAAGCTTCACCGGTGGAAACCGCAGCAGCGGGTACGCCATGGAACTCGACTCGAGCGGGAAGCTGGCTGGGTTCAAGGACGGCACGCAGTACGGATACATCGAATGCTCCTCAACGTCACATGACATCGACAATCCGTCGATTATCTACCACGGACTGCAGCTGCAGGGACAGGGCGTCGTGCGAGTCTCGACCCCGAGGCTCAGCGTGAGCGGCAGCGCCGACACGAGCGTCACGACGTGGTCAGGCCTGACGACCAAGGTCGGAGCGGCATACCACCCGCTTTACACGGAGAACGGCAAGAAATATTTCAACGACCAGTCCCAGACATCGTCGGTGCTCGAGTTCAGGAACGGCCTGCTGATCGGCGTGTCGACCATGCCGTCCGGGTGGAGCGGATAAGAGATGGAAGGACAAGAAGAAATGGAAGCAAGCAAGAAAATCGTCGTGGGCTACGCGGTCCACGACATCATCGGCAACAACGAGCAGTGCCTGACGGAGTACGACCCGGACGTGCTCCAGCGCGCCGAGGACGCCGGACTCATATTTGTCGCCCAGTACGACGACGGCTCGCGCGAGGTCGTCAAGGCCGCGGACGTCCGCAAGCCAGACCCCACGGTCAACGGCATCCCGCTGGCGACCGCCGGGTACGTCGACAAGCGCACGGCTGCCACCGTGGCGTGCTTCGACGCGCTCTCGGCCATCGTCGACCCGCAGCCGGCCACGGCCGACGAGACGGGGGAGGGGGCCGAGGCCGTCGACCCGGTCGAGGCCTTCAAGGCCGCGCTCGCCGCGCTCAGGGCGCTGGAGGCGACCGAATGATCAACCACGCGATAGCGCTCGACATGCGCAAGCGCCCGGGCACAGTCCCGCAGCGCGTCACGGTGCGCCGGGGCGAGACCCAGACCCAGAAGATAACGGCGTCGCTCACCGTGGACGGAGCGACGTACACCCCGACGTGCCAGCTTGCGCGCCTGTGCGTGCTCCACGCCGACGGCACGTGGGCTCGTTGCGCGGCGACCGTGGGCACGGCCTCGGTGAGCGCCACGCTGGCGCCGGAGACCGTCAACGGCACCGGCAAATGCCGCCTGGCCTACTTCGAGTTCTACGCCAACGGGGCCTCCGAGACTACCGAGGACTTCGCGCTCGTCATCCTGGGAAATGTGGACGGGACAACAGGGCCTGCCGTCAGCTACGACCAGGAGCTCGACGAGCTCTACAGGAAGTGGAGCACTGAGCTATCTCGGCTCGGTCAATCCGCGTTCGATGCGGCATCCGCCGCTAGCGGTGCGGCGTCGAGGGCCGATGCGGCGGCAAGCGCGGCATTGCAGATCGCGAACGCGGCGGCGCAGGGCGCCGCCGGCGAGTCCGACATCGCCGAGCTGCGCCGCCAGAACGGCCAGCTCGCGACGATGCTCGCCGACGCGACAGACAAGTTCATCTACATGGACGGCACGGTCTACTGCCCTGCCGGCAAGGCGTCGGTATCCGGGGACACGGTGACGTTCGGCAGCAAGTGCTCAGTATCGGGCAGCACGGTAACCCTTTCCTAAGGAGGATAAATGGCAAATGCAAAGACGCTGGTCGTAGGCGGCCAGCCGCTCAACGTCATCGACGATACCGCGCGCAGCAACGCGCAGACGGCGCTCAACAACGCCGAGTACAACCGACAGTGTCTGATCGGAAAGTACGGCGGGCAGAGCATCGCAACGCTTCTCGCTGGTGAGATCGGTAGCGGCACGGTCTACGACGCGCTGCACAAGCGCATCGTGGCGAACAACTTCGCTGGCCTGCGCGTGGGCGACTACCTCGACGTTCCTCTCGTCTCCGCGTCCGGCGTGGCGGGCCAGCAGTCCGTGCGATTCGTCATCGCGCATATCGACCCGTACCTGTGGTGCGACGACCGAGGCAAGGGGCACCACATCGCGTTCGTGGCCTCCGCGCCCATCGCAGTCAGCTCCTCGTACGCCGGAGTCACCAACTCCTCGTTCCTCCCATGGAACAAGACGAACACCAACCAGGGCACGGCAGACATCAAGAACCCGTACCTGTGCTCGCAGCTCAAGGGTTGGGAGAAGGCCTTCGAGGCGTGCCTGCCCGAGGGTCTGACCAAGTACATCCTCACGCAGCGCGTCCTGCTCGAGGAGCGCTACAGCGCCTCCGGTGCGCTCACCAACTCCAACAACTGGAGCTGGCAGGACATCGGCAAAATCTGGTCGCTTTCCGAGATGGAGGTCTACGGCTGCCCGGTCTGGGGAACGCCCGGCTACTCCGTCGGCTTCGACTGCCAGTTCGATCTGTTCCGCGATACCGCGCACCGCTTGAACGGAACTCGGTGCTATTGGTGGCTGCGTTCCGTTGCGTCGGGCTCCGCGTCCGGCGTGTGCTACGTCAACGACCACGGCACTGCCAACTACCATTCGGCGGCGCACGCCTGGGTTCGCCCCCGCCCCGGCTTCCTCGTCGGCTAGCCAGCCGAGTGCTCTATACTCTGCTTTTAGGCGACCGCCTTGCGCGGTCGCCCTCTGCCCGCGAAGCGGGCCGTTTTTTTCCGCCAGTTTCCCCAGGAGGTGCACGTGGGCGGCGTCTACCAGCGCAACCGCGAGGTGTCCGAGTACAAGTTCTTCACACAGGCCATCGCCATCCGCGTGGAGGTCAACAAGCTGATGGCGTCGTCCTCCGTGGTTCCGAAGGCCTATCGTCTGCTGAACGCGGTGCCCACGGTGGAGACGGCGCGCAGCATCGTGTACAACGTCAACCGCGCCGACTGCTTCTACCCCAACACCTCGTTCAACGCGCTGGAGAGGAAACGCTACCTGACGCTGGCCATAGCGGACTGCGAGCAGCTTATGCTGGACATGCAGTGCCTCATGGATATCGGCCTGCCCGTGAACGCCAACCGCTTCGAGGAGCTGGCGGCCATGGTCGAGGAGGAGATCAAGCTGCTAAAGGGCGCGCGCAAGAACGTGCGCGTCACCGGCAAGAAGTCCACCGAGGAGCGCATAGCCGAGGCCGAGGCCGAGCTAGAGCGCCTGCGTTCGCTATAATGGACGGCGGTCGCGCCTTGTTTATCGGTACTATTGGTGGCTGCGTTCCGTTGCGTCGGGCTCCGCGTCCAACGTGTGCTACGTCAACAACAACGGCAATGCCAACTACAATTCGGCGACGAACACCTGGGTTCGCCCCCGCCCCGGATTCCCTTACTGCCAGACCGAGTAGGCCAGCGGGCCGAAAGCAGAGCGCGAAGAGGAAGGAAGGCGCGACCGTCGGGCATGCGCCCGTAAATACGCACCCCGCGAGGGTGGCCGGACGCTGCTTGCATGGCGCGGCGCTCCGTGGCTTCGCCGCGTTTCATGGCCATACCTCAAGCGGCTGCCAGAGCCACATTGCAAGCCGCGCGGGGTGCCTCCTGTGAACTCCGAGCAAAGGCGGGCGGCGCGCCGTAAGCGCCGCGAGGAGAAGCGCGCGCAGGCCAAGGCCGATCGTGTCAAGGCGTGCACGCTTGATACCGTGGCCGACCTCAACAGCCTGTGCAAGGCATCGAAGCAGGCCGCGCGCGGCGTGATGTGGAAGGCATCCACGCAGCGATACATGAAGGACTACCTGCGCAACGCCGTCCTGTCCCGCCGCGACCTTTTGGAGGGCCGCGACATATGCCGGGGCTTCATCCGCTTCGACCTATGGGAGCGCGGCAAGCTGCGCCACATCAGCGCCGTGCACTTTCCCGAGCGCGTGGTGCAGAAGTCGCTGTCGCAGAACGCGCTCGTGCCCGCGATCGTGCCCACCCTCATAGCCGCGAACTCCGCGAACATCAAGGGGCGCGGCACCGACTACGCCCTGAAGCTGCTCAAGCGCCACCTGGCCGACCACTGGAGGCGGCACGGCCGCGAGGGCTACATACTGCTCGGCGACTTCTCCGACTACTTCGCGCGCATAGCGCACCAACCCGTCAAAGACCAGGTGGCCTCCGCGCTGCTAGATCCGCGCGTGGTCGCCTTGGAGCACCGCCTGATAGACGCGCAGGGCGATGTGGGCCTGGGGCTGGGCAGCGAGCCGAACCAGATATGCGCCGTGGCCCACCCCAACCGCATCGACCACTACGCAATCGAGATGCTGCGCCCCGAGGCCTACGGTCGATATATGGACGACTTCTACCTGATACACGAGTCCAAGGACTACTTGCAGGTGTGCCTGCTGCTCATAGAGCGCAAATGCGCCGAGCTGGGCATCGAGCTGAACCCGCGCAAGACCCGCGTGGTGAAGCTCACGCGCGGGTTCACGTGGCTGAAGAAGCGCATCTTCTACACGGACACGGGCCGCATAGTCGTGAAGCCGTGCCGAGACTCCATAACGCGGGAGCGCCGCAAGCTCAAGAAGATGGCCCGCATGGTCGCCGATGGCATCATGACCCCCGAGCAGGTGGAGCAGAGCTACCAGAGCTGGCGCGGAGGCATGAAGCGGCTGGACGCGCACCGCAGCGTGCGGGCCATGGACGCGCTGTACCGAAGCCTGTTCGGAAATCTCGCGCAGGGGGGGGGTGCTCAATGCAGGCCAACCAGAGGGACGATTCAAGCGGAAGCAAGCCCTCGCAATAGCGGAGAACCGGCAACTCAAAGCAGCGGCCTAAGCGAAGCGGCTGCGAAATAACAGAGACATCGAAGGCGTGCTGCGGCGCGCCTTCTTCCTTTGCGCCCATCAAAGCGGCTCGGCAATCTCACGGCGCTAATACGATGGCGGCACATTCCCCGACAAGAGAGGAGTCCGCATGGACACTGAGGAAGACACGCCGCGCCCCAACGATCTTCAAGATGGCACCATGGCCGAGGTCAACGCCCTGCGCGATCTGCTGTCGCAGATCGGCGACCCCGACGCGGCGCACGACGCGGGCGTTATCGACGATGACGAGTACGCTGAGCGGAAGGCGCGAAAGCTCGCCTACACCGCGGCGCTCGCCGCCTACGACAGTGGCGAGACGCTCGACGTGTCGGCGCTGATCGACCAGATGCGCGAGCGGGCGTCGCAGCCGACGCAGACCGAGCAGAACACGGCAAACATCGACTACCTGCTCATGACGGTCGGAGGTGACCAGTAATGCCGACGAAGAAGACCGACGAGCACTCCAAGCACTTCGCGCTCGTCAAGAAGTACTACGACCGACCTCTTTGGAGCAAGGCGCGAGTGCATAAGGCAGTCGAGTGCAAGTGGATCACCGACGACGAGTACAAGGAGATCACCGGCGAGGAGTACACGGCCGAATAGGCGGAAGGAGGGCGCTCAGGATGGAAGTGCTCAAGCTCTTTGCGCCATATGGGCCGGGATGGCTCGGTGGCGTCCTTCTCGGCCTCATAGCGTTCTACTTCGGCCGCCAGTTTTTGGATGAATACAAAAGGCAGAACGAACGCAAGTCCGGCATCGACCTGAAGCGCGAGGAGCGCAAGCAGGCGGAGGTCGACGAGCGCGCGCAGCGCGACCGCGAGCGGTCCGAGATGGAGGGCCGCATCGCCGCGCAGATGGAGCGCAGCAACAGCCTCATGGAGGCGATGAAGACGCTCATGGAGTCAGTCGTCACGTCGAACGAGGTGCTGCACGCCGACTTGGCGCACAGCCAGGCGAGGAGTCAGGGCATGGCGGAGAAGGTCGACCACATCTGCGACCGCGTCGACCTGATCTACAGCAAGGAATCCGACAGATAGGAGCAATCGAATGAATGAGATCCAGGCGGGCCTCACGGTGTGCACGGTCCTGGTCGTGCCGTACATCGTGCAGGCCATCAAGACGAAGGCGATGACGGGCAACGTGGCCCGCTGGACGGCCATCGCCGTCTCGGCAGGATGCGGCGCCCTCACGGCCATGTCGGGCGGTGTCCCGACCGAACCCTCGGCATGGGTTACGTCCATCTTCGCCGCGGTAGGCGGCGTGCAGGTGGCCTATGCGGCCTTCAAATCGGTCGGCATCACGGACAAATGGCTCGATGCGCTACTCGCGCTCGGCGACATCAAGGAGGACTAACATGGCAGACTTCGCAAACGTCCAACCGGACGAGTACAAGCTTCTGGGGCGCAACTTCTCCGCAGGCCGCCCGTTCGGCATCAAGGGCGTGACCATCCACCACATGGCCGGCGACCTCAACGCCAGCCAGTGCAACGGCATCTGGGGTGCCAACGGCTGCTCGGCGCACTACTCGGTCGACCGCAACGGCTACATCGTGCAGCACGTCAACGACACCGACCGCGCCTACGCCTGCGGCGACGGAATCGGCACCGGACGCGGCAACGACACGACCATCTCGATTGAGCACGCGAACAGCGGCAGCAACCCGTGGACGGTCCACGAGAAGGCAATCGAGAGCGGCGCGCACCTCGTCGCGGCCCTGTGCCTGTACTACGGCCTCGGTCGGCCCGAGTGGTGCAAGAACGTCTTCCCGCACCGCTACTGGAGCGCCACGGCCTGCCCCGGCGAGCTCGCGGGCTCCCAGCGCGACCATTACATGCAGCGCGCCCAGGCGTGGTACGACGCGATGAAGGGCGGCAAGGCGCCCGCCCCCTCCGCCGCCGCCAAGCCCGCCGCGGCAAAGCCCGCCCAGGCGGCATCCGGCGGCTTCACGAAGGCATCTGGCAAGCGCATCCCCGTCCACTACTCCCTCCACCTCAAGGGCGGCGGCTGGCTGGACGAGGTGACCGACTTCGGCGCCGGGGACAACGGCTTCGCGGGGTATCCGTGCCGACAGCACGACCTCCTTTGCGTCCGAGTCGATCGCGGCACGCTCAAGTACCAGGTGCATACCATCGAGGACGGCTGGCTCGGCTATGTGACCAAGGGCGACCGCAACGACACCGTCAACGGCTGCGCCGGCATCGCCGGCCATACCATCGACGGCGTGCGCATGTACTACGTGACCCCGGGCGGCGAGGAGTACAAGCAGGCGTGGTACCGCTCGCAGACCACCGCGCGCGCGGGCTGGCTCGACACCGTGTGCGACGACGGCTCCACTTACGGCGGCGACGACTACGCCGGTTTCTATGGCGAGCCGCTCGACCGCTTGCAGGTCTGCGTCACCGACGGCAACCCGTACTAGCATGATCGCGTTGACATTCGTGCTCGGCGCGCTCTTCGGGGGCACCGTGGCGACAATCGGGCTCTGCATCGTGAGCATCAACCGGCGCTAGCCGCGGCCCGCTCGGGTTATACCGGGCGGGCTTTTTTCTCGAGAAAAGATGATGCTACGCCGCCCGTGGTATCCTGAGCAGCACGACGGTCCCAACGGCGCAGATCTCGGTTCTAGAATCTAGGCAGACGGGGCACCATCGAACGTAAGACCGTCCGAACCTCGCATGGTCCGGGCGGTTTTTCTTATACCGACGCGACGTGATGGGACGTGGTATGGCAGCAACGGATATCGAGCGCGGACTCTCGACCGCCGAGGTCGAGGAGCGTATCGCCGCCGGTAAAATCAACCGCAACATGGAACTCAAGACCAAGTCGGTCAAAGAGCTCATCATCGAGAACCTCTGCACGCTGTTCAATTTGATCAACGTGATCTTGGCTTTCCTGGTCATTTTGACCGGTTCGTTTAAGAATCTGACGTTCCTGTTCGTGGTGTTCTTGAACACCGCTATTGGCGTCATTCAGTCCATGCGTTCCAAGAAGATGGTCGATAAGCTCACGCTGCTGACCTCCAAGAAGGCCATCGCGGTGCGCGACGGCGCCGAGGTGGAGCTCGGCCTGGACCAGATCGTGCTCGACGACATCATCCGCTTGGGGCGCGGCGACCAGATTCCGGCCGACGCCGTGGTGGTGTCGGGCGAGGCGCTCGTGAACGAGAGCCTGCTGACGGGCGAGAGCGACCTTATTAAGAAACAGCCAGGCTCTGAGCTCATGAGCGGCAGCTTTATCGACTCGGGCCTGCTGCGCGCCCGCGTGATCCATGTCGGCGCCGACAACTACGTGGCCAAAATTAATAACGAGGCCAAGTACGTCAAAAAGGTTAATTCCGAGATCATGAACGCGCTGAACGCCATCGTGCGCTTTGCGAGCATCATCATGATCCCGCTCGGTTTGGCGTTGTTTGCCTCGAGTGTGAGCGAGCTGTGGGATGCCGCGGGAACCCCGGGCGATAGCGCGCTTTCGTGGTGCTTCTCCGAGCTGTTGGCCGGTCATGTGCCTTCGTCGGCGCTGCTGTCCACGGTGGGCGCCCTGCTGGGTATGATCCCGCAAGGCCTGGTGCTGCTGACTTCGTCGGTGCTCGCCATCGCCACGGTGCGCCTGGCCCGCCGCAAGGTGCTGGCACAGCAGCTCTACTGCATCGAGACACTCGCTCGCGTCGACGTGCTGTGCCTGGACAAGACGGGCACCATCACGTCGGGCCGTATGGAGGTCGAGGGCACGTATCCGCTGCCTGTTGAGGGTGTTGGCTTTGGCGTGGACTCGGACGAGGCGGCTGTTCCCGTCGATACCACAGTGCTCGATTTTGCGCTGGCTAACGTGGCACGTGCGACTTCGGCCGATGCCAACGAGACCTGCCAGGCGCTGCTCAACTATTACGCCGATCGCCCGGTCGAGGTGTCCGAGCCGCTGTCGGTTATTCCGTTCTCGTCGTCTAAAAAATGGAGCGGCGCTTCTTTTGCGCAGGGCTCCTACGTAATGGGCGCCGCGCAATTTGTGCTCTCTGATCGTGCGTTTGCCCAGGTCGAGAACCGTGTCGCCGAGCTTGCCGATACCTGCCGCGTGCTCGTGGTGGCGCGCGTGGACGGCTTTACGCCCGATGGGGATATGGTGGGCGAGGCCGAGCCCGTGGGATTTGTGACCATCCGCGACGAGATTCGTACCTCGGCGGCCGAGACCATCGGCTACTTTAACGAGCAGGGCGTGACCCTCAACGTGATCAGCGGCGACGACCCGCGTACGGTGTCGTCGATCGCGCGCGTGGTGGGCGTGCCGGGGGCGGACGCTTATGTGGACGCCACGACGCTCGATACGCCGGCCAAGCTCGATGCCGCAGTGGACCGCTACCATGTCTTTGGTCGTGTGACCCCGCAGCAGAAGCGCGAGCTCGTGCAGGCGCTCAAGCGCCGCGAGCACACCGTGGCCATGACGGGCGACGGCGTCAACGACGTGCTGGCGCTCAAGGAGGCCGACTGCTCCGTCGCCATGGCGGCCGGCTCCGATGCCGCGCGTAATGTGGCCGAAATCGTACTCGTCGACAACGATTTTGCCTCGATGCCCGCCGTGGTGGCCGAGGGCCGTCGCTCCATCAACAACCTGCAGCGTTCGGCCTCACTGTTCCTGACCAAGACGCTGTTCTCGATGGGCCTGGCGGCGCTGTGTATCGCGCTGCCGCCGTACCCCTTCGAGCCCATCCAGATGACGCTCATTAACTTCTTCTGCATCGGCGCGCCGGGCTTTGTGTTGGGCCTGGAGCCCAACAATGCTCGTGTGAAGGGTGCGTTTTTGAGCAACGTACTCAAGCGTGCACTGCCGGCGTCGATTGCGGTCATTTTGGCTGCGGCGCTCGACATCTTTGTGGCGCGCGTGTTTGGCTTTAGCCAGCTCACGCTGTCTACGATGTGCCTGCTTACGTCGTGCGCGGCGAGCGTCAGCCTGATCTGGCGCATCTCGCAGCCTCTCACGCCCTTACGTGTGGTGCTCTTTGTGTTTGTAGTCGCCGGCATCCTGGTGGGCGTTATCGGATTCCCGGAGCTGCTGTCTATTGCCAACCTGTCGATGGGCCAGATGGTTATCTTGGCTGTTATCGTGGTCTTTACCTGCTCGGTGTTCTTTAAGCTCGCCACGATGATGGATTCGCTCAAGCCGCGTCGTCGTCATGCCGCAACTGGTTTTGGCCGCGGTGTGCGCGTCCGCCTGGGTCGCGGTGGCGGCAAGGTGAGCTCGACGGGCTCGACGGCCGAACGTTTTGCCAAGCGCGTCGCCGCCGACATGGCGCAGCGCCGCGAAGATCGCACCGCTCGCGAGGCCGAGGCCCGCGCACTCGAGGGCGTGGCCCAGGCCCAGCCCAAGAAAAAGAAGAGTACCGGAGCTAAGCGCTCTCGTGTGACCAAGTCCGCCCAAGGCATCAAAGTCTCGATGCCAAGCAAAAAGAAGAAGTAGCTACGCGCCCTGGCGATGTTGAATTGGTGCCTTGTTCCTGTGGGGCCGTGGCGATGTTATGCTCTAACCTCGATTGTTTGAATTGCTTCGAAAAGAGGATGCCGTGATCTGCCCGCATTGCCTTAAGACTATCGAGGACGGCGCCTCGTTCTGCCCCTACTGCAACGCCTATGTGGGTCCGGGCGATGGTCCCGAGCACACCGAGTTCGTGTTCTGTGAGGGCTGCGGTGCCCGTCTTTCTCCGCATGATCGCACGTGCCCAAAATGCGGACGCCCTGCTCCGGGTATCCTCTCCGAGGACGCGGCCGCATCCGACCTGGCAGCGGGCCGCACGGCGGGCTTTCCGCGCCTAACGCAAGAGCAGATCGATACCGAGGTGCCTCATGCGCCCGCCTCGGCTGCCGCGGTTCTTTCGGACGCCGCCGATCCTAACGAGACCTGCGTGCTGCCGGCTTTCGATAAGGATTTCGGTATCCCCAAGGTCGATATTCCCACGCCCGTTTCCCTGCATGACGATGCTCAAAAACCCAAGCGCAAGGTGCATCCCGACGAGGACGCCTATCACAAGCACAAGCGTCATATCCCCAAGCCGCTCATCGTCATCGCGGTCCTTGCCGTCGTTTGCGGCGGTGCCTATTGGTTCGTGACGGCCGATCCCATGGGTGTCATGCCTGCCTTCTACGACCAGTTTGGCCAGGCTGCGCAGACGACCTTCCCCACGCGCCAAAAGGGCGAGGCGACTGAGGACGATACCAAGCAGGACGATTCTGCCGAGGTGGTCCAGGAAGAAACCGTGCTCACCGATGATCAGCTCTATATCAGACTCGACGGTCTGTATCAGACCATCGTGTCCTACGGTGATGAGGACCAGATCGGCGAGGTCATCGATTCCTTTAACAACGGCTATCTCCGAACGCCGCTGTCCACCCGCCTGGAGCTGTCGCAGAGTGCCTACGCCCTGCGCGACCAGATCAAAAAGACGCAAGATGAGCTTAACAACCTTAAGTATCAGGACGATACGGTCTATGCGGACGACATCGCCCACTTAAAGCAGCTTGCCGAGTGGATGTACGAGCGTGTCGACGTGATCTGTCAGAGCTGGGACATCTCGCTGGCCATTCCCGATGGTGAGTCGATGAGTTCCCACCAAAGCGATATCCTGGCGCCCATCGCTCAAAGCGGCAACAGCGCACTGAACCAGTACGACGCCAATGTGGGTTCCTGGAAGCCGCAGCAGCGTTCCTAAAATTAGTTCGCCATAGTCGGCATAACCTACGTGCGCAATTGATGTAAGCGCATGCTTATTGCTACAATTCGTACAAATATGCTTTAAACGCACGAGGAAGGAACCACATGTTTGGTTTTAAGAAAGAGCTCTACACGCCCGAGTATCAGCTTGCCGGCGACGAGTGCGCCGTTATCGAGACGTCGAAGGGTACCATCAAGGTCAAGTTTGACGGCGAGGGCGCTCCCATTCATGTCGCGAACTTCTGCGAGCTTTCTACGATGGGCTTCTATGATGGCCTTAAGTTCCATCGCTATGTGCCCGGTTTTGTCATCCAGGGCGGCGACCCCAATACCCGCGATATGTCCGGCGCCGACGTCGCCGCTGGTCTTGAGGGCCCCGACGGCATGCCCGGTACCGGTGGCCCCGGCTACTGCATCAAGGGCGAGTTTGCCACCAATCCGCGCAACAGCCATGTCGATGGTGCCCTTGCCATGGCACGCTCCATGGACCCCGATTCCGCGGGTTCGCAGTTCTACTTCTGCCTGGGCGCCCAGCATAACCTCGATTCCGGTTACACCGTCTTTGGTACCACGGTCGAGGGTCTCGATGTGATTTCGCAGCTGCGTGCCGGCGACGAGATCGTCCATGTCGAGATCGTTCACGAGTAAAGGGGACTTCCTTGAATAGCCAGCTGATCCAACAGGGCCGCGCCGCTTACCGCGCGGGTGATTTTTCCGCTGCAGCCCAGATGCTTGGGGCGGCAAAGACTCCCGATGAGATTATGGGCGAGGCCGATCACCTTCGTGGCAACGCCTTGATGCACCTGGGCATGTATGCCGAGGCCGCCGAGGCTTATGCTGCCGCCCTCAACGACGGCACCTACGGCAAGCGCGGCGCGCTGCTCACCAACCGCGGCAAGGCGCTCGCCGCCGTGGGCGACTACACGACGGCCGCCCAGGCGTTCTCTGCTGCTACGCAGGATGCTTCCTATGCCACGCCGTTCAAGGCCTATCTGGGCCTGGGCAATGCGCTGTTCCAGTCGGGCGATTATGTCAACGCAGGTACTGCCTTCCGTCAGGCTGCCATCGACGGCGCCAATCCGGCTCCTGCCGCCGCACTCGGCGAGCTCGGTCGTTGCTTCATTAAGCTCGGCCGTCCGGCGGATGCCGTGGAGACCTACCGTACGGCTATCGACTTTGCCGGTCCCCGTGACGACACGCGCGCGCTCAACGCCGGCATGGGTCAGGCGCTTTCTGCCGCCGGCCGTCCCTCCGACGCACTCGACGCCTTTAACGCCGCTACTGCCGATGGCATCTACCAGCTTACCTCCGAGCAGGCCGATGAGCTTGCCCGCGTGCACGATTCGCTTGCCGCGCTGTCTGCCCAGACGGCTATGGCCACGGCTCCGGCGCCTGCGATGGACGCTCCTGCCGTCGATCCGCTCGATCCTACGGGCGCGACCGGTCAGTTTATGCCCGATCCCTCGGACACCGGCTTCTTTACACTGTCAGAGTCCGAGATGGTCCAGCAGGACCGTCAGGATCGTAAGCAGGCCAAGGTCCGTCGTCGCCATCGCCACACGGGTCTCAAAGTCTTCATCGTGCTGCTTCTGCTCATTTTGATTGCTGCGGGCGGTCTGGGCTTTGCCTACACGCGCGGCTTTGGCTTCCCCTCGCAGGAGTCGGTTATCACCGATCTGTTCCAGGCTGCCGGCGACGGTGACACCGCAAAGGCCGAGTCTTGCCTGGCCTCGAGCCTGTCCGAGGACGCCAAGTCGATGATCATCTCCTCGATTCCGCAGGGCGCCACCGTGTCCGTCGAGGGCATGGATCAGTCCATGTCCGAGACGACTGCCGAGGTCAAGGCTTCGCTGTCCAAGGGCGGCGAGCAGGAGTACACCGTCAAATTCGTGCGCTCCGACAATCATATCGGCTGGGCCGTTTCCTCGCTCGATATGGATTTCTCGGCTGCTGACAACCAGTAGTGACCTTATGGGATTTAGCTTTGCCCGGCGCTTCACCGCAAGTGAGGTGCCGGGCTTGCGCTAGTATCATGAGCTAGTAGTTTTCCAGCAATCATCCAACACATCAGGAGTTGCGTTGTTTTCTTTGATGGATATGTTCTTCGGTAGCTATGCGGGCGATCTTGCCATCGACCTCGGCACCGCAAATACGCTTGTCTCCGTGCGCGGCAAGGGCATTGTCATTCGCGAGCCCTCTGTTGTCGCCATCGACAAGAACGACGAGCGCATCCTGGCGGTCGGTATCGAGGCAAAGCGCATGCTCGGCCGTACGCCCGGCAACATCGTGGCCGTTCGTCCCCTGAAGGACGGCGTCATCGCCGACTTCGATGTTACCGAGGCCATGCTTCGCTACTTTATCGACAAGGCTTCCGAGAAGCGCTATCCGTGGACCCCGCGTCCGCGCGTTGTCGTTTGCGTTCCCTCCGGCGTCACGTCGGTCGAGAAGCGTGCCGTCTTTGAGGCTACGATCCAGGCCGGCGCTCGCCAGGCCTACCTGATCGAGGAGCCCATGGCTGCTGCTATCGGCGCCGACCTGCCTGTCGAGGAGCCCACCGGCTCCATGGTCATCGACATCGGTGGCGGTACCACCGAGGTTGCCGTTATCGCTATGGGCGGCATCGTCGTCTCGCAGTCCATCCGTATTGCCGGCGACGAGTTCGATCAGGCCATCCTCACGCACGTTCGCGATGCCTACAACCTTGCCATCGGCGAGCGTACGGCAGAGGACATCAAGATCAAGGTCGGTTCCGCCGTGCCGCTCAAGGACGAGCTCGACGTCGAGGTCAACGGCCGCGACGTGATCACCGGTCTGCCCAAGACCGTGCGCATCGAGAGCGAGGAGATTCGTCGCGCGCTCAACAAGCCGCTCGACGAGATGGCCAAGGCCGTCAAGGACGCACTCGACGCTACGCCTCCCGATCTTGCCTCGGACCTTATGTACTACGGCATTTTGCTGACTGGTGGCGGCGCGCTGCTGCGCGGTCTCGACGTGCGCCTGCGCGATGAGACCGGTGTTTCGGTCAACGTCAGCCCCACGGCGCTCGATAACGTCGTTAACGGCTGTGCCCGCGTGCTCGAGGCCAATGCGTTTGATGGCGGCTTCGTCCAGACCAATGCTTAATTTCCAAAAGGTGGATTCCATTTGGCACGATCTTCGGGTTTCTCCACAAATCTGAATACCAAGCGACAATCAACGGGTATGCGCCCGTTGATTGTTTTCAGCCTAATTTCGGTGTTGCTGCTCACGTTTTACATCCGCGAGGGCGAGGCAGGGCCGATTCATGCCGTGCGTTCGGGCGTAACGACGATTACCTCTCCGGTGCGCTTTGTGGGCTCGGCTGTGGCGGCTCCCTTCAATGCGATTGGCAACGTGTTCTCTAACCTAACGGCGTCGCAGGACACGCTCGACGAGCTCAAGAAGCAAAATGAGGAGCTGACCTCTAAGGTCGCCGAGCTTTCTGAGGCTCAAAAGACTGCCGAGCGCCTGGAGGGCCTGGTCGGGCTGCAATCGACCTACAACCTCAAATCGACCGCAGCTCGTATCGTTGGTGCCTCCGGCGATGCCTGGACCTCGACCGTTACCATCGACAAGGGCTCTGCCGACGGCCTTACCATCAACATGCCCGTGACGAGTTCTGCCGGTGTTATCGGCCAGATTATCGAGGTATCGCCCAAGACCTCTACCGTGCGCCTGATTGGCGACGAGAACTCGGGCGTGTCCGCCATGGTGCAGGACACGCGCGCCCAGGGTATGCTGCAGGGTCAGGCTGACGGCACGCTGCGTCTTGAGTACGTGAGCGTCGACTCCGATGTTAAGGTTGGCGATATCATCGTGACCTCTGGCATCGGTGGCGTGTTCCCCAAGGGCCTTCCGCTTGGCACCGTCTCGTCGGTTGAGAAATCGGCAAACGACGTGTACTACACCATTGTGGTGCGCGCTCAGACCACGGCCGAGAACAACGAGGAAGTGCTGGTCATCACCTCGCTGACCGACGAACAGTCGGCCTCGGATGAGGACGTGAGCACGGCCAACAGCACGCCGCAGGGAACGTCGCGCGATGCTGCGACCAAGACGAAGGACGAGAGCTCGGATGACAGTTCCGACACGTCCGAGACGACCGATTCTGGCTCGAGCGAATAGGGGGCATGTCCATGGATCTACACGAGCAGGGGATGAGCTCCCGCACGTTTGTAATCGCCGCCATTGTGTGTGTGCTGCTGCAGGCAGGCCTGGCACCGCAGATCTCCATTGCGGGAGGTCGCGTCAACTTCATGATTATCCTGGTGTGCCTAAGCGTGTTCTCGGGCGACCCGACCCGTGCCGTCGTGTGCGGTTTTTGCAGCGGCTTGTTTTATGACCTGTCCGCTGCCGTGCCGGTGGGCGTTATGTCGCTCCTGCTGACCGTGGGTTCTTTTGCCCTGGTGCACAGCGCCGTCGGTCAGACGGGCGGTACCCCGAGTGCGCGCGGCGTCACCGTGGGCGCCTTTGCGCTCGTCATTAATGTGATCTACAGCATCATCTTGCTGTTTATGGGTTTGGAGACGAGCTTTGTCGTGGCGATCTTCGGCCATGCGCTGCCGTCCTCGATCCTGACGGGTCTGGTTGCCATTCCGTTTTTGATGTCCGGCGTCGTGCCGCAGTCCGGCTATGGATTCTCCGCACGTGGCGGACGCCAGACGGGTATGCGCTTTAAGCCCAAGACCCGCAAGCTCAAATAGGGGAGGCCCGTAGATGTCTTCCCAGATGACGGTTATTATCGCCGGTATCGTGCTGGTTGTGGCCATCGTGGTCGCGCTGGTCATCATGCGTCGAGGCGATTCCCGTTTTACCTACGATACACAGCATGGAACGGCCCCGCGCGCCACCGAGGGCGAGGGCAATACCGCGGCGACCGCCTTTAAGGGCCGCTTTTCCATCCTCACCACGGGTGTGGGCGCGATGTTTGCGGCACTTGCCGTCAAGCTGTGGGGCATGCAGATGGTCTCGTCGGACTATTACGAGAAGCAGGCCAATAGTAATCAGACTCGCACCGTTACCACACCCGCTGTGCGCGGCCGCATCCTCGACCGCAATGGCGTGGCGCTTGTCCAGAACCGTCCCTCACTTGCTGTCGTGGCCTACCGCGACCTTGCCGAGGATGAGGTTCTGGTTCGCCATCTTGCCAACGTGCTTGGAATGCCTTATGTGGCGGTCCTTCGCAATATTCAGGACAATACAGAGGGCGCTCAGAGCCTGCATACCATCGCGACGGACGTCCGTCGCTCCACGGTTGCCTATATCAAGGAACACGCCGGCGAGTTCCCGGGCGTCAAGATTGCCGAGCGTACCGAGCGCCAGTATCCATACGGCGAGACGGCATGCCATATCTTGGGCTATACCGGCACCATTACCTCCGAGCAGCTCGAGGCCCAGAATAAGAAAACCTCTGGCGATGATGATGCTTCTGCTGGCAAGATTACGTACCAGTCGGGCGATATCGTGGGCCAGGCGGGCGTTGAGAGCTACTACGAAAACCTGCTACAGGGTATTCGTGGCGAGCAGACCGTCAAGGTCGATGCCTCGGGCAATGTGACCGGTCAGGCCGGCGCCGTGCCCGCGAAGGCCGGCTCCGACATTAAGCTCACGCTCGACCTTAAGATCCAACAGGCCTGTGAGACGGCGCTGGCGAGCGCTATCGAGCTTGCCAAGACCACTGGCTACAGCAATGCCGGCAACGGCGCTGTGGTGTGTCTCGATCCCAACAATGGTGAGATCCTGGGCATGGCGAGCCAGCCCAAGTTCGATCCGTCCGTCTTTATCGGCGGCGTCTCAAATGACGTGTGGACCGAGCTCAATGATGACAAGGGTTCGCACCCGCTGCTCAACCGCGCCATTAGCGGACAGTACATGTCGGCCTCGACCATCAAGCCGCTCTCGGCACTGGCCGGTCTTGAGTTTGGAACCTACACTTCAACGCAGACAACCAACTGCACGGGTTATTGGACGGGTCTGGGCAAGGCTTGGGGCAAGCGCTGCTGGCTGACGTCTGGCCACGGCACCATGACGCTGCAGTCGGGTATCGCCAACTCGTGCGACCCCGTCTTCTACGACATGGGTAAGGCGTTCTTTTATGACGAGCAACATCCCGAGGGCCTGCAGGAGGTCTTTCGTCGCTGGGGCCTAGGCAAGACCTGCGGTATCGATCTGCCGAGTGAGGGCGCGGGTCGTATTCCCGATGCCGAGTGGAAAGAGTCATACTTCACCGACGCCTCTGCCGAGGACCGCAAGTGGAATGCCGGCGATATGACCAACATTGCTATCGGCCAGGGCGACATCCTGGTGACGCCCCTGCAGATGGCGTGCGCCTATATGGGTCTTGCCAACGGCGGCAAACAGTACGTGCCTCACGTATTTTTGTCTGCCGTGTCGCGCGATGGCGACGGCGATGCCTATAAGTACAATGGCAAGGGCAAGAAGAAGCGCCTGGAGGCCAAGATCAACAGCGATTCGGATTTGGCTCTTGTTCGCAACGGCATGCACGACGTGATTTACACGGCATCGACGTCCCTGGCGGCGCACTTTGGCACCCTGACGCCGCAGGTATACGGCAAGTCGGGCACGGGCGAGAAAAGTGGCGAGGACGAATACGCGTGGTTCTGCGCCTATGCACCGGCCGATGATCCCAAGTATGTCATCGCTACCGTCCTGGAGCAGGGCGGCGGTGGCTCAGATACCGCGATGCATGTCGTGCGCGACGTGCTCGGCGTGATTTATGACGAGCCCGATACCTCTTCGGCCTCGGGCGATTCTTCGGTTCGATAGGAGGTTGCGATGGATTTTTCTCCGGCGGATCTGTTCCGTTCAACCAAGACCGGCTCTCGCAGCAGCCTGGACCGCGTCAACAAGCAACTTTCGGCCTCGCGCGGCACGTTTCGCCAAAAGGTGCATATCGGTGTGCTCGTGGCTACTGTGGCGCTCGTCGCCTACGGTGCCATCATTATCTGGTCGGCTTCGCAGTTTAAGGCCGATGCTTCGTTCTCGCGCCATTTGCTGGGAATTGGCATCGGAGCGGTGCTGGCGGTGCTCGTCTGGCGAACCGACCTGCGCGGTATTTCCAATTTCTCGACGGCGTTGCTCGTCATCGACCTGATCGTGATCTTCTCGCCCAAGATTCCGGGTCTGTCCTATACGGGCGGTCTGGGCATGACGGGCTGGATCAAGATTCCCGGTATCGGCTTGACGTTCCAGCCGGTTGAGCTTGCCAAGCTCATCACCATCTTCTTTATTGCTACGCTTGGCTCGCAGTATAACGGTCGCATCGATACCGTTCGCGACTACGTCAAGCTCTGCGGCATGCTGTCCATTCCGTTTTTGGCCGTCGTTGCCATGGGTGACCTGGGCTCGGGCCTGGTCGTGCTGGTTTCGGGCGCCATCGTCATCTGCATGAGCGGTGCACGCCGCGAATGGGTGCTGTCGACCCTGGCCCTGCTCGTGGGCCTGGTGGCCCTCGTCCTGGCGCTTGATTCGGTCTTTGATTCGTTGCTCGGCCACGATGTGCTCATCAAGCAGTATCAGATGAACCGTCTGACGGTCTTTATCGACCCCGATAATGCCGATTCGGACGATGCCTACAACCTGCAGCAGTCGCTTATCGCCGTTGGCTCGGGCGGCTTCTTTGGTAAGGGCCTGGGGCATGCGACGCAGTCGGCCGGCGGCTTTCTGCCTGAGTTCCACACCGACTTCGTCTTCGCCTTCCTGTCCGAGACCTTTGGCTTTTGCGGTTCCTTTTTGCTCCTGTGCCTCTACGTGCTGCTGATCTTTTCGACGATTCGCGTCGCCTTTAAGTGCGAGTCGCTGTTTTTGCGTCTTTCGTGTGTGGGCATCGTTGGCATGTGGGCGTTCCAGACTTTCGAAAACATCGGCATGTGCATCGGCATGATGCCGATTACCGGTATTCCGCTACCGTTTATTAGCTTCGGTTCGTCTTCGATGATGATTCAGCTGCTGACGGTGGGTATCGTACAATCCATATGGCGGCATCGTTCGGGCGCCGCGTAACCGCTGGAGGGGTTTGCTATGAAAATTCCCGTAGATAAGCTGACCCGCGCTTTTAAGATGGGCGCGTCCGTTAAGAAGGATTCCGATACGCCGGTGCGCGTCTCGGTCTATCTGGATTCGTCCGCCTCGCGCTTTCTGGCCGAGACGGTGCGTGACGCCTTTGTGCCGCAGACGACCTCGGGCATTGTGCGCGTCGAGCGTCTGGGGGAGGAGCGAATTGCTCCAAAGACCGATACCGATGTGGTGCTGGTGCTCTCGTGTGGTTCCGACCGCTTGGAGAGTGCCGTGCAGGAGCTCGTGATCGCCGGCGCGCCCGTGTGCGTGCTTGCCGAGTCTGCTGTGGAGGTGCCGTTTATCGAGGAGTCCACGCCCATGCTCGGCGTGGTAGCGGCAATCGATAAGACGTATCTGCTCGAGACGCTTGCCCGCTGGATTCTCGATCGCACCGACAAGGAAACGGCTTTTGCGGCGAACTTTGCCTTCATGCGCATCGCGGCGGCCAACCGTATCATCACCTCGTGCGCGCTCACCAATATGGCGACCGGTGCACTGGTATTTTTGCCGGGCGCCGATTATCCCGTTATGGCGCTGGCGCAGGTGGGCATGCTCTTTGAGCTCGCTGCCGTCTTTGGACGCGGCATTAAACCCGAGCGTGGCTACGAGGTCGCGGGCGTGCTTGCCGGCGGTCTTGTGATCCGCGCGGTCACCCGCGCGCTCGTCAAGCAGACGCCGCATATTGGGTTTGCCGTCAAGGCGCTCACTGCTGCCGCGGGCACCTATGGCATGGGCCGTGCGCTCGTTTCGCTCTACGAGCGCGATGTCGACTACAGCCGTGCCAATGAGGTGGTCACTGCCACGTTTTCCCGCGTTCGCGATCTTGTGACCACGGTCGCGGGCGCTACCCGTCCTATGGCGTCCTACCAGGACGCATCAGATCTCGCTGCTTAGGGGTTTTCCGTTGCGCGTTCCGTACCAAGATTGTTTTCATTTAATTGAGCCGTTGCTCGCCAAGGTCGAGAAGCCGAGCCGCTATATCGATCACGAGTGGGGCACGCTTTCCAAGGCCGATGCCGACTACCGTTGCTGCCTGATCTACCCGGATGTGTACGAGGTTGGTCTGCCCAACCAGGGCATCGCCATCCTCTACAACATCCTTAACCAGGCCGAGGGCATCTCCTGCGAGCGCGGCTATGTGCCGTGGCCCGATATGGGTGACGCCATGCGCGAGGCGGGCATTCCGCTGCTGTCGCTCGAGGGTGCAGCGCCGGTCGCTTCGTTTGATATCGTCGGCCTGCATGTGCCGCACGAGATGGCGGTGACGAACTTCCTCGAGGCTCTCGACCTCGCTGGCATTCCGCTGTTAGCGGCCGACCGAGGTGAAGACGACCCCATCATCATCGCCGGCGGCCCCTCGGTGTACAACCCCGAGCCGTACGCGGCCTTCTTCGATGCCATCCTCATCGGTGAGGGCGAGGAATCGCTGCTTGAGACCTGCCAGCTGCATCGCCGCCTGCGTGACGAAGGAGTCCCGCGCGCGCAGATTGTTGAGCAGCTTGCATCCATTGCCGGCAACTACGTGCCGTCACTCTATGAGGTTCGTCATGACGAGCCCTGCTCGCCGCATGGCTACACCGTGCCACGTGAGGGCAAGGATGCGCCGACCGTGGTCTACAAGCGCGTCGTCGAGGATTTCGGCGCCACGAATCCGCTGTCGCAGTCGTGCGTGCCCTATGCGCAGCTGGTTCACGACCGCCTGTCTATCGAGATCCTGCGCGGCTGCGCCCGCGGCTGTCGTTTTTGCCAGGCCGGCATGACGTATCGCCCGGTGCGCGAGCGCTCGGCCGACCAGATCGTCTCGTCGGTGATTCAGGGCCTGGAAAAGACTGGCTATGACGAGGTGTCGCTGACCTCGCTCTCCACGACCGACCACTCCTGCATTCGCGACGTGCTCGGCAGGCTCAACCGTCGCCTGGAGGATACGGGTATTCGCGTGTCTATTCCGTCGCAGCGCCTGGATTCGTTTGGCGTGGATATGGCCGAGTCGGTCGCCGGCGAAAAGAAGGGCGGCCTGACGTTCGCGCCCGAGGCCGGCAGCCAGCGCATGCGCGACATCATTAACAAGAACGTGACCGAGGAGGACCTGGACCGTGCGGCCAAGGCGGCCTTCGAGGCCGGTTGGAACCGCATGAAGCTCTACTTTATGATGGGCCTTCCCGGCGAGCGCGATGAGGACATCGTGGCCATCGCCAATCTGGCCGATCACGTGCTGGAGCTCGGTCGTTCCGTGGTGCCCAAGGCTCGTCGCGGCTCGATTTCGGTGTCGATCTCGGTTTCGGTCTTTATCCCCAAGGCTGCCACGCCGTTCCAGTGGTGCCCGCAGCTCGACTACGACGACGTCAAGCGTCGCCAGAAGCTGCTTATCACGAGCGTTCGCAACCGTGCCGTCCGCGTGCATTACCACGATGCCGAGACCTCGCTCATCGAGGCCGCGCTTTCCCGCGCCGGTCGTGACATGACGCCCGTCATCATCGATGCTTGGCGCTCGGGCTCTCGCTTTGACGCCTGGGTAGAGCATTTCTCGCTCGATAACTGGAAGGAAGCTGCTGCCAAAAACGGCATCGACCTCAATGAGCTCGTGCACCTGCCCTACGAGTTGGACTGGCGCCTGCCGTGGGAGCACGTGAGCCCCGGCTGCACGCGCGGCTTCCTCGAGCGCGAGTACCGTCGCTCGCTCGAGGGCGTCACGACTCCCGACTGTACCCGCACGTCGTGCACCGGCTGCGGGATCTGCCCCACGCTCCACGCCAAGAATGTATTGATGGGTGATCGCGCATGAGTGAGCGCCTGACCGACAACCCCTCGCTCTTTAGACTTCGTGTTCGCTATGGCAAGCGCGATCGCCTTAAGTACCTGGGCCATCTCGAAGTAATCCATACCATTGAGCGCATCGTGCGCCGTGCGGGACTTCCCTATGCCGTCACGCAGGGCTTCTCTCCGCACATGCGCGTGGGCTTCTCTTCGGCGCTGCCGGTGGGTACGTCGTCGACCTGCGAGTGGTATGACCTGTTTATGACCGAGTTCGTGGCGCTCGACGAGGCGTTTGGGCGCCTGGCTGCGGCGTCTCCGGCCGATCTGGCGCCCATCGAGGCGGCGTACATCGACGTGCGCACGCCGGCGTTGACGGCGCAGCTCACGCGCCTGTCGTATCGCATCGACCTGCACTTGGATCCCGAGGCGCCCGTAAGCGCCGACGAGGTGCGTCGTGCGATCGACACGCTGCGCGCGGGCCACGGCATCGACTACGCGCGCGGCAAAAAGAGCAAGCGCTTGGATTTGGATCACACGCTCGTGGGCTATGAGCTCACGGCGGGGGAGCGCCCGGACCATTTGGTGCTCATGCTCGACACCCATGCCGACAACGAGGGCTCCATGCGTCCGGAAATTTTGCTTTCTGCTGCTGATGTTTTGTTGCAGGGCTTGACCCCGGGCGTGGATGCACCTATTGTTTCCACCGGTATGCAAGACCTCGTGACCATCTGCTCCTACGATGTCGAGCGTCAGAATCAAGCATGCGAGGACGACGAGGGCCGACTCGTCAGCCCCATACCTGTGCGAACTTGTGGATTTGCTCCACATACTCGTTGACGGGGGTATTTTCGCCTGCTACTATATTCGGCTGTTGCACTAACTGATGCATGAAGGGCAAGTAAACATGTACGCAATCGTTAACACGGGCGGCAAGCAGTACAAGGTCGCCACCGACGATGTCATCACCGTCGAGAAGATCGAGGGCAATGAGGGCGACAAGGTCACCCTGCCGGTTATCTTCCTCAACGATGGTAAGAAGATCGTCACCGATCCCGACAAGCTGGCCAAGGCCAAGGTTACCGCTCAGATCGTTGAGCAGTTCAAGGGCGAGAAGCAGCTGGTCTTCAAGTTCCACAAGCGCAAGCGCTATCGTCGTCTGAAGGGTCACCGTCAGCAGCTCACCAAGCTGAAGATCGTGAAGGTTCAGGCTACCTCCCGCGCCAAGAAGGCTGTCAAGGCAGAGGCTGAGGCTGTTGCCGAGGCTCCCGTCGCCGAGTAGATTACACTCGTAACGAAAGAGTAGGTATACACAATGGCACACAAAAAAGGACTCGGTTCCTCCCGTAATGGCCGTGACTCCCGCGGTCAGCGCCTTGGCACGAAGCGCTATGCCGGCCAGACGGTAACCACGGGCACGATTCTCGTCCGTCAGCACGGCACGCACATCCACCCGGGTGAGAACGTTGGCCGTGGTAAGGACGACACGCTGTTCGCGCTGGTCGACGGTACCGTTGAGTTCCACAAGGGTATCAAGCACAGGGTTAGCGTACGCCCGCTCGCGAACGCGTAATTCACCCTTCATAGAGCACATATGTGGGAGGCACTTGAGTTTTAGGATTCAAGGGTCTCCCTCTTTTTTGTAGGAGGCGATTCTGTTGTCACAGTTCACCGATATCAGCCGCATTAACGTGTGCGGCGGCGACGGCGGAGCCGGATGCATGTCGTTTAGGCGCGAGGCATTTGTCCCCAAGGGCGGCCCCGATGGCGGCGACGGCGGTCGTGGCGGCAATGTCGTCATCCAGGCCGATGCTCAGCTGTCTTCGCTGATCGATTACCGCTTTAAGCATCACTTTCGCGCCGAGCGCGGCACGCACGGGCAGGGTGCCCGTCGTAACGGCAAGAGCGGCGAGGACCTGATTCTCAAGGTCCCTATGGGTACCGTGGTGCGCGAGCTCGATCCCGAGACGCAGACCCCGATGTTTGAGATTGCCGACCTGGTGCACGACGGCGAGCGCGTCGTCGTGGCGCCCGGCGGTGCCGGCGGTCTGGGCAACACGCACTTTGTGACGTCGGTGCGTCGCGCTCCGGCCTTTGCCCAGTTGGGCGAACCGGCCGAGGAGCACTGGATCGAGCTCGAGATGAAGCTTATGGCCGATGCCGCGCTCGTGGGCTTTCCCTCCGTGGGTAAGTCATCGCTCATCGCGCGCATGAGTGCCGCCCGTCCCAAGATTGCTGACTACCCGTTTACCACGCTCGTGCCGAACCTCGGCATGGTGCGTGCCGGTGAATATTCTTACGTCGTTGCCGACGTCCCCGGTCTTATCGAAGGCGCGAGCGAGGGTAAGGGCCTGGGTCACCAGTTCCTGCGCCACATTGAGCGTACGGCCCTGATCATGCACGTCGTCGACATGACGGGTGGTTTTGAGGATCGCGATCCGGTCGAGGATTACCACATCATCAACCGCGAGCTCGAGCAGTATGGCGCCGAGCTTTCGGAGCGTCCGCAGATCGTCGTTGCCAACAAGTGCGATGCGCCGGGCACGGCCGACAAGATTGCCGACCTCAAGCGCGCAGCGCTCGACGATGGACATATGTTCTTTGCCGTGTCTGCCGTGACGGGCGCCGGCCTCAACACGCTGATGCTTGCCGTGGGCGAGCAGGTGGCTAAGCTGCGCGCCGAGTTGGCTGTCTCGGATGAGCCGGTCGTTCTGCGCGACGATGAGTGGGAGCGCCGTCGCCTGCAGCGTGAGAAGCGTTTCCGCATTGTTCAGGAAGAGCCCGGTGCCTTCCGCGTGGTCGGTCGTGCCATTGAGCGTATGGTCATCCAGACCGACTGGGAAAACGAGGAAGCCGTCATTTACCTGCAGCATAAGTTTGCGCGTATGGGTGTTGACGACGCGCTCGAGATGGCCGGTTGCCGTGCGGGCGACGAGGTCCGCATTTGCCAGCGCGCCTTTGACTTTGAGGGCGCCGAGGACTTCTCGGAGTACGAGGAGCTCGAGGATGCTGGCGAGGACGTTGCCGTTGAAGCCATTGACGTGGCCGATGCTGCGGATGAGGGAGTCGAGGTTGTCGATGCGGCGGATGCCGCGGGCGATACCGAGACACCGGAGGGCGAGTAAGCCATGTCGCTGCGCGGTGGAATCGGTCTGCCCGAGCTTCCTCTAGAGGACGGGCAGGAGTTTAGGCTCGGCATTATGGGTGGCACCTTTGATCCCATCCATTACGGGCACCTGGTGACCGCCGAGCAGGCGCGCGAGTCGCTCGACTTGGACGCTGTGCTCTTTATGCCGGCGGGTTCTCCTGCCTTTAAGCTTGACAAGCCGGTGACGCCTGCCGAGGACCGTTATGCCATGACGGTCCTCGCCACCGCCGCGAACCCGGCTTTTTTGGCGAGCCGGTTCGAGATCGACCGCCCGGGCGTAACCTATACGGCCGATACGCTTCATGCCCTTCGCGACTTTTACCCGCCGCAGGTAAAGCTCTACTTTATTACGGGCGCCGACGCGATCATCGATATCGTGACCTGGCATGATGCCGAACGAATCGCTGAGCTTGCTACCTTTATTGCGGCGACACGACCGGGCTTTGATATCGATACGGCGCGTGCCCGAATCAAAGAGTCGGGGCTGCCGTTCGACGTGCGCTATATTCAGATTCCAGCGTTGGCGATCAGCTCGACGAACATTCGTAAGCGAGTTGCCCGCGGTATGAGCGTGCGCTATCTTACGAGCGAGTCCGTGCTCGGCTACATTCGCAAACGCAGGCTATATGCCGATTTGGGCCAAGAAGATTTTGAGTGATGGGGGTCTACGTTGTCGGTAGAGGATCAGTTTGAGGGCGATGAGCGCGCGCTGCTCAAGCGCATTCAAGAGCTGCTTGATGTTCGCATGAAGGATAAGCGCAAGCGCTATGTGCATTCGCTGGGTGTTGCCGAGACCGCACTTCATCTGGCCGAGGTCTACGGCGTTGACCGCTTTGATGCCGCTGCCGCCGGCCTGATCCATGACTGGGACAAAGTGCTCTCCGACGATGAGCTGGTCACGCGCGCTCTGCATTACGGCATTAAGATTGCCGGCTCTCCTTCCGCCGCGACGCCGCTTTTGCATGGCCCTGTTGCCGCCTATGAACTTCCGCAGCTTTTTCCCGAGCTGTCGCCGGCGGTCTTTCAGGCTGTCGACCGTCACACCGTGGGCGCTTGCGACATGACGCCGCTCGATATGGTGGTCTTTGTGGCTGATGCCATCGAACCCAACCGCCACGGCGATTATGCCCATGCGCTGCGCAAGATGGTGGGGGAGTCGACGCTCGATGAGTTGTTCTTCTCCTGTTTTGCGCAGGGTCTGGTCTATGTGATCCAGTCCGGGCGCTATCTTTATCCCACGGCTATTACGATTTACAACCATTACGCCCAGCTGCGCTAGCTCGGGCTGTCTAGAAAGAGGTATTCCATGGCCGACGAGACCATGACCGACGAGCAGATTCTTGAAGGCGTGGAGCACAAGAGCTTCGCCGCCACGTCCGACCGCACTGCCGCCTCGCTGTCCGCGAGCGGTGTCGCCGCCGAGGATGTCGCCCGCGCCGCCGCGCAGGCCGCCTACGACAAGAAGGGCGAGGACGTTCAGGTGCTCGACCTGACCGAGCTTTCCGATGTGTGCGACTACTTTGTGCTTGCCACCGGTGCCAACAACCGCCAGGTCGATTCAATTGTCGACGAGATCGAGGAGAAGGTCGCCGAGGCTTGCGGCGAGCATCCGTTCTCCATCGAGGGCCGCGAGCAGAAGACTTGGATGCTCATGGACTACGGTTCGGTTGTCGTCCACGTCTTCACTCCCGAAGCCCGCGACTTCTACCGCCTCGAGAAACTCTGGGGAGACGCCCCCCAGCTCCCCCTCAATCTCCTCTAGTAGCTCATTTGAGACGGGGTTTAGCTACCCTCACGCATATCGCCGGGCAGGTGCGGTTTTCCGCACCTGCCCGGCTTTCTTTTTGCCCAAAGGCGGTTAATCGTTGAAGCGGGATTGGCGGCCGAAGGAAAGGGCGGTGTCGCCGAATTTGTCTCGGACGGCGTCGATGGCGACGGAGAGGTCGCGGCGGTCGCTGGATTGGGCTCCGCGGTCATCGATCTCGCAGAACAGGTCAGTCTGGATGCCGCCTCGGTGGTCGAAGTCGCTCATGCCGATGCCCGCTAAGCGAACATGCATGCCTTCCTGCCAGATGTTGTCGAGCAGTTCGAGTGCAACCGCCACGAAGATGTTCTCATCGTCGGTCGGATGAGGCAGCCGGCGCTGTGCCGTACGCCCGCTGCCATACGAATACTTAAGCTTGAGCGTTACCGTGGCACCTGTCAGCCCTTGACGGCGCAGGCGGCGTCCCACTGACTCTCCCAACAGCGCAATCGCCGCCTCAATATCCCCGCGCTCAGTCAAATCTTTCGCAAAGGTGCGTTCATTGCTGACCGACTTGACCTCGCGCTCTTCATCGAGACTCGTGACTTCGGAGATTTCGAGTCCCAGCGCACGCTGGCGCATGCGTTCGCCGTTGACGCCAAAAATAGAGGCCAAGGTGGATTCTGGTGCACGTGATAGTTCGCCGAGGGTGTAGATGCGCATGAGGCGCAGTCGCTCCTCGGCCGAGCGTCCGATGCCGCTCATGGCAGATACCGGCAGCGTGGCCAAAAAGCGCTGCTCGGTTCCGGGGCGCACAATCGTCAATCCAAACGGCTTGTCACGCTCGCTTGCGATCTTTGCGACCGTCTTGTTGCAGCCCACGCCAATGGAACAGGTCACTCCCAGTCCTGCCACGCGGTCGCTTATACGTCGCGCAACCAGCAGCGGGTCTTCGGGCGCAAAGCGACCCGGTGTGATATCGATAAAGGCTTCGTCGATGGATACGCGCTCCACGCGCGGCGTCTCCTCGGCAAGAATCGCCATGACCTGCGCGCTGACCTCGCGGTAACGATCAAAGTGCCCGTGTGTCCAAATGGCTTGCGGGCACAAGCGCCGCGCCTCGGCCGAGGCCATGGCAGAGTGCACGCCAAAGCGACGCGCCTCATACGAACACGTGGACACGACGCCACGCGAATCGGCGTCTCCGCCCACGATGAGCGGCTTTCCGCGCCATTCGGGATGATCGAGCATCTCCACGCTCGCAAAAAACGCATCGAGGTCCATCAGGCCCACCGCCGGACCCGTCCAGGGAGGCGGCGTGACGCCCATGGCATCCTCATAACCGTATGTATGTTCGCGTCTTTCCATGTCATGAGTATACCGCGCAGCTCATGTGGGGTGCGTGTATGTGCTTGCAAATCCCGAATTCTTGTCTAAGATATGGATTTGCCCTCGACTACACCGAAGAAGTTGGTCTCACGGACTTCACCTGCCCGCGTCGATGGCGTATTATGTTCAACTGTTTGTTTGTAGTTGCAGCCTAAAGCTGCTTGGTTGGAGGAGTTTCCTTTGGCAGTCAAGATTCGCCTTGCTCGTCACGGCGCTAAGAAGCGTCCGTACTACCGTGTCGTCGTCGCCGATTCCCGCGCCCCGCGTGACGGTCGTATCATCGAGGAGGTTGGCCGCTACAACCCGATGACCGCCCCCAAGACCATCAACCTCGACCTCGAGAAGATCGCCGACTGGCAGTCCAAGGGCGCTCAGCTCACCGACGCCGTCGCTGCTCTGGTCAAGGCCGCCAACGAGGGCGAGAAGACCGAGACCGTCGTCAAGAAGTCCAAGAAGCAGCTCGCCAAAGAGGCCGAGGCCGCTAAGGCTGCCGCTGAGGCCGCTGAGGGCGCCGAGGAGTAAATCGTGCCTGAGGTTGACGCTGCACAGCTCGAGGGTGAGGCAATGCTCTCAGATCGCATCGCCGATCTCGTCGAATGTCTCGTTGTTCAGATCGTCGACGACCCGGATTCCGTGAGCCTTGAGGTCATCGATGGTGACGACGCCTCTACGATTGAGGTTTCGGTCGCCGAGGATGACGTCGCTAAGGTCATCGGCCGTCGTGGCCGTACCATCAAGGCCATTCGCACGCTCGCCCGTGCACTGGCCGCTCGCCTCGACACTGCTGTCGAGGTAGAGGTTCTGGGCTAGGACCTTGAGGTCCCAGTACAAAAACATCGCCCGTGTGGTCAAGCCGCACGGAAGGAAGGGGGAGGTCCTCGCGCAGCCGCTGCGGGGGCTTCCTTCTGTATTAGAGCCTGGTATGCGCGTCGCCCTGACGCCGCCGGCGCTCAAGCGCGACCGCTTTTGCACGGTCGTGTCCGTCACCGATACGGGCGATGGCGATCTGGTCTCGTTTGAGGGCATTGACGACTTGACGGCCGCCGAGGGCATCACGGGATGCTACGTGCTGGCAAATCGTGACGATTTTGAGCTCGATTCGCTCGACGCTGCCTATACCGACCTGATGGGTCGCGAGGTGGTCGACGAGCGCTTCGGTTTACTCGGCACGATCGTCGAGATCATGTCGACGCCCGCTAACGATGTTTGGGTTGTTGAGGGCGATCGGTACGGCGAGGTACTGATTCCCGTGATCGAGCAGGTCGTGCTCGATCTTCCCGACACAGGAACAATTTCCGTCCACGTTATGGACGGCCTGATCGATATGGACAAGTAGGGAGGACAACATGCTGATCGAGACCCTTTCGGTCTTTCCCGAGATGTTTGAGCCCGTCATGTCCACATCGATCTTGGGCCGCGCCCGCAAGGCCGGCCTTTTTGATTTTAAGGCGTATAACCTGCGCGACTGGACGCACGACCGTCATCGTACCGTCGATGACGAGCCGTACGGCGGCGGGCAGGGCATGCTCATGAAGGTCGAGCCTATCGCAGAGGCCATCGAGGCCATTAGCGCAGAGGGTCCCAAGCCCACTGTGGTGTTCTTCACCCCCTGTGGCGAGCCTTTTACGCAGCATGTGGCCGAGCGCCTGCTCAAAAGTGAGCGCCTGCTGTTTGTGTGCAGCCGCTACGAGGGCGTCGACGAGCGTGCGTATGCGTATGCCGATGAGCGTCTGTCGATCGGCGACTACGTGCTTACGGGTGGCGAACTTCCCGCTATGGTCGTTGCCGATGCCGTCGTACGCTTGATTCCCGGCGCCCTGGGCGACGAGATGAGCAATGTGGACGAGTCGTTCTCGACCGCCGAGGACGGAGGCCTGCTCGAGTACGCGCAGTACACCCGTCCCGCCGAGTTCAACGGCGAGGGCGTGCCGCCAGTGCTCGTGAGTGGCGATCACGCCAAGGTCGACGCTTGGCGCCGCAAGAACGCCATCGAGCGCACCTGCCGCTGGCGTCCCGATCTGATCGAGACGGCGCGCCTTACGCCCCAGGAGCGTGCGTACGCGCAGGAGATTTTGGACGCTTCGTATTCGCAGAGCGAGGAGTGAGAATGGTTCCATCGCAGCATTCCGCGTTGAGGGGCGCTTTTGAGTGGATCGTGGTCATCGCGCTCGCGCTCGTGGCCACCTTCTTGATTCGCTCGTTTGTGGTCGAGCCCTTTGTGGTGCCCACCGGCTCCATGGAGTCCACGATCGAGATTGGCGACCAGATTCTGGCGCAGAAGGTGACGCTCGAACTCGGTCAGCCTGTCAGCCAAGGCGATATCGTGGTGTTTCACAACCCCGATGGCACCTCCGAGCATGATGTTCTTGTCAAGCGTGTTATTGCCACGGCCGGCCAGACGGTCGACCTGCAGGATGGCAAGGTGGTCGTTGACGGCCAAGCGCTCGACGAGGACTATACGACGGGCATGAGCTGGCCGCTTTCGGTCCAAGCGCCCGGCGCTCAGGTAAGCTATCCCTACACGGTTCCCGACGGGTGCGTGTGGGTGATGGGCGACAACCGCGAAAACTCTGCCGACTCACGCTACTTTGGTCCCGTCGATCGCTCTGATTTGATCGCTGTGGCGCTTGTGCGCTACTGGCCGCTCAACCGCATCGGCGCTATCGACTAAAAACCGCTATAGTACAGTACCTAACCGTGTAATCGTTTCGACGAGGGGATATTAGAGGCATGAACGCTTCATCGCTTTCCTTCCAAGACATCATCCTGCGCCTCCAGCAGTACTGGGGCGAGCAGGGCTGCGTCATTATGCAGCCCTATGACTCCGAGGTCGGTGCCGGTACCTTCCATACCGCGACCACGCTGCGCTCGCTCGGTCCCGCCGAGTGGCGCACCTGCTATGCGCAGCCCTGCCGCCGTCCCGCCGACGGCCGCTACGGCGAGAACCCCAACCGCATGCAGCACTACTATCAGTTCCAGGTGCTCATCAAGCCCTCGCCGGTCAACGCCCAGGAGCTTTACCTGGGGTCTCTTGCCGCTATCGGTCTGGACCCCAACGACCATGACGTCCGCTTTGTCGAGGACGACTGGGAGAGCCCGACCCTTGGCGCCTGGGGCCTTGGCTGGGAGGTCTGGCTCAACGGCATGGAGGTCACGCAGTTTACGTACTTCCAGCAGGTGGGCGGCATCGAGGTCGACCCCGTGCCCGTCGAGATCACCTACGGCCTAGAGCGTATCGCCATGTACGCTCAGGGCGTTAACTCGGTCTACGACTTGGTGTGGAGCTACCTGCCCGACGGCACGCCCATGACCTATGGCGACGTGTTCCTCGAGAACGAGCGCGAGTTCAGCGCTTATAACTTTGAGGTCGCCAACGTCGAGATGATGCGTCAGAAGTTTGACGACTACGAGGCCGAGTGCCACTCCTGTCTGGAGCGCAAGCTGCCGCTGCCGGCATACGACTGCGTCATGAAGTGCAGCCACGCCTTCAACCTGCTCGATGCCCGCGGCGCGCTGTCCGCGGTCGAGCGTGCCAACTACATCCTGCGCGTCCGCGCCGTCGCCAAGGCGTGCTGCGAGGCCTACATGGCCGAGGTCGCCGGAGTCAACGAGAATGCCGACCAGGAAGGCGAGGTGGCGTAAGCCATGGCAGACGCTAAGGATTTCCTGTTTGAGATCGGTACGGAGGAAATGCCCTCTGCACCGCTGAACAATGCCGTCAAGCAGCTTGGCACCATGATCGCCAAGGGTCTCGACGAGGCCGGTCTGGCCCACGGCGAGGTCCGCGTGATCTCGAGTCCGCGTCGCCTGGCTGCACTCGTTGCCGACGTCGCCACCGCGACCGATGAGGTTCACGAGGTCAAGCGTGGCCCCGCGGCCAACATTGCCTTCGACGCTGACGGTAACGCCACCAAGGCCGCCCAGGGCTTTGCCCGCAAGTGCGGTGTGGCTGCCGAGGACCTTGTCCGTCGCGAGGACACCGACGGTCGCGAGTATGTGTTCGCCGAGAAGAATATTCCCTCCGCACCGGCTACGCCGATTCTGACCGTTCTGTGCGAGAAGACCATCGCCGGCCTGCAGTGGCCCAACTACCGCAGCCAGCGCTGGGGCCACGAGCACGCGACCTTTGTTCGTCCGGTTCGTTGGATCTGCTGCCTTTTGGGCGAGGATGTTGTGCCCGTGTCGTTTGCCGACGTGACGAGTGGCAACACCACGCGTGGTCATCGCGTACTTGGCCCTGGTGACCATGTGGTTGCCAGCCCCGCCGTTTACGAGCAGGTGCTCGAGGACGCCGGCGTGCTTTCTGCCGAGCGTCGTCGCGAGGCCATCCTCGCCGGTATCGCTGAGGTCGAGGCTGCCCGTCCCGGCTGCCATGTCGACACGCCCAAGAAGGTCTTTGAGGAGGTTATCAACCTCTGCGAGTGGCCGACGGTGCTCGTCGGTACTTTCGATGAGGAGTTCCTCAAGGTTCCGCACGAGATCATCTGCGAGTCCATGCTCACCAACCAGCGCTACTTCCCGATCTATGACGGCGAGGGCAAGTTGACGCGTGAGTTCGTGGTCGTCTCCAACAGCAAGCCCGAGAACGCCGAGCGCGTGATCGACGGCAACGAGCGCGTCGTGCGCGCCCGTCTGGACGACGCAAAGTTCTTCTACGAGGAGGACCTGAAGATCTCCCTCGACGAGTTCCGTGAGCGTTTGGCCAAGGTTGCCTTCCAGGAGAAGCTCGGTAGCGTGCTCGCCAAGTCCGATCGCATTGAGCAGCTCGCGCTCGTTATCGCCCGCGAGGCCCATCTTGGTGCCCACCTTGCTGCCGACGCTGCTCGCGCCGCGCACCTGTGCAAGGCCGACCTGGTATCTAACGCCGTCGTTGAGTTCACGAGCCAGCAGGGCGTGATGGGCGGTTATTACGCGACCGCGATGGGGGAGAACGACGAGGTCGCTCATGCCATTCGCGATCATTATCGTCCCCGCTTTGCCGGTGACGAGCTGCCCGAGGGCACCGCTGGCTGCATCGTGGCCTGCGCCGACAAGCTCGATACCATTGCCGGTATCTTTGCCATCGGCGAGCCCCCGACCGGCTCTTCGGACCCCTACGCGCTGCGTCGTGCCGCTATCGGCATCATCAACATCCTGCGCGACCGTCTGCCGATCGACCCCACGTCGCTCATCGACTTCGCCCTCGAGCTCTACAGTGAGCAGGGCATTGAGTTCGACGCCGCCGAGGTCGCCCAGCAGGTTCACGACTTCTTCCATGGCCGCCTGGTGAGCATGGCCCGCGACGAAAAGATCCCGGCCGATACCGTTGCCGCCGTCTCTGCGGTGCACATCATCGCCCCGTCCGTCTTCTTCGCCCGCTGCGCCGCCCTCGACGAGGCCCGCAAGAACGACGCCGAGACGTTCGACAACCTTGCGACCGCCTATGCTCGCGCCGCGCATATCTCCAAGCCCGAGCTGGGCGCGGAGTACGACCGCGCCTTGATGGGCGAGGTCGAGCTCGCGCTTGCCGATGCCTCCGAGGCTGCTCAGACCGCTGTCGACGCCGCCCTTGCTGCCGAGGATTACCCGGCCGCATTTGCCGCCCTTGCCGCCCTGCGCGCCCCCATCGACCGCTTCTTCGACGAGGTCATGGTCATGGACAAGGACGAGCAGCTCCGCGATAATCGCCTTAAGCTGCTCAACCGCTTCGAGGCCGTTTTCTCCGGCATTGCCAACATCGGTGAGCTTGCCCGCAAAAAGTAAGCCAGCCTGCGCGTAAGCGCAAAAGGAGCCCCGCATGGATTGCCCGGTCACCGCTCGTCCCACCGTTATCGTTATCTCCGACTCGCTCGGCGATACCGCTTGTGAGGTGGTGCTTGCGGCGTCCGGGCAATTTGATGAAGGGGCTTTTCGCGTTTTACGTCTGCCCAAGGTGACTTCCGTGGAGCAGGTCAAGTCATTTGTGGGGCCGCGCGTCGATGCCGACCATCGCGATATTGCCGTGTTTCACACCATTGTCGATCCGGCGCTTCGCGCCCGTGTGCTCGATTACCTGGGTATGCTGCATATCCGTTCGGTCGACCTGATCGGCCCGACGCTCGCCGTGCTGTCGTCGCTCATCGGTGTGTCGCCAAAGGGCGTCGCGGGCGTGATTCACAAGACTGATGACCGCTATTTCCATCGTATCGAGGCCATGGAGTATTTCGTTGAGCACGACGACGGGCGCGGTTGCGACGATCTGTCGGGTGCCGATATCGTGCTGCTGGGCGTATCGCGCACGTCCAAGACGCCGCTGTCGATGTATCTGGCCTATCAAGGTTTCAAGGTTGCCAATGTTCCGTTGGCCCATGGCATGGAGCCGCCGAAGTCGATTTACGAGGTTGACCCGATGCGCCTGTTCGGCCTGATTTCGACCGTCGATGTGATTTCCGAAATTCGCGATAGCCGCTTGGGCGATGACTACGCTCGTGCCGTTGCCGGCTCCTATGCCGAGCCCGAGAGCGTGCGCAGCGAGCTTGAGGAAGCTCGTGCCCTCATGAAACGCCTAGGCTGCTTTGTGGTGCGTACCGACGGCAAGGCCATCGAGGAAAGCGCTGCCGAGATCATCAGCCACTTGGAGGAAATCCAAGAAGCCCGTGCCCGCCGAACCCAGCAAAGTTAACTCATTTCGGTAGCTAAAAATGCACCGTCTCAAAAAGACTACCTAAAAATAATGCACGATATTGGTAAAGCGATTTAGCAAAGAACTTGTATTTGACCTGCAATTCTCTTGCATTGGTATCTTCATAAGGTAACCACCTTTACCTACCGTTTACCGTCACATTTACCACGTTTACCAAACCCCGCGCCCTCTACGCAAGCCCGCTCAATGCCCGCCGTATAGTACCCTCACGGCCCGCATCCGGCGGGTCGATTCGTTACCACGGTCGTGCGCGAGAGCGCATGGAAGGGGAAGTATCGTGAGCGATTGCAAGAGGGTTTACCGTTTTGGAACCGACGCCCAGGGCACCTGTGTCACCGAGGGCGACAAGTCCATGAACTTCGTGCTTGGCGGCAAAGGCGCTAATCTTGCCGAGATGAGCCGTATCGGCCTGCCGGTTCCCGGTGGCTTTACCATTACCTGCCAGACTTGCGTCGAGTACTCCGGTGCCGGCAACGTGTGGCCCGAGGGCGCACTCGATGAGATCGTTGCCGCCGAGGCGGACCTCGAGGCCCGCTGCGGCAAGAAGCTCGGTGACGATAATGATCCGCTGCTCGTGTCGGTTCGCTCGGGCGCTCCGTTCTCCATGCCCGGTATGATGGACACGGTCCTCAACTTGGGCCTCAATGACGATTCCGTCCAGGGCCTCATCGCGCAGACGCAGAACCCGCGTTTTGCCTGGGATAGCTACCGCCGCTTTATCCAGATGTTTTCCAATGTCGTCATGGGCGTTGACGCCGACCTGTTCGAGAACGCCCTGACCCAGGCCCGCCTGGTCGCCGGCGTTCGCGTCGATTCCGAGCTTTCGGCCGAGGACCTGCAGGAACTCGTCGAGACCTTTAAGGGCATCTTCTCCGAGAACGTCGATGCCTCCCTGTATCCCGAGCTCGAGGTCGCTGACGGCAAGCCCGTTTTCCCGCACGATCCGGAGCTTCAGTTACGCCTTGCAATCCAGGCCGTCTTTGGCAGCTGGATGAACGAGCGTGCCTGCATCTACCGCAAGCAGCATGGCATTTCCGACGAACTCGGCACCGCCGTCAACGTGCAGGCCATGGCCTTTGGCAACAAGGGCGAGACCTCTGCGACGGGCGTCGCCTTTACGCGTAATCCGGCCGACGGCACCAAGGAGTTCTACGGTGACTTTTTGGTCAACGCCCAGGGCGAGGACGTCGTCGCCGGTATCCGCAACACCGAGCCCATCGCCGACCTCAAGACCACCCCGGGCCTCGAGTCCGCAGGTGAGGAGCTCGAGCGCGTGTTCCTGACGCTCGAGGATCATTACCGCGATATGTGCGATATCGAGTTCACCATCGAGCAGGGCAAGCTCTGGATGCTCCAGACCCGCGTGGGCAAGCGTACCGCCACCGCCGCCCTGCGCATCGCCATCGAAATGGTCGAGGAAGGCCTGATCACCCGCGAAGAGGCCGTGAGCCGCATCGATCCCGCGCAGCTCGACCAACTCCTTCACCCGCAGTTTGACGCCTCCAAGAAGTACGAGGCTCTCGCCAGCGGTCTGAACGCCAGCCCCGGTGCCGCCGTGGGTGAGGTCGTGTTCTCGAGCGATGACGCCGTCGCGCGCGCCAACGAGGGTCACAAGGTCATTCTGGTTCGTTGGGAGACCAATCCCGACGACCTGAAGGGCATGGTCGCCGCCGAGGGCATCCTGACCAGCCACGGTGGCAAGACGAGCCATGCCGCCGTTATCGCCCGCGGCATGGGTACGCCCTGCGTCTGCGGCGTTGAGCGCTTCCACATCGACGCCGCCGAGAAGGCCGTGCGCATCGAGGGCAGCGACCGCGTGCTGCACGAGGGCGACGTTATCTCCATCGACGGTACCCAGGGTATCGTCGTCGACGGCGCCGTCGACCTGGTCTCCGCCGAGCTTACCGGCGACCTGGACACCATCCTGTCCTGGGCCGACGAGATTCGCCTGGACGAGACCGGCGGCCATGCCAACCATGTGCGCGTCAACGCCGACAATCCCGAGGATGCCGAGCTCGCCCTCGAGTTTGGTGCCGAGGCTATTGGCCTGTGTCGCACCGAGCACATGTTCCTGGGCGATCGCAAGAACATCATCCAGAGCTTTATCCTGTCTGACGATGAGGCCGTGAAGCAGCAGGCCCTGGCCGACCTGCTCAAGGTTCAGACCGAGGACTTCCTGGCGATGTTCAAGACCATGTCCGGTCGCGATGTGGTCGTCCGCCTGCTCGATCCGCCGCTTCATGAGTTCCTGGATAATCCTCGCGAGCTCGAGGTCGCCATCACCAAGAAGGAAGCCGCCGGCGCCAGCGAGGAAGAGCTTGCAGCCCTGCGCGCCCGCCTGCGTCGTATCGACGGCATGGTCGAGTCGAACCCCATGCTCGGCCTGCGCGGCGTTCGCCTGTCCGTCGTCTTTAGCGATCTGCCGCTCATGCAGGTTCGCGCCGTCGCCACGGCCGCTGCCCGCCTTATCAAGGAGGGCAGCGGCCCGCATCCCGAGATCATGGTTCCGCTCGTTTCCATCACGGCTGAGCATGTCCAGACTCGCGAGGTCATCGAGCGCGTAATCGCCGAGGTTTCCGACGAAGAGGGTGTCGAGCTCAATATTCCCGTGGGCACGATGCTCGAGCTGCCGCGCGCCTGCATGGTCGCTGACGAGATTGCCCATCACGCAGACTTCTTCTGCTTTGGCACCAACGACCTGACCCAGACCACCTTCGGCTTCTCCCGTGACGATGCCGAGGCCAAGTTCATCCCGCTGTACATGCATAAGAAAATTCTGAAGGACAACCCCTTCGAGACCATCGACGCGGCGGTGCTGGAGCTCGTGCGCATGGCCGTGGAGAAGGGTCGCGCCACCAACCCCGACATGCACTTTGGCGTGTGTGGCGAGCACGGCGGCGACCCCAAGTCCATCAAGGGCCTGTTTAATGTGGCCGACGTGGACTACGTGTCCTGCTCGCCCTACCGCGTGCCCCTCGCACGCCTGGCTGCCGCCCAGGCCAAGCTCGAGGCGAAGCGCTCCGCGTAACGTTTTGGGTTCAGACGCCTAACGTAGCCCCCCCTCATGCCGTCCGTCTCATTCGTGAGGCGGACGGTTATCATGTGCGGGTTTTGTCTTTTTGTCTGCGTAAAAAATTGTTCTTGCAGCAGAAACCCGCGCGTGTATACTCGAATACGTTTGTTCAACTACGTGCCGGCCAGAGTGGTACGGCACCTCTAGAAGAGTAAGGAATTGCACATGGATTACATCCGCGCAATCGAGCGTCAGCAGATCCGCGAGGACATTCCTCAGGTTCGCGTCGCCGACAACGTCAAGGTTCACTACCGCATTAAGGAAGGCGACCGCGAGCGCATCCAGGTCTTCCAGGGCGACGTTATCCGCATGGCCGGCGCCGGTGCCCGCGAGACCTTCACCGTCCGCAAGATGTCCTTCGGTGTCGGTGTTGAGCGTACCTTCCCGCTTCACAGCCCCAAGATCGCCAAGCTCGAGGTCGTTCGTCATGGTCGCGTCCGTCGCGCCAAGCTGTACTACCTCCGCGACAAGGTGGGCAAGGCTGCTCGCATCCCCGAGAAGCGCTAAGAAGATCGCAGCGTCTGTCCACTCGTTTGGACACAAGGGTCACCTTCGGGTGGCCCTTCTTTTTATCTGATTTGCATGCAAGGAGGGCCTGGTATGGCCAATATGACGAGCTCGGTTTCGGCATCGCAGGTTGCCGGAGAGCTAGCGAGCGCAACGTTTGAGGAGATCCCCGCCCTCGTGGAGCATTATCGCGAGGACCCGCGCCAGCAGGTGATCAAGGCTTGTGAACGCGCCCTCAAACGCCATGCTAAGGAACTTGCCGAGCGCGAGCGCGTCAATGACATGTACGAGCTTATGCATGAGCTTGGCGGCGATGGGGTGGTCGTTGGTGTCGACGAGGTGGGCCGCGGCTCGGTAGCGGGTCCCTTAACCGTGTGTGCCGTGTGCCTTCCCATGGAGCCGCGCGTCTGGGGCATCAACGATTCCAAAAAGCTCACGCCGGCGCGCCGCGAGTTGCTCTCAGTGAAGATTGCCGAGGTGGCGACGGCGATCGGTTTTTGCCATATCGCGCCTAAGGATATCGATGAGATGGGCATGGCCCGTGCTATCCGTACCGCCGTTGCGGGCGCCGTGGCCGATACGGGACTTGAACCCGACTGCGTCCTCATGGATGGCAACCCCTTGGGCGCTGTTCCTAACGAGCGCGATGTGGTGAAAGGCGATGCCAAGATCGCCTGCATCGCCGCAGCGTCCATCATGGCCAAGGTCACGCGTGACGAGATGATGGTCGAGTACGACGCCGAGTACCCCGAGTACCATCTGGCCGAGTCGAAGGGCTATGCGAGCCCCGAGCACATCGAGGCCATTCGCAAACATGGACTTTGTCCGCTGCACCGCGTGAGCTTTTGCGGAAACTTTCTGCAGACTGAGCGCCTTTTCTAGGCCAATTGTGGAGACAGGGACCTCTGTGGTTTTATAAACCTGCTGGTAGCGGGCCGTATGCAGCGGCATTGCTGCGTACGGCCCGTTTTTTGTCGGCATTTGGTCAGCTTTTGGTTTGCTTCCGGTACTTACCCGCATGAAAGGTGCCCTCATCATCGGGGCAATGCAGTGTGCGGGAAAGGAGACCCCATGAGTGCCGCAAGCAAAAAGAGCAAGACGCAGCAGCTCAAGGAGCGTTGGGAAAACGGCGAGCTCGACTGTGGGGCGATGACGCCCGAGTTTATCAAGGGACTCAGTCCCCGCGAGCTGGGCATGCTAGGCGAGCTGATCACCATCGACTACTTTAACGAGCGCGGCTACACCTTGCTGGAGCAGGGTTATCTTTGCACCGAGGGCGAGGCCGATCTGGTGCTGCTCGATGAGCTCGACGATGTCGTGGTGATGGCCGAGGTCAAGACCAGACGCGTTGCGCTGGATTGCAACACGCGGGTCTTTCCCGAGGAGGCCGTGGACGCCCAAAAGCAACGCCGCTACCGCCGCATCGCAAGTTGCTATCTCATGGAGCATTATCCGCTCAAGGCGATTCGCTTCGATGCCGTGGGCGTCACCATCCGCGACGGGCATATCGCCGAGATCGAGCATCAGTACAACGCGTTCGATTGGCAGGTGTCGTGATGGCGTTCGAGACGTTTGCCGTTCACGCGGCCTGCATCCGCGGCGTCGAGGCGATTCACGTCACGGTCGAGGTCTCGCTTGCCGGCGGCGTTCCGGGCATTCAGATGCTCGGCATCCCGAGTATGGAGGTGATGGAGTCACGTGGTCGTATTCGCTGTGCGATGCGCTCGGCCGGCTTTGAGATCCCGCGCTCGGGCATTACGGTCAATCTGGCGCCCGGCGATATTCGCAAGACCGGTAGCGGCTTTGATCTGCCCATCGCCATCGCGGTTCTAGCGGCCGATGGGCAGATTCCCCGTGACAACCTCGATCGCTGCCTTATCGCCGGCGAGCTCGGCTTGGACGGTACGGTGCTTCCTGTCAAGGGCGAGGTGGCGTTTCAGCTATTGGCTCGCGACATGGGGCTGTCTTTTATCGCCGGCAGGTCCGACCAGCATGTGCCACTCGCGGGCGTGGATTGCGGCTTTATCGATCATCTGTCTCAACTTGCCCATGGCATGGGCGAGGCGGCTCGGCACTATCTGGATTCCGAGGGCGTCGAGGCGACCTTTGAGCCTGAGCTCGACTATGCCGACGTGCTGGGGCAGGAAGTCGCTAAACGCGGCATGGCGCTTGCGGCGGCAGGAGAACTCGGCTTGCTCATGATCGGGTCTCCGGGATCGGGCAAGACGATGCTCGCACGCCGTATGACCGGCATCCTGCCCGAGCTTTCCGTTGAGGATCAGCAGGAGGCACTGTGCATCCATTCGGTTTTGGGTGAGAACATTGATGGCTTGTTGGCGGGGCACCGCCCCTTCCGCAGTCCCCACCACAGTATTTCGACCGCAGGCCTTATCGGCGGCGGGCGCCCGGTGCACCCGGGTGAGATCAGCCTTGCTCATGGCGGCGTGCTCTTTTTGGACGAGCTTGCCGAGTTTCCCACTGGCGTGCTGCAGACGCTGCGTCAGCCCATCGAGCGCGGCTACGTGAGGATCGTACGCGTCGACGGGGCTTTTACCTTCCCGTCGCGCTTTCAGCTGCTGGCTGCGAGCAATCCCTGCCCCTGCGGCTTTTTGGGCGATCGCGAGGTGCCGTGTCGCTGCTCGGCGGCGATGGTCGAGCGCTATCGGTCTAAACTGCGCGGTCCTTTGGCCGACCGTATCGACATGATGATCGATGTGACCCGTCCCGACCCTCAAGTGATTATCGAGGGCGCGGAGGGTATGTCGTCGGCCGAGTTACGTGACTACGTTGTGCGCGGTCGCGCCTTTCGCGCCTGGCGCGAGTCCCGTATGGACGATGCGGATGCCGAGGCCGAGGATGACGAGACACGGTCCATTGACGGCGTCGTTTCGACCTTTGAGCTCGATGATGCGGCGGAGAAGTGTGTGCTCGGTCTGTCCAAACGCACGCATCTCACAGGGCGCGGCATCGTGCGCCTGGTTCGCATTGCGCGCACGATCGCAGATGTCGCCGAGAGCGAACAAGTGACGCAGGACCACGTGCTCGAGGCGGCGATGTACCAGGGAAGGAGGGACCAATGATGGCCGAGGGGACCTTCGAGCTGCATCCAGGTGACGCGTTGTATCCCGAGACCGTTTTGGAGCTTTCTGATGTACCTCAGACGCTCTATGTGCGCGGCAACCCCGAGGCGCTTTCGACGCCCGCGCTCTCCATCATCGGTGCGCGAAAGGCCTCGCCGTATGGTCTTGCCGTGGCAGAGCTTGCGGCAAAGGTTGCGGTCGAGGCGGGAGTGACGGTAGTTTCGGGCGGTGCGGTCGGTTGTGACCAGGCCTCGGGTTGGGCTGCGGTCAACGCCGGCGGCAAACACGTTGTGGTGCTGGGGACGGGCGCCGACGTGGTCTACCCGCGTTCGAGCGCGGGGCTGATTACGCGCACGCTTGATACGGGTGGCGCGGTCGTGTCGATCTCTCCGTGGGGCATGGGTCCGCGCAAGTTCGCCTTTCCGCGCCGCAATCGCGTAATCGCGGCCCTGTCGCAAGCCCTCTTTGTATCCGAGGCGGGTATGCCTTCTGGGACGTTTTCTACAGCCGAGGCTGCTATGGATTTGGGGCGCGAACTTCTTGCCGTGCCGGGGTCGATCCTATCGCCCGAGTCGCGTGGCACGAATTACCTCATTGCGAACGGTGCCTGCTGCATTGTCGACGAGGAGTCCATCGAGATGGCTATCTCACGCATCTACGGCACCCTGCGCTACTCGCGCCCCGATGCTCCCGGCATTGCCGACCTGGATCCAACGCAGCAAACTGTGATGCATGCGCTCATTGCCTCTCCGCTCAAGGTCGACGACATCGCGGCGCTCGTCTCGCTCGATGCTGTCGGCGTACTCAAACTCTTGGGTTCGCTTGAGCTCGAGGGCCTTATCGAGCGCATGATGGATGGAAGGTATGCGCCCTCCAAGTTTGCCCTTCACGCCCAGACGCCCTTCGGTCACAATGGAAAACGTGTCAATTAGAAAGGTGTTTGCAGATGCAGTTCGATCAGGTGACGGTTATCGGTGGCGGTCTGGCGGGTTCGGAATGCGCGATTCAGCTGGCAGACCGCGGGTTTGCCGTAAAGCTGTGCGAGATGCGCCCCCAGGTGAGCTCCCCGGCCCATCATACCGATCACCTGGCAGAGCTCGTCTGCTCCAATTCGTTTAAGTCGACCCGTCCGGATTCCGCGGCTGGTTTGCTGAAGGCCGAGCTTGAGCGCATGGGTTCAGTCCTGCTCGATTGCGCCCATCGCGCGGCTGTTCCCGCCGGCGGTGCCCTGGCGGTCGACCGCGTCAAGTTTTCCGAGCTTGTCGAGGCCGAGGTTGCCGCTCGTCCCAATATCGAGGTCGTGCACGGCGAGGTCACGCAGATTCCCGAGGGTCACGTGGTCATTGCCGCGGGCCCGCTGTGTTCACCGGCGCTGAGCGAAGAGGTTATGAAGCTCGTCGGTGGCGATGCCCTGGCATTCTTCGATGCCGCGGCGCCGATCGTCGATGCCTCCACGCTCGATATGGACGTGCTGTTCTCGCAGTCGCGCTACGAGGAGCAGGGGAGCGGCGACTATCTCAACGCTCCGCTCAACAAGGAGGAGTACGAGGCCTTTATCGAGGCGCTTACCACGGCCGACCGCGTGGTGCTCAAAGACTTTGAGGGCGGCGATTTGTTCCAGGCCTGCCAGCCTGCCGAGGAAGTTGCGCGCACCGGCAAGGACGCCATTCGCTTTGGCGCCATGAAGCCCGTCGGCCTCACCGACCCGCGTACCGGACGTCGCCCCTGGGCGGCGATTCAGCTGCGTGCCGAGAACAAGGAGAAGACCGCCTATAACCTGGTGGGCTTCCAGACCAACTTGACCTTTGGCGAGCAGAAGCGCGTCTTCCATATGGTGCCGGGCCTGGAGAACGCTGAGTTCTTCCGCTACGGTGTCATGCACCGCAATACCTTTGTCGACGCCCCGCACGTGCTCGATGGCACCTTTGCCGTGCCCGGTACCGGCGTGCGTCTGGCCGGTCAGATCACCGGTACCGAGGGATACATGGAAGCCGTGGCGACAGGTCTGCTCGCGGCGCTCAACACCTATGCCGAGGCTATCGGTGCCGCGGGCGTCGAGTTGCCGCGTGTGGGTGCCCTGGGTGCGCTCGTGGGCTATGCGACCGATCCTGCCACCGTGGGCTATCAGCCTATGCATGTCAACTTTGGCCTGGTGCCGCCACTCGAGGATGGTAAGCGCCGCAGCAAACGCGACCGCTATCAGGCTTATGCGGATCGCGCCCTCGAGGCCCTTGATGCCTACTTGGCCACGCGCTCCGACTTGTTTGGAGGCGACCGGTCATAGCCTTTGACCTGTACGACACCGTCGACTCGTTTATCGCCTATATCGCACGTGTTGAGGGACTTTCTCCCAACACGGTGACGGCCTATGGCTCGAGGCTAGAGCGCTTTGCTGTCTGGTGCGAGCGCGAGGATATTGATGCTTTCGCTGCCGACGTGCGCACCATTCGTCGCTATCTTGCCGAGCTTTCGCGTGAGCAGGTGGCTCCCCGAACGCTTGCGGCGCACCTGTCGGCTATTCGATCTCTCTATCGCTGGATGGCTGCCGAGGGGATTGTCGAGGGCGATGCGGTCTCGGCGATCGCATCGCCCAAGCTGCCACGTGACCTGCCGGGCGTCCTTACGACCCAGCAGGTTGAGGCGCTGCTCAAGACGCCTGATACCTCGACGCCCGCGGGACTGCGCGATGCGGCGATGCTTGAGTTGCTCTATGCCTCCGGCGCGCGAATCTCGGAGCTCGCGGCGCTCAACGTGGAGTCTATTGGTTGGTCCGAGCGAACGCTGCGACTTTGGGGCAAGGGGAGCAAGGAGCGTATCGTCCCTCTGTATCGTCGCGCACTCGAGGCGACGCGTCTCTATATTGAGGAGGGGAGGCCGGAGTTGCTCGCTCAGGCAAAGCGCCGTGACCCCGCTACCGGGCCGCATCCGCTGCTTATATCGGCGCGCGGCAATCGCATGAGTGCCGCCATGCTCAGGCGGCGGTTCCATACGCTGGCGACGCTCGCCGGCATTCCGGCCGACATTGCCCCGCATGCGATGCGCCATACCTTTGCGACCGATTTGCTCGAGGGCGGTGCGGACCTGCGCTCGGTTCAAGAGCTGCTAGGTCATGCGAGCCTGTCCACGACGCAGATCTACACGCATCTCACGCCCGATCGGCTCAAACGTGCCGTGGCTCAAGCCCATCCCCGCGGCGAATAGTGGCTGGGACGTCCCGCGCCGCACTCAGGTGTGTGGTTTTGATTGCGGGTTGGCAGGAAGATGCATTCCTGCTATCATTCATCGGGTTGCTTCACGGCAACATGTTTTTATCACGCACGCGCGGCTACTTCATACCGTGGTGCCCGGGCTTTGGTAGCACATGTCCGGGTTGGTTTTGGAGGATGACCCCGCGCGGAGGCAAACCACAGGAGGTTTAACATGGCTACCAAGATTAATATCCGCACCCTGCTCGAGGCCGGCTGCCACTTCGGTCACCAGACCCGTCGCTGGAACCCCAAGATGAAGCCGTTCATCTTCGGTGAGCGCAACGGCATCTACATCCTCGACCTCAAGCAGACCATCCTCGACGCCGACCAGGCCTACACCTTCGTCAAGAACGTCGCCAAGGGCGGCAACGTGCTGTTCGTCGGCACCAAGAAGCAGGCTCAGGAGGCCGTCAAGAACGCTGCTGAGCGCGCCAACATGCCTTACATCAACCAGCGTTGGCTCGGCGGCATGCTGACCAACTTCGTCACCATCCGCTCCCGCATCAACCGCATGGAGGAGCTCGAGGCCATGGTCGAGGACGGACGCATGGCAGTGCTCCCCAAGAAGGAGCAGGCTGTTCTCGGCAAGGAGCTCACCAAGCTCCAGACCAACCTCGGTGGCGCCCGCGACATGAAGGGTCTGCCCCAGGCTCTCTTCGTCATCGACACCAAGCGCGAGGAAAACGCCATCAAGGAGGCCCAGCGCCTGAACATCCCCGTCGTCGCTCTGATCGACACCAACTCCGATCCCGACGAGGTCGAGTACGGCATCCCCTGCAACGATGACGCTATCTCCGCTGTCACCCTTATGTGCGAGCTCATGGCTGACGCCTGCCTCGCTGGCTCCGGCAAGGAGCAGGTCTCCGAGGCCGAGATGGCCGCTGAGCCCAAGGCCGAGTAAATCAGTCTTAGTTAATTCTTTTTCATCTCTTTGAAAGGAACCACAATGGCCCAGATTACCGCCGCTATGGTCAAGCAGCTCCGCGAGATGACCGACTCCCCGATGATGGAGTGCAAGAAGGCTCTCGTCGAGGCTGACGGCGACATGGACGCCGCTGTCGACGTTCTGCGTAAGAACGGCCTTGCCAAGGCTGCCAAGAAGGCTGGCCGTGAGACCAACGAGGGCGCTGTCGCCGCGTTCGTCTCCGAGGATGGCAAGACCGGCGCTCTGCTCGAGCTCTCCTGCGAGACCGACTTCGTTGGCTCCAACGCCAAGTTCACCGGCTTTGCTTCCAAGGTCGCTGAGGTTGTCGCTACCACCGAGCCTGCTGACGTCGACGCTCTGCTCGAGAAGCCGATGGGCGAGGAGACCGTTTCCTCCGAGCTCACCGAGATGATTCACATCATGGGCGAGAACATGAAGATCTCCCGCTTCGCTGCCCGCAAGGCTGAGAACGGCGCGCTCGCTTCTTACATCCACATGGGTGGTAAGATCGGCGTCCTCGTCGAGTTCGCTTTCGAGAAGGCCGAGACCGCTCAGGCTGAGTCCTTCAAGACCTTCGCTCACGACGTTGCCCTTCAGGTTGCCGCCGTCGCCCCGATCTGCGCTACCCGCGATCAGGTTCCGGCCGAGACCGTCGAGCACGAGAAGCAGATCTACATGGCCCAGGCTGCCGAGTCCGGCAAGCCCGAGGCTATCCAGGAGAAGATGGCTGTCGGCCGTCTGGAGAAGTTCTACAAGCAGTCCGTGCTCACCGAGCAGGAGTTCATCAAGGACAGCTCCCTCACCATCAAGAAGTACGCTGAGCAGGTCTCCAAGGAGCTCGGCGACACCATTACCGTCGTTGCCTTTGACCGTCTGGTCCGTGGCGAGTAAATAAGCTCTTGTAGCTGGTAATGAGCAGGCTGTGGGTTTTACTCACAGCCTGCTTTTTCATGGCTCTTATGAGAGCCTTTGATATCATATTGAGAGTCTAATTAAAGGAGGATCGCTTTGTCCGACATCCGATATAAACGCGTGCTTCTTAAGCTTTCCGGCGAAGCACTCATGGGCGACGGCCAATATGGCATCGACCCCAAGGTTACCGACCATCTTGCCAAGCAGGTCAAGGAGCTGCTCGCCGTTGGCCATGAGGTCGGCGTCGTTGTCGGCGGCGGTAATATTTTCCGCGGCATGGCCGGCGCTGCCGGTGGCATGGAGCGTGCTCAGGCCGACTACATGGGCATGCTGGCAACCGTTATGAACGCGCTCGCCCTGCAGGATGCCTTCGAGCACAACGATGTTCCCTGCCGCGTTATGAGCGCTATCCAGATGAACGAGATCTGCGAGCCCTATATTCGCCGTCGCGCCATCAACCACCTTTCCAAGGGCAACGTTGTTATTTTTGCCGCCGGTTCGGGCAATCCGTACTTTACGACCGACACCGCCGCGGCTCTTCGTGCGTGCGAGATCGGCGCCGAGATTCTGATTAAAGCCACCAAGGTTGACGGCATCTACGACAAGGATCCCGTCAAGTGCGCCGATGCCGTCCGTTTTGACAAGATTACCTATCACGAGGTTCTCGTCCGCGGTCTGCAGGTTATGGATTCCACGGCTACGGCACTGTGCCAGGATAACCGTATGCCGATTTTGGTCCTCAACATCGATGGCGAGGACACCGTCAAGCGCGCGCTCGCGGGTGAGCCCGTCGGCACGCTCGTCTATCAGGAGGATTAAGCATGGCAGAGAACATCACCGCCCATATGGACAAGTCGCTCGAGTCCCTCAAGCATAACTTCTCCAAGGTCCGTACCGGCCGCGCCAATGCCAACATTCTGTCCGACATCACCGTCGATTATTACGGTGTTCCCACGCCGGTCACGCAGGTTGCCGCCGTCAAGACCCCCGAGGCCCACATGCTGCTCATCGAGCCGTGGGACAAGGCACTCATCAACGCTATCGTCAAGGCCATCGGCGCTTCCGATCTGGGTATTACCCCCAACTCCGATGGCACCGTCGTTCGTCTGCCGTTCCCGGCTCCCACCGAGGAGCGCCGTCGCGAGCTCGTCAAGGAGTGCCGCGAGTACGCCGAGCAGGCCAAGGTGTCTATCCGTAACATCCGTCGCGACTTCAACAACAAGCTTGAGCGCGATGAGGAGCTCACCGAGGACGATGTCCGTCGCGAGCAGGCCAAGGTCCAGAAGCACACCGATGAGTATGTCGCCAAGGTCGAGGAGCTTCTGAAGGAAAAAGAAGCCGAGGTCATGGAGATCTAAGGTGCAATACGACGAGCATAAACTGGTCGAGTACTTTGCCGACGCCCCTGCGGGCGTCGGTTTTTCCGACCTTGACCTCAATAACATTCCGCACCATATCTCGTGCATCATGGACGGCAATGGTCGTTGGGCCACATCGCGCGGTCTTGCACGCACCGAGGGCCACAAGGCGGGTATCGTCTCCCTTCGTGAGATTATTACCGCCTGCGTGCGTCTGGGCGTCGACGTGCTTTCGGCCTATGCGTTTTCTACCGAAAACTGGAACCGCCCGCAGCATGAGGTCAACGTCTTGATGCACCTGTTTGCCAAGACGTTTATCGACGAGCTGCCGCTTCTGAAGCGCGAAAACGTGCGCGTTGTCTTTTTGGGTGACATTTCCGCGCTGCCCAAGAAGACCCGCGACGTTTTTGAACGCGGTCTTGCCGAGTGCGCCAATCACACCGGCATGACGCTGGCGCTTGCCGTCAACTACGGCGCGCGTGCCGAGATTACCCGCGCTGTCCGTCAGATCGCACTCGACGCTGCCGCCGGTAAGATCGATCCTGGCTCAATTGATGACGACATGGTGGCTTCCCACCTCTATACCGCCGGCCTTCCCGATCCTGAGCTTGTGATTCGCACTTCTGGTGAGCTGCGCCTTTCGAACTATCTGCTGTGGCAGGTGGCTTATTCCGAATTCTACGTCACCGATACCTATTGGCCCGACTTTGATCGTTGGGGCCTTGTCGACGCCATTTTGGCCTATCAGGGCCGTGACCGTAGGTTTGGTGGTCTGAGCAAGACCGAGGAGGCTTAATCGTGTCCGATCGTCCCAAGGCAATTGCTCCCAAGATATCTGAGCGCAAGGCCGTCGCTGCGGGAGCGCCCGCAGCGAAGAATGGCACCGGTTCGTGGCTTGCCGGCTTTATCACCCGTGCCGCCGCCGGTATCGTCTATGCCGTTGTCTTTATCCTGTGCCTGGTTTTGGGTATTGTGCCCACGGCCATCTTTGTTTCCGTCATGAGCGGTCTGTGCTGCTATGAGTTTTTCCGTATGACAAGGCTCGATGGCAAGATGGCTAACGAGCGCATGGGTATCGCTGCCGCCGTGCTCTTTCCGCTGTCGGCGTTGGGCGATTCGATGCTGCTGAATGCCCTGCTTTTTGCCCTGATGCTCGCTGTGGGCATTTGGTATGTCTGGTCGCCGCGTACCCGCATCTCTGATGTGGCCGTGACGCTCATGGGTCCCATCTACACTGGCTTTATGCTGTCGGCTATCGTGCTGCTGCGCGATGCCGTGCCCGGTTTTGCCGGCGCCCTGCTTTCGGTGGGCGTTTGTTCGTCCCTTTGGGTCTCCGATTCGTTTGCCTACATCGTGGGCAGCCGTATCGGTAAACACAAGATGGTCCCCAAGATCTCTCCCAAAAAGAGCTGGGAGGGGTTTGTTGGCGGCATTCTTGGCTCGGTTTTGATTTGGCTCATCCTGTGGGCGACGCACTTCTACAAGCTCAGCCTGCCCTATGCGCTGCTGTGCGGCGTGGTCGTGTCCGTCCTGGGCGTTATCGGCGACCTCATCGAGTCGCGCATCAAGCGCGGTGTGGGCGTCAAGGATTCCGGCAACCTTATCCCGGGCCATGGCGGCATGCTCGATCGTAGCGATTCGCTTATCTTTGGCTGCATTACCGCGCAGCTGCTTTTGATGATCGGAGGCGTGCTGTAATGTCCTTCCAGACGACGTATGGCCCCGATGGGCGTCTCCGTGTTGCCATCCTGGGTTGTACGGGCTCTATCGGCACCCAGGCGCTCGATGTGTGTCGCCGGCATGCCGATCGCCTGCAGGTGACGGCGCTGTCCGTTAACTCCAGTACCTCCGAGCTCGTTGCCGCTGCCCGCGAGTTCTCGGTTCCGGCGGTTGCCGTGGCCGATGTCGCTCATGGCGATGACGCCGTGCTGCAGGAGTTGCCCGAGGGAACGAAGCTCGGCGTTGGCGCGCAGGCGGTTTGCGAGCTCGCGTGTCGCGACGATGTCGACTGCGTGCTCGTCGCTATTGTGGGCGCCGCCGGTCTCGAGGCGAGCCATGCGGCCTTGACCTCGAATAAGCGTCTTGCCCTTGCCAACAAGGAGTCCCTCGTCGTCGGCGGAGACTTGCTTATGCCGTTGGCGCAACCGGGCCAGCTTATTCCAGTCGACTCTGAGCACTCCGCCATCTACCAGTGCTATCTGGGGGAGAACCCACGCGAGGCTCATTGTATTTGGCTCACCTGCTCGGGCGGTCCGTTTTTTGGCCGCACGCGCGACGAGCTCAATCGCGTGACGCGTGCCGATGCCCTCGCACATCCCACGTGGGCCATGGGCGCCAAGATCACCATCGACTCCGCCACCCTCATGAACAAGGGCCTGGAGCGCATTGAGGCCATGCATCTGTTTAACTGCGACCTCGATTTCATTAACGTGGTCGTGCAGCGTCAGTCCAAGATTCACTCTATGGTCGAGTTTGCCGACGGCTCCGTGATGGCGCATCTCGGTGCTTCCGACATGCGTATTCCCATCCAGTTCGCGTTCTCGTATCCCGAGCGTTGGGATACCCCGGCGCCTCGTATCGATTTCCGCGAGCTGGGGCAGCTCACGTTTGATGCTGCCGACATGGATACCTTCCGCTGTCTGGCACTGGCCGAGCGTGCCGGCAAGACGGGTGGCACCATGCCGTGCGTGCTCAATGCCGCCAACGAGGTCGCCGTCGATGCCTTCCTGCACGATGGCTGCAGCTTTACCGATATCGATCGCATTGTGGAATCCTGCATGGATGCCCACGATATGCAGGCGGTCGATTCGTTTGAGCAGCTTCGCGACATCGATGCGTGGGCGCGTGAAAAGGCTGCGCAGGTACTCGCCGCAACCCGTTCCTAACCCATAAGGATTGCTTTTTCGTTTTATGGATACTGTTCTGAGCGTTCTCTCATCGGTCTTTTGGGGCCTGCTGATGCTTTCCGTCCTCGTGTTTTTGCACGAGGGCGGCCACTTTTTGGCGGCGCGTGCCTGCGGCGTCCGTGTGACCGAGTTCTTTTTGGGCCTGCCGTGCCGCTTTGACATCCATTACACGTCGCGTCGCATTGGAACCAAGTTTGGCGTGACCCCGCTGCTGCTGGGTGGCTACGCTGCCATCTGCGGTATGGATCCGACCGATGTCTCCTGCGCCGATCGCGTGCTCGCGGCTATCTACCGTCATGGTCGCGTGACCGTGGCCGACCTTGCTGTCGAGCTCGAGCTTTCCGAGGAGGATGTGCTCGAGGCTTGTGCTCTGTTGCTGGGCTGGGGCTCCATCGCTCCCTGGTATGAGGAAGGGGAGAAACCCTCGCCGAGCTACTATCCCACCAAGTATCAGACGCTGCCGCGAGACGCGGCGGGTTACACCACCTTTGACGGCCGCCGGTTCGATCGAGAGCATGCGACTGCCGAGGGCGATGTGTGGGAGCTGCCGTGCGGCGAGGCTGATTTCTTGGCGCAAGAGCGCTCGCACACTTATCTTGGCCAGGGCTTTCTCAAGCGCGCCTTTATGCTGCTCGCGGGCATTCTCGTCAATATCCTGACGGGTTTTTTGCTGCTTATGAGCATCTATTCCATTGCGGGCGTCACCGTGCCGATCGATACCAACGTGATCGGTCAGGTTGACGAGGGGTCTATTGCCGCCAAGGTGGGTATCGAGGCTGGTGATGCGATCCTTTCGGTTGACGGTGTATCGTGCTCCACATGGATGAACGTTTACGATGCCATCGGCAAGGCCGCCGATAAGGACGATATCGCCATCGAGTACGAGCGTGACGGCAAGCAGCATTCGACCACGGTTGCGCTCAAAGAGGACGAGCGCCTAGGTGTGTATGCCTCTACGCAGGTAGTCCGTTTGGACCCCATCACCTCGGCGCGTCTGTCATTCTCCTATGTTGTGCAGACCGCGGAGGGCGTGATGCGCCTGCTCCAGCCGCAGCATACGATGGAGATTCTCGATCAGTCTTCTTCGATCGTGGGTATTAGCGTTATGTCCTCACAGGCTGCTGCTGCCGGTCCTGCCACATTCCTTTCGTTTGCCGCCCTCATTTCGTTCTCGCTTGGCTTTATGAACCTGCTGCCCATCCCACCACTCGATGGCGGCAAGCTGGTCATCGAGATCATTCAAAAGATTGCGGGCCGCGAGCTACCTCTCAAGGTCCAGACGATTGTGAGCTATGTGGGCATCGCGCTCTTTGCGCTGCTGTTTGTCTATATGCTTCGTTCCGACATCCTTCGATTTATTCTGTAGGGGAGTGTTTGGATTGTCTTTATCCCATCCTTTGCCTCGCGAGTTGACGCGCCCCGTGCATGTGGGCGGTGTGCAGATCGGTGGCGGCGCGCCGGTGGTGGTCCAATCCATGACCTGCACCGATACCGCTGATGCCCAGGCAACGCTTGCGCAAGTGTGCGCGTTGGCGCAGGCTGGCTGCGATATCGTGCGTGTGAGCGTGCCCACCGAGGCCGCGCTTGAGGGTTTCCGCACCATCTGTGCCGAGTCTCCGGTGCCAATCGTTGCCGATATCCACTTTAACCACAAGCTGGCCATTGGCGCTGTGGAGGCCGGTGCCGCCAAGCTCCGCATCAATCCCGGTAATATCGGCGATTGGGCCAAGGTCGATGCTGTCATCGATGCCGCGGGTGCTGCGGGCTGCGCAATTCGCATCGGTGTCAACGCTGGTTCGCTTGAGCAGGATATCGCCGAGCGCGACGACCTCACGCAGCCCGAAAAGCTCGTGATGTCGAGCGAGCGCTTCGTCAAGCACTTTGAGGACCGCGGCTTTACGAACATTGTGCTTTCGGCCAAGGCCCATAGCGTGCAAACGACGCTCGATACCTATCGAGCCCTGTCGCGTGAGATTCCCCACGTTCCGCTTCACCTGGGCGTGACGGAGGCGGGGACCAAGCTCCAGGGCACCATCAAGAGCTCTGTAGGCTTGGGTATCTTGCTTTCCGAAGGCATTGGCGACACCATGCGTGTGTCGCTCACAGCCGATCCGGTTGAGGAGCCGCCGGTTGCCTGGGGTATTCTGCAGTCGTTGGGCCTGCGTCGCCGTGGCCCCGAGATTGTCTCGTGCCCCACGTGCGCCCGCTGCCAGGTTAACCTTATTCCCATTGCCGAGGAAGTAACCGAGCGGCTTAAGAACTATACCGCGCCGCTTTCGATTGCCGTTATGGGATGTGCCGTTAATGGCCCCGGCGAGGCTTCTGATGCCGACCTGGGCGTTGCTTGCGGACGTGGTCAGGCCTTGCTCTTTTCGCATGGCCAGATCATTGGTAAAGTAGCTGAGGACCAAATTGTCGACGCGCTTATGGCAGAGGTCGACAAGCTTATTGAGGAGAAATAAATGACCCGAGCAATGTATATGTCTAAGCTCTATGCGCCGACGCTTAAAGAGGATCCGGCGGACGCTGAGCTCGCCAGTCACCGCCTGCTGCTCCGTGCCGGCATGATCCGCAAGGAGGCCGCCGGCCTGTATTCCTACCTGCCGCTTGCCTGGCGCTCGATCCGTAAGATCGAGAACATCGTGCGCGACGAGATGGACGCTGCCGGCGCCCAGGAGCTTATGATGCCTATCATGGTCGACGCCGAGTTGTGGCGCGAGTCCGGCCGCATCGACGCCTATGGCAAGGAGCTTGTGCGCTTTGACGACCGTCATGGTCGCGAGTTCGTCCTGGGCCCCACGCACGAGGAGACCGTCACGGCCCTGGTGCGCAACGAGCTGCGCTCCTATAAGCAGCTGCCCGTCAACCTGTATCACATTCAGGACAAGTTCCGCGACGAGTTCCGTCCCCGCTTTGGCCTGATGCGCGGCCGCGAGTTCATCATGAAGGACGCCTACAGCTTCTCCGCCACGCAGGAGAGCCTGCAGGAGGAGTACGACAAGATGAAGCAGGCGTACGCCAATATCTGCGAGCGCTGCTACATCAAGGCTCTGCCCGTCGTCGCCGATTCTGGCGAGATCGGTGGCGATACCTCCGTCGAGTACATGGCTTTGGCTGACGCCGGCGAGGCTTCGCTCGTCTACTGCGACGATTGCGGCTTCGCTGCCGATGACGAGGCTGCAAGCACCAAGGTCGTCGTGACCGAGGGTCCTGGTGACGGTACGCTCACCAAGGTTGAGACTCCGGGCATGGGCACCATTGAGGCTGTTGCTAAGTTCTTTGGGTTCCCCGAGAACGGCACGCGCAAGTCGCTGGCACTCATCGACGCCGAGGGCAAGCCGGTCGTGGCCATTGTTCCGGGCGATCACGAGCTCAACGATTGCAAGGCCGAGCACGTCTTTGGCAAGGGCTATCGCATGATGACCGACGAGGAGCTTCAGGCGAACGGTCTGCACAAGGGCTTTATCGGACCGGTTAACCTGCCCGATGGCATTCGTCTGGTCTGCGACGAGAGCCTGCGCGAGTCCAAACAGTGGGCCTGCGGTGCCAACGAGGTCGATTATCACTTTACCGGTGCCTGCCCCGAGCGCGACTTTACCGTCGATGAGTGGGCCGATCTGGTCACCGTTGTCGCCGGCGACCCCTGCCCGCACTGCGGCAAGCCGCTCTCCGCTGCCCGCGGCATCGAGGTTTCTCAGGTCTTCCAGCTGGGCACCAAGTACTCCGAGGCCATGGGTGCCACCTTTATGGATGAGGACGGCAAGGAGAAGCCGCTCATCATGGGTTGCTACGGCGTGGGCGTGTCCCGCTCGCTTGCTGCCGTCGTGGAGCAGCACAACGACGAGCACGGTATCGTCTGGCCGGTCTCCGTTGCCCCGTACGAGGTCGCGGTGATTCCGCTTGATCCCAAGAAGGAAGAGTGCGCTACCGTCTGCGAGCAGATTGTTGATGGCCTGTGTGCCGAGGGTATCGAGGTCGTCGTCGACGATCGCGATGAGCGTCCGGGCTTTAAGTTTGCCGATAACGACCTCATGGGCTTCCCGTATCAGGTGGTTCTGGGCAAGCGCGGCCTTAAGAATGGCACCGTTGAGCTCAAGGACCGTGCTACGGGCGAGCGCGAGGACGTGGCGATCGACGAGGTCGTTGCCAAGGTTGCCGAGCTTGTTAAGGCAGCCCGCCGTTAATCGACGATTTCGCTTGTAGTTCGATATGTGGGACGGCCCCGCATTTCTCCAATCGGGGAGATGCGGGGCCGTCCTATTATCTTGTAGCATCCTCGATATCTAAAAGGAAAACCCCACAGCCCATGCGAGCTGCGGGGTTTTCCATTGTGCCTCCGATGCGAAATAAATCGCTCAGATATTACTGATAATCGACGACGTCGATCCAGTTCTTCAGGAACTCATCGTTCACGTTGCGCTTACGAGCGAGCTCGGAAGCGGCGACGATGCTCGTCCACTGACGCACGACCTGCATGGGCATGTCGGCACGGTCGCAGTAGAGCTCCAGGTAGGCCTCGGCCTGGTCCTTGCTGTTGAGGGCAAAGAGCAGGTAGGTGGTGGCAACGTCGGCAGCAGGGGAGCCCTGGGTGGCGTGTGCCCAGTCGCACACATAGAGCTGGCCGTCGTCGCCGACGATGACGTTGGAGGGGTTGAAGTCGCCGTGGCAGACCTTGAACTCCTTGGTCATGCCATCCAGACGCTCCTGAAGGTTGTAGCGCGTGGTGGCATTGAGCTGATCAAGGCTGTCGATCATGCGGGCGAACTTGTCGCGCTGACGGTTGAGCAGCGGGGAGGTGTAGCCGTGGATCTCGATCTGGAGGTCGACGAACATCTCGAGGTACTCACCAAAGCGCTGGGGCTCGGCAGTCATCTTCTCGGCAAGGGTGGTGCCCGGAACCTTCTCGGTCACGAGCGCCCAGCCGTTGGCGTTCTCGAGCTGGGAAACCTCGAGAGCCTTGGGGCTGCGGATGCCGCACTCATTGATGCGGGCAAGATTCAAAGCCTCGTTGAACACGTCGGAGACAGGCTTGGTCTCGTTAAAGACCTTGACGATCTTGTCGCCCAGGTCGTAAACGACCTTGTTGCCACGGCGGACGAGCTCGGTCTTGGAATCGGGTAGCAGCATGGTTGCATCCTTTCAACGATGCGATAGAAGCGACGGCGGGGGTGTGTGAAACACCCGTGCACCCCCGCCGCAAAAAACCGTGCTAAAAACTAGCAGACGGCGTAGTCCTGGGGCTCGCGGCCGTAGTAGGCGTCCAGGTAGAGCTCCTTGATCTCGCTCATGAGCGGGTAGCGCGGGTTAGCGCCGGTGCACTGGTCGTTGAATGCCTGCTCGGTCATCTCGTCGAGGGTGTCGAGGAAGTACTGCTCGTCAACACCGTAGTCGGCGATGGTCTTCTTGACACCGATGAAGTCCTTGAGCTCCTCGAGCTTCGTGATGAAGTTCTCGAAGACCTCCTTGTCGTCCTTGCCCTCGATGCTGCAGTACTTGGCCATCTCGGCGTAGTTGTGCAGCGCGTTGGGGTAAGGATACTGGGAGAAGGTACCCATCTTGACGGGAGCCTCGGCGGCGTTGTAGCGCATGACGCGGGTCAGGATGACGGCGTTAGCGATGCCGTGGGGCAGGTGATGGAAAGCGCCGAGCTTGTGAGCCATGGAGTGGTTGAGGCCCAGGAAGGCGTTGGCGAAGGCCATACCGGCCATGCAGGAGGCGTTGTGCATCTCCTCGCGGGCGTGCGGGTCCTTGGCGCCGTTCGTGAAGCTGGAGGGCAGGTTCTCAAAGACGAGCTTGGCAGCGCGCTCGGAGAGGCCCTTGGTGTAGTCGGAAGCCATGATGGAGACGTAGGACTCGATGGCGTGGGTCATGACGTCGATGCCGGAGGCAGCGGTCAGGCCGCGCGGGGCGGTCATGCAGTTGTCGGCGTCGACGATAGCCATGTTGGGGAGCAGCGCGTAGTCGGCGAGCGGCCACTTGATGCCGGTCTCCTTGTCGGTGATGATGGCGAACGGCGTGCACTCGGAGCCGGTACCCGAGGAGGTCGGGACGGCGACGAAGTAGGCCTTCTTGCCCATCTCGGGGAAGGTGAAGATACGCTTGCGGATGTCCATGAAGTCCATGGCCATGTCCTCAAACTTGCACTCGGGGTGCTCGTACATCATCCACATGATCTTGCCGGCGTCCATAGCGGAGCCACCGCCGACGGCGATGATGACGTCCGGCTCAAAGAGAGCCATCTGCTTGGCGCCGCGACGTGCGCACTGCAGCGACGGATCGGGCTCGACGTCGTAGAAGCAGTCGTGGGCGATGCCCATCTCGTCGAGCTTGGCCTCGATGGCGCGGGTGTTGCCATTCTTGAAGAGGAACTGGTCGGTAACGATGAAGGCGCGCTTCTTGCCCATGACGTTGCCCAGCTCGTCGAGGGCGACGGGCGTGGAACCCTTCTTGAAGTAGACCTTCTCGGGAGCGCGGAACCACAGCATGTTCTCACGGCGCTCGGCCACAGTCTTAACGTTGATCAAGTGCTTCACCCCAACGTTCTCGGAGACGGAGTTGCCGCCCCAGGAGCCGCAGCCCAGGGTCAGAGACGGCTTCATGCCAAAGTTGTACAGGTCACCGATGCCGCCGTGCGAGGACGGGGTGTTGATGACGATACGGCAGGCCTTCATGACGTGCTCGAACAGGCTGATCTTCTCGGCCTGGGCGGGGTGCACGTACAGAGAGGCGGTGTGGCCCGGGCCACCGGCGAGCACCAGGTGCTCGGCCTTGTCGACGGCCTCCTGGAAGTCCTTGGCGTGGTACATGGCCAGGACCGGGGAGAGCTTCTCGTGGGAGAACTCCTCCTTGGCGGGGTCGGTGGAGGTGACCTCGGCGATCAGGATCTTGGTCTTGGCGGGAACCTCGATGCCGGCGAGCTCGGCGATCTTGGCAGCGGCCATGCCGGGGATGCGGTGATCGAGAGCGCCGTTCTTGAACATGGCGGCACGCAGGGCCTCCATCTCGGCACCCTGCTTGACGAAGTAGCAGCCGCGCTTCTGGAACTCGGCCTTAACCTGGTCATAGATGCTGTCGATGACAGTCACGGACTGCTCGGAAGCGCAGATCATGCCATTGTCGAAGGTCTTGGAGTGGATGATGGAGTTGACGGCGAGCAGCACGTCGGCGGTGTCGTCGATGACGACCGGGGTGTTACCGGCGCCAACGCCCAGGGCGGGCTTGCCCGAGGAGTAAGCGGCCTTGACCATGCCCGGGCCACCGGTGGCGAGGATGATGTCGACGTCGCGCATGACCATGTTGGTCAGCTCGATGGAGGGGACATCGACCCAGCCGATGATGCCCTCGGGGGCGCCGGCCTTGACGGCGGCGTCAAGCACGAGCTTGGCGGCGGCGATGGTGCACTTGGCGGCAGCCGGGTGCGGGGAGATGATGATGGCGTTGCGGGTCTTCAGGCAGATCAGCGTCTTGAAGATCGCGGTGGAGGTGGGGTTGGTCGTCGGGATGACGGCGCCCACGATGCCGATGGGCTCGGCGATCTTGGTGATGCCGTAAGCCTCGTCGCGCTCCAGGACACCACAGGTCTTGGTGTTCTTGTAAGCGTTGTAGATGTACTCTGCGGCGTAGTGGTTCTTGATGACCTTGTCCTCAAGAACGCCGCGGCCGGTCTCCTCGATGGCCAACTTCGCCAACGGGATACGAGCCTTGTTGGCGGCCATGGCGGCCTCATAGAAGATCTTGTCGACCTGCTCCTGCGTGTACGTAGCAAAAAGCGCCTGGGCCTCTCGCATCTGAGCGAGCTTAGCCTCAAGCGCCTCTACGTTGTCCACAATTGCGGGAGTAGTGTTTTCCGGTGACTTTTTCACCATTTGTGTCTCCTTGCGATCGGAGATTTACCCTACGTCTTGCATGATAGCAAGAAATAATTCGGCGAACGGTAAGATTCCCGTAAAAGGCACACTAAAACGCTTCAACTAAATGAAACGATTCAACTAAAACTATCTGCCTGCTGCATCGCCCCGCTCATTGGGGACAGACTCTCATGAGTATTTCAATGGGAAAACGGGACATCTGTTTGATAATCGCTATTCGCGGGTCGCGGTTGAGTCGGACACACAGGCGGTGCAGCTACTCGATTACATCCATTTCAATCCCGTGTAAGGTGCGTCCGACTCGCTCGAGGCGTACCGTTAGTTACAAGGCATACCAGCTGCGCTATGATCCCTTTGACATCTGCAAACCCTCATATAAGTCTGTCCCCAATGAGTGCAAAAAGGCGCCCTCCGTAGGGGAGGGCGCCTTTGGTAAGTTCTATATGAACGCGAGGTCTTTGACCCGGAGAGTCCGAGGTACTTGTTGGTAAGACCTTATTTACGAGCGCGCAACCTTGCCGGACTTGAGGCAGGTGGAGCAAACGTTCATCTTGCGACGGTGACCATCGACGACGACGTAGACGCGCTGGATGTTGGGGCGGAACTTACGGTTGGTGACGCGGTGAGAGTGGCTGATGGAGCGACCGGCAACGGGGTGCTTACCGCAAACTTCGCAAACTTTGGACATAACTGACCCTCCTTGGGCGACAAACGAACATGTCGCGTTAACAAACAAGCCTGAACTATAGCACAGAAGCAGCTCCCTGTGCGTAATCTACACAGAGATATTCCTCTTTTGGCGATAGTGCTCACGCCACGGCCCTGGACGTAGATCCGATTTGCGTGCAGCAGAGGGGATTATGCCAGCTCGTGCGTGTGTTTTCAAGCTCGTCCCACAAATATATATAGGTTTATTGAGCATTGGGCTCCGTTTACGGATTGCTCTGTATTAATGCTCGCAATTAAGCTCGAGGTTGGCTACACTATCCCATGACCATTAAAGGGGTACGAGATACCCACATGGAATTACATAGCTGCCAAAGAGCAGCCCTTCCTGTGGGTGTCTGGTCCGCTTTAAGCGGTCGGGCATCTATTTTTTTTGACTGTGTCAGCAGTCAAGACATGTGAGGAAGGAGATCGATGGGCACGACTTCCCCCAAGGCGGTCATCATGGACGAGACCGCCGTCAATCGAGCGATGACCCGCATCGCGCACGAGATTCTCGAGCGCAACGAGGGCTGTGAAGACCTCGCTCTGGTCGGCATCGTCACGCGCGGCGACCTTCTGGCAAAGAAGCTCGCCGAGGAGATCAAGGAGATCGAGGGCGTCGACGTTCCGCTCGGCAGCCTCGACATCAGCTTCTACCGCGATGACTACGCGACCAATTTCGCTCCCGCGATCCACGCTACCAACATTCCCTTCAGCGTCGACGGCAAGCGCGTCGTGCTGGTGGACGACATCCTGTATACGGGCCGTACCATCCGCGCCGCTCTCGACGCCGTCATGGACCTGGGCCGTCCGAGCCGCATTGAGCTGGCAGTCCTCGTTGACCGCGGCCACCGCGAGCTCCCCATCTCGCCGGACTTTGTCGGCAAGAACGTTCCCTCGTCGCATGAGGAGAACGTGCACCTATATATGAAGGAAGTCGACGGCCACACCGCCGTCGAGATTAACGACGTCGCGCCGGGTTCCCACGTGGGCTCCGCGCCGCTGGGAGGTGAGTAGTACCGTGGCGTTCAACCATAAGCACCTGATCGACATTACCGAGTACTCTGAAGAGGATATCAAGCTCATCCTCGAGACCGCCAAGGCGTTCTCCGAGGTCAACGAGCGTGCTATCAAGAAGGTCCCCACGCTCAAGGGCAAGACCATCGTCAACATGTTCAACGAGCCCTCGACGCGCACCCGCAGCTCTTTCGAGCTCGCCGAGAAGCGTCTTTCGGCCGACAGCCTTAACTTTGGCGGCTCCTCGACCTCCACGGTCAAGGGCGAGAGCCTCGTCGACACCGTCGAGACCCTCAACGCCTATAAGATCGACTGCATCGTCGTACGCGACAAGCACGCCGGTGCCCCCTACATCGTCACGCAGAACTCGCCCGCGAGCGTCATCTGCGCAGGTGACGGCAAGCACAACCATCCCACGCAGGCCCTGCTCGACCTGTACACCATCTGGGAGCACAAGGGTGACTTCCACGGTCTGAAGGTCGCCGTCGTCGGCGATATCGCGCACTCCCGCGTTTGCGGCTCGCTGATCCCCGCCCTTAAGATCATGGGCTGCGAGACCTACGCCGTCGCCCCCGGCACGCTGCTGCCGCCGTCGCCCGAGGTCCTGGGCTGCGACCACGTGACGAGCGACCTCGATTCCGTCCTGCCCGAGCTGGACGTCGTCTACATGCTGCGCGTGCAGCAGGAGCGCCTCGAGGGTGCTCCGTTCCCGACCATTCGCGAGTACCACAAGCTCTTCGGCCTGACCAAGGACCGCGAGAAGCTCATGAAGCCCGACGCGATCATCTGCCACCCGGGCCCCATCAACCGCGGCGTCGAGTTCGACTCCTATATGGCCGACCACCCGCAACGCTCCGTCATCCTGGAGCAGGTCTACGCCGGTATCTGCGTGCGTATGGCTATCCTGTATCTGCTGCTTGGAGGTGCCGATAATGGCCTTGCTTCTTAAGAATGCCCACGTCGTCGACCCGTCCGTCGAGCTTGACGGTGTCGTTGACGTCCTGATTGACGGCGACAAGATCGCCGAGGTCGGCGAGAATCTCGCCGTCGAGGGAGCCGAGGTCCGCGACTTTTCCGGCAAGTACCTCGTCCCCGGCCTGGTGGATATGCACGTTCACCTTCGCGAGCCCGGCTACGAGGTCAAAGAGGACATCGAGAGCGGCACCCGCGCAGCTGCAAAGGGCGGCTTTACCGGCGTGTGCTCCATGCCCAACACCGATCCCGTTACCGATAACGGTACCGTCGTGGAGTTCGTCAAGTCCCGTGCTGCCGAGGTCGGTCACTGCCGCGTCTATCCGTCGGGCGCTATGACCCGCGGTCTTAAGGGCGAGGCCATGTCCGAGATGGGCGATATGGTCGCCCACGGCGCCGTCGCCTTCACCGACGATGGTCGCGGCGTGCAGGGCGCGGGCATGCTCCGTCGCTGCATGGACTACGGCAAGATGTTCGGCAAGGTCTTTATGAGCCACTGCCAGGACGAGGATCTGGTCGGCCACGGCCAGATCAACGAGGGCAAGGTCTCGACCCGTCTGGCCCTCGAGGGCTGGCCGGCCGCCGGCGAGGAGCTTCAGATCGCCCGCGACATCGAGATCGCCAAGCTGACCGGTGCCAAGCTGCACATCCAGCACATCTCCACCGCTCACGGTCTCGAGCTCGTGCGTGCCGGTAAGGCCGCCGGTGTCCAGGTGACCTGCGAGGCCACCCCGCACCACATGTTCCTGACCGAGAACGACTTGGACGAGACCTACAACACCTCGCTCAAGGTCAATCCGCCGCTGCGCACCGACGAGGACGCCGAGGCCATTCGTCAGGGTGTCATCGACGGTACCGTCGACGCTATCGTCACCGATCACGCTCCCCACACCCCGTGGGAGAAGGCCCGCGAGTTCGAGCTTGCGCCCTTTGGCATGATCGGCCTCGAGACCTCCCTGTCGCTCGTACTCACCGAGCTGGTCAACACGGGCAAGATGAGCGTGGGCCGCATGGTCGAGCTCATGGCCATCAAGCCGCGTGAGATTCTGGGCCTCGACCAGGTTCAGGTCAAGGCGGGCTCCGTTGCCGACCTGACCGTGTTCGACCCCTCTGCCACCTGGACGGTCGGCGAGGACGGTTATGAGTCGCGCGCCGAGAACTCCGGTTTTGCCGGACGCACGCTTACCGGTCGTGCCACCGATGTGTTTGTCGGCGGTAAGCAGACGCTCGCCGACGGCTGCATCTGCTAGCATAGCCTTATCGCTTTTGTGCGCGGTGCCCTTGCGGTGCCGCGCTTTCTGTTCGTTTTGACCATGCAATCGCATGGGGGATTGGAGCGTCTATGCCCACACCTTCCACTGCACGCATGCACGACTTCGAGGTCGTCTCGAACCAGGAGATCGCCGACGGCATCTTCTCGCTCGTCATCTCGGCCCCCAAGCTTGCAAGTGCGCTCAAGCCCGGTCAGTTTGTGAACATTGCCGTGCCCGGCGATGCGTCCTCGCTGCTTCGCGTGCCCCTGAGCTTCTATCGCGCCGACGCCCAGGCCGGTACCGTCGAGCTGTGGTACGCCGTCGTGGGTGACGACACCCGTCGTCTGTCGCAGATGGTCCCCGGCTCCAAGTCCAACCTGTTGGGCCCTGGCGGCCGCGGCTGGCTTGTTCCCGAGGGCACCAGGAAGGCGCTGCTCGTGGCGGGCGGCATCGGCGTTCCGCCCGTGCTCTGCCTCGCCGGCAAGCTTGCCGAGCAGGGCGTGGATGTCGACGTGTGCCTGGGCTTTGGCACCGCTTCCAAGGCCGTGGGTGTCGATGAGTTCCGCGCGCTGGGCGCCACGGTTAACGTGTGCACCGACGATGGCACGCTGGGCACGCACGGTTTTTGCACCGACCCAGCAGCCGAGCTGCTCGGCGAGGGCGGCTACGACTACGTCGCCAGCTGCGGCCCCGCCGTCATGATGAAGAAAGTCGCCGCCGCTGCCGCCGAGGCCGGTGCATACTGCGAGGTGTCGCTTGAGCGCATGATGAGCTGTGGCTTTGGCGCCTGCAACACCTGCAATGTCGAGACGGTCGACGGTATGAAGGGCGCCTGCATGTGCGGCCCCGTGTTCGATGCTTCCAAGGTGGTGGTCTTCTAGTGGGTACCGTGAACATGGCCGTCGATTTCGGCGGCGTCAAGATGCAGAACCCCATCAACACCGCAGCCGGTACCTTTGGCTACGGTTGGCAGTTCCAGAACTTCTTTGATGTTTCGCAGCTGGGCGCCATCACCACCAAGGGTTGCGCTGCCGAGCCCTGGCCCGGCAACCCCGCGCCCCGCATGGCCGAGATTCCCGGCGGTATGATCAACTCCGTGGGCCTTCAGAACCCCGGCGTGGCCGCCTTTGCCCGTGAGTCCGGTCCGTGGCTCGAACAGCTGTCCAAGGACGGCTGCCAGGTCATCTGTCAGGTTGCCGGCCACTCCGTTGACGAGTTTGTCCGCGCACTCGAGATGTATGTCGAGCTGTGCCCCTGGGCTGCCGGCTACGAGATCAACGTGAGCTGCCCTAATATCGCCGCCGGCGGTGCCGCCATGGGCTCCACGCCCGAGGGCGCCTCTTCCGTTATGGCTGCCTGCCGCAAGGTGACCGATAAGCCGCTGTTCGTAAAGATGGCTCCGGTCAACGTTGCCGAGATTGCCAAGGCCCTCGAGGCTGCCGGTGCCGACGGTCTTTCAGTCATCAACTCCATCCAGGGCATGGCCATCGACGTCCATACCCGCAAGTCCCGCGTGGCCAAGCCCAAGGGCGGCCTTTCGGGCCCGCTGTGCCACCACATCGCCGTGCGCATGGTCTGGGAGGTTGCCCAGGCCGTCGATATCCCCATCAACGGTGTCGGCGGTGTCATGACGGGCGAGGATGCGGCCGAGTTTATCCTGGCTGGCGCCACCTGCGTGTCGGTCGGTATGGCCAACTTCGTCGATCCGTGCGCTTCGCTCAAGATCGCGCACGAGCTCGAGGCCTGGGCGGAGTCCCAGGGCGTAAAGGACATCAACGAGCTGGTAGGTGCTTTCGAATGCTAGAGACCGATGCCCGCGACCGTGTGATCGTCGCCCTCGACTGCGACCGTGAGCGCGCACTCGAGCTCGCCTACGAGCTTTCTGGTCATGCCGCTTGGCTCAAAGTTGGCATGACGCTCTATTACGCTGAGGGCCCCGAGATCGTCAAGACCTTTAAGGACCTGGGCTTTAAGGTCTTCCTTGACCTTAAGTTCCATGATATTCCGCATCAGGTTCGCGGTGCCGCCCGCTCGGCCTCGCTTGCCGGTGCCGATCTGCTTTCGGTCCACGGCTTGGGTTCGGGCGCCATGCTCGCTGCCTGCCGCGAGGGCGCCGAGGAGGCGCGCGAGGACCGCGCCAAGCTCGTCGCCATCACCGTGCTCACGAGCATGAACCAGGATGCCTTGAGCGAGATCGGCGTCGAGTCGCCCGTGGCCGAGGAGGCCGCCCGCCTGGCAAAGCTCGCTCAGGCCAACGGCATCGACGGTATCGTGTGCTCGCCGATGGAGGCTCACGACATGCGTGAGCTGCTGGGCCCCGATGCCCTCATCGTGACTCCGGGTGTGCGTCCGGTGGGTGCCGCCCTTGGTGACCAGTCCCGCGTGGCGACGCCTTCCCAGGCTATCGAGCGTGGCGCAAGCCACATTGTGGTGGGCCGTCCCATCACCGGCGCCGACGATCCGGTTGCCGCCTTTGACGCTATTGTCGCTGAGCTGGTCGAAAACGTCGCCTAAAAGATTCCCCTAAGTCACCACTTTTGGGTCTCATTAGCACAAAATAGCCCCTGTGCCTGCGTAAACTTTCCCATCCTTTGTGTGGAATCGCAGGTCAGGGGCTTAACTTTGGGCGCAGTATATTGCACTTTTTGCGGGTATCGTCTAACCTATGGAGCCGCGATTGGGCATTTTGTACGTTCTACGTGCTAAAATGCCAATTATTGAATCAGATATAACCCAACTTTTTGGAGGTACGAATGGCACTCCCTCAGCTTACCGATGAGCAGCGCAAGCAGGCTCTTGAGAAGGCTGCTGCCGCACGTCACGCCCGCGCTGAGCTTCGCGAGCAGATCAAGAAGGGCGAGAAGTCCCTCGAGTCCGTGCTCAACTCCGATGACCCCATCGCTTCCCGCATGAAGGTTTCCACCCTCATCGAGTCTCTCCCTGGTTATGGCAAGGCCAAGGCCGCCAAGATCATGGAGGAGCTCGGTATCTCCGCTACCCGTCGCGTCCAGGGCCTCGGCGTCCGTCAGCGCGAGCAGCTCCTCGAGCAGCTGACCAAATAAGTGAGCGCTCAGGATTCCAAGCTCTTTGTGATTTCTGGACCGTCAGGCGCAGGCAAGGGTACGCTCGTCACTCGTGTGCGCGAGCGCCGCTCGAATCTGGGCCTGACGGTTTCGGCTACCACGCGAGCACCACGCAAAGGTGAGGTCGACGGCGTCAACTACTTTTTTCTGACGCGCGAGGAGTTCGACCGCCGCGTGGCAAACGGTGAGTTTGTTGAGTGGGCCGAGGTCCACGGTAACTGCTACGGCACGTTGGTGAGCGAGGTTCAGTCCAAGCTCGCCTCTGGTTCGTCTCTCATCTTGGAGATCGATGTCCAGGGTGCCCTGCAGGTGAAGGAGCGTTTCCCCGAGGCCGTGCTGATCTTTATCAAGCCGCCTTCGCTTGAGGTACTCCGCGAGCGTCTAGTCGGTCGCGGTACCGAGACGCCCGAGACGATTGAGCTGCGTATGGCAAACGCCGCCGATGAGCTTGCCCTTGCCGACCGCTACGACGACGTCGTGGTAAATGACGATCTCGACCGCGCGACCGATGAGCTCGTTCGCGTTCTCGATATGCATGAAAGGATCTGAGGTCCGTGTCCGTTGTAAAGCCTTGCATTGACGATCTTCTGGAGAAGACCGATCACAACCGCTTCCTGCTCGCTTCGCTTGCCTCCAAGCGCGCCTGCGACATCAATAGCATGCTGCGTGGCCAGCACAACCGCGTGCTTGCCGTCCAGGATGTCGATGACATCACCATCGGGCTTTCCGGTGCCGATACCATTTCGATGGCTATGGATGAGATTATCGACGGCGACATCTCTTACGACGAGGCCCGTTATGAGAAGGCGCTCGGCCACAAGGTTGCTGAAGCCTAAATGGCGGCTCGCGTCTGCCTGGTCCACTATCACGAGGTTGGACTTAAGGGTAAGAACCGCGCACATTTTGAGCATATCCTCATGGATAACATCAAGGCGGCCTTGGCCGCCTTTTCCGTGAATGCCGTGTCTCGAATTTCCGGTTATATCCTCGTGACCTTTAACGAGCATCAGGCCGACGAGGCGGCTCGTGTCATTCGCACCGTTCCCGGCGTTGCTCGCGTGTCTTTGGCGTATCACACCAATCGCGACCCTCAGGAGTACTGTGCCGCCGCCGTGAAGGCGCTGCGTGAGTTTGGCCCCTTCGATTCGTTTAAGGTGCACGCCAAGCGCTCCAATACCGACTACGAGCTCACCTCGATTGATATCAATCGACAGGTTGGCGAGGTGCTGTGCGAGGCGTTCCCCGATAAAAAGGTTCAAATGCACGATCCCGACGCGATGGTTCACGTGCTGGTTGTTCAGGGTAGCGTTTATGTGTACGCGCGCTCCGAGCGCGGTGTGGGCGGTCTGCCGGTGGGCTCTGCCGGTAAGGTCGTGACCCTGCTGTCATCGGGTATCGACTCGCCGGTGGCGACCTGGATGCTCGCGCGACGCGGAGCCGTGTGCGTGCCGGTGCATTTTTCCGGTCGTCCGCAGACGCCAGATACCAGCGAGTATCTAGTGCAGGACATCATTCGCGCCCTTGAGCCGGGTGTCCAGATCGGCCGTCTGTATGTTGTGCCGTTTGGCGACTGCCAGCGCGAGATTTCGGTGACCTGTCCCAGCAACCTGCGCGTGATCATGTATCGCCGCATTATGTATTCGGTTGCCGAGCGCATTGCACACATCGAGGGCGCCAAGGCTATCGTGACGGGCGAATCGCTTGGGCAGGTTGCCTCCCAAACGCTTGAGAACATCATGGCCGTCAACGAGGCCGTGAAGATCCCCGTGTTCCGCCCTCTCATCGGTTCGGACAAGCAGGAGATCATCGCGCGCGCCGAGGAGATCGGTACGTTTGATATCTCGACTGAGGCCGCTCCCGACTGCTGCACGCTGTTTATGCCGCGCCGTCCCGAGACGCACGCCAAACTCGATGCCGTGCATGAGGCCTGGGAGTTGTTCGATCACGAGGAGATGATCGAGCGCCTGCTCAAGCAGACCGAGTATATCGACTTCGAGAGCAATACGTATAAGGCCCCTAAGACCTTAAAACGCAAACATTCGGAGCTTGCTCCGCGTGAGATTTACCAAGATCACGAGTAATTTTGTGCATAGACCGACGATGCGCCTGCATCGTCGGTCTTTTGCTATCTGGGCATTTTGCGGCTAAGTGTTCATTTGCTGACGTGTGCCTGAATAAATGGACAGATTTGTGCAAGGTTTTGGTCGGTTTTTGGTTTGACCGCTAAAACCGGTGTGGGCGTGCGGAGGCTGCGGCGTTCGTTTCCTGACACGATGGTGTTGGGAGGTGTTTGCTATGGCGCAGCGCGAGCAACACGAACGGGTTAAACTGATGGACCGCTGGGCAGAAAAGCTGCTCGGCCATAAGGCGATGGTCGTGGCGATCCTGGTTGTCATTGCCGCCGCGAGCGGCTTGGCGATGGCAGGTTTTGGTGGTCACTCCAGCGACGTATCGTTTGAGCGTAGTGATGAGGCGAGCGCCTCGGATGTGCGCGGGGCCGGGGATGCCTCTCCTGACGATGCCGATGAGCCGTCTGCCAAGAGCTCCTCTGCTGCCGAGGTGTACGTCGATCTTGATGGCGCCGTTGTGAAGCCTGGCGTGTACCGGCTTAAAGATGGAGCACGGGTGTCCCAGGCGATTGATGCCGCCGGAGGGCTTACGGCCGAGGCGGATGTGACGGGTCTTAACCGTGCGTCCAAGATCACCGATGGTCAAAAGATCTATGTGCCGACGGTAGGGGAGCAACAAACGGCTGCGGCCGTCGGCGGCGCCGAAAGCAGCGCTTCCACGACCCCTGGTACAGGGTCTTCGTCGGGTCTTGTGAATATCAATACGGCAAGTGCGGCGGAGCTGCAGACGCTTTCGGGCATCGGGCCTTCTATGGCCCAGGCAATTATCGACGAACGGACACAAAACGGGGCCTTTGCCTCGGTCGATGACCTTATGCGCGTATCGGGGATCGGTGAGAAGAAACTCGCCAAAATTAAAGATTGCATCTGCGTATGAGTGCGACCGAGCGCGAGCATGTGATGCCACCGCGCCCATTGATGCCGTGGACGATAGCCCTTTGTGCCGGCTTGTGTGTGAGCTGTGGCTTGGTACTTAACATGGCGGCCGATTTGCTTATGGGTGAGCGTACGACACCCGTCACATTGCTTATGGCCATTCTCGTTGCGGCTGCGGCTTGCATCGTGTTGGCTCGGTTCCGTATGCGCCCTGCACGGTGGAGGCGATGGCTGTATGCCGCGGCTCTCGGCCTCGTGGCGGGGGCGGTCGTATCCGCGGGTTGGGCGATTGGGGCGCTGCGTGCTTCGAGGGCGCTGGATAATCGGGCTGCGAGCAGTCTTGAATTTGTTGTGCGCGGTGACCCGTCCATCAATGACGGTGCGTACTCCTATACCTGCGATGCGTATGCGGGCGAAAAGTGTTTAGGTCAGGTGCGGCTGTCGTGTGATCGCGAGCTCGGCGTCGGTTCGCATGTACGTGCTATCGGCCGCGTTTCGCGCTTTGAGAACGATGCGTATGGGCGCTCGCGTGTACTCCGAGGCGAGGTGCGCAAGGTTAAAGCCGTTCGGATAGTGTCGGTCGATGAGGGCTCTCCGGGGCCGCTGCTTCGGCTGCGAAATGGGCTGCTTGCGTCCATCGCGCCTGCGACCGACCCGGCGCGTTCGCTCATAGCCGGCATTGTCTGTGGACGCTCGGCCGAGTTGCGCGCCCAGCCAGCGGGCGACTGGTTTTCGGTGACGGGAACGGCGCATCTTATCGCCGTCTCGGGCAGCCATTTGGCTATTGTGGGGTTTGTAATCGAGGGTGTATTGCAAAAGACTCGGTGTTCACGTGGTCTTCAACGGGCGATATTGGCGATAACGCTTGTGGTTTACGCTGCCTTTACGGGTGCCTCTCCCTCGGCCGTGCGCGCGTGCTGCATGGTGTTCGCGACGCTTGTCGTAAACGGTGCGGGGCGTCGCCGGCACGGCGCATCGGCACTCTTTGTAACCATGTCCATCTTTGTGCTGCTGCGGCCGACGGTGCTGTACGAGATGGGCTTTCAGCTTTCATGTGCCAGCGTCTTTGCCATCCTGTGCTTTTGCCCGTACGCCACCTACGCTTTGGGAGAGCTGGGTGTGCCGACGGGCATTGCCAGCATGCTTTCCGTTACGCTGTGCTCGCAGTTGGCGACGCTTCCCATCACCATTCCTGCCTTTGGTACGTTCTCGCTCATTGCTCCGCTGGCGAATGCGGTCATCGGTCCGGTGGTGAGTCTCCTGCTTGCTGTGTCTATCGTGCTGGTTCCCTTTTCGCTCGTGGAGCCGTTGCAAGCTTGGGCACTCGTTGTGCCCATGATTGCCGCCCGTTGTGCGTTGTTCTTCGAGCAGCTGTTTGCCGCCGTGCCGGGTGCATCCGTGAGCGTGCCGTCCGATAGCATGTGGATTTACCTAGTGCCGTGTTTGCTGGCGGTTCTGCTTGTCCGGTGGCCGCGTCCCCGTGCACGTCCTATGGCGGTGGGGCTTGCATGCCTGGTGCTCTTGGCTGCGATTCCGTACGTCTACTGGGATCGATTCGCTCCGCCTTCGGTGACGGTGCTCGATGTGGGCCAGGCCGATGCGATTCTTATCCGCCAGGGCGGCGCAGTAGCACTCGTCGACTGCGGGCTCGACGAGCGCGTGGTGGCGGCGTTGGTCCGCAATAACGTGCACCATATCGATGTCGTCTTTGTGACGCATTGGGATGAGGACCACTGGGGTGGTCTGCCTGCCGTGCTCGAACAGTTTTCGGTCGGAACGATTGCCGTGGCGGCTGATGCGCTGGAGGATGCTCCTGCCGAGGTGTTGAACCGACCTGGCGTGGAGTATCGGCAGGTGCGCCGTGGGGATACAGTCGACATCGGCTCATTTTGCGCCCGCGTGATGTGGCCATTCGAGTCCGTGGATGGCGAGGGAAATGAGGACTCGCTTGTCCTGCTGCTCTCTTATATTCAGGAAGGCAAGGGCCTGCGTATGCTCCTCACCGGCGATGCCGAGCTCGACCAAGAACGGGAATTCGTGCAGGAGGTGGGGGATATCGATGTCCTTAAACTTGGGCATCACGGCTCTAAGGTTTCAGTCGATGGTGAGTTGCTGGACGTCCTGAAGCCCGAGCTTTCCCTCGCGAGCGCGGGCGAGGGGAATCGATACGGCCATCCGTCCGACGCCTGTATCGATGCCGTTCAGGAAGCGGGCGGCGTGTTCGCGTGCACTATCGAACACGGCGACATTACCGTCACGCCGACTGCGAATGGCTTTGCGATGCGATGCCAGCGACCGTGACGACGTCGTTGGCGTGTGGTGGGCCCCTGGGCTAGAATGGCACGGAGCGAATACGAAGGCCTGCGGGAGGGGAGCGCAATGTCCGAAACCGGTCTGCTGCCGGCATATCTGATCGTCGGTACCGACGGAGTCAAGCGCGATCACGCCGTCTCGCGTATGAAAGCGCGTCTGGAAAAGTCGGGTATGGTCGAGTTCAACCTCGACGAGCGCGACATGACCAAGGACCCCGATATCGAGTCGATTATCGGATCGCTTAACACCTTTCCGATGGGCAGCGAGTTTCGCCTGGTAATCCTTGATGGCTGCTCAAAGCTCGCCAAGGCGGTCTCGGAGCCGCTCGTCGAGTATCTGGCGAGTCCCAGCCCCACAACGGTTTGCCTCATAATCGCCGATTCGCTTGCCAAGAACACGCGCCTGTACAAGGCAATCGCCAAGATTGACAAGAAGGCCGTGATCGATTGCTCCGGCACCAAGCGCTGGGAGCTTCCGCGCCGCGTGCAGCAGATGGCGACGCAGCATGGCAAGTCGATCTCGACGGCGGCCGCCGAGGAACTTGTCTCGCGTTCGGGTGAAAACACTCGCATGCTCGATAACGACTTGGCTAAGCTTGCCCAAATGGTTGAGGCGCCTCAGATTGAGCTTGCCGATGTGGAACGCTGGATTGTGCGCACGGCCGAAGTCCAGCCCTGGGACTTTCTCAATGCGGTCTCGGCCCGTGACATGCGACGCTCGCTCGAGCTCTTCAATCTACTGCCCGCCAAGAGCTACGTGTGGACTTACACATTGCTGTGCGGCCGCATCCGCGAGCTTATCGTTGCCAAGGCGCTCGATGTGCGCGGACAGGGTCGTGAGCTGGCCGCAACGCTCAAGCTCCAGTCCTGGCAGGTCAAGAATCACCTGACCTGGGCACGTCGCTTTTCGATGGCAGAGCTCGTCGCAGCGCTCGAGGGGGCGGTCGATGTGGAGCTCGCGCTCAAGGGTTCGGCCGATTCTCAGACCGCGCTTTTGCTCTGGATTACGAACATCTTGAGAAAATCGTGATGATACCTGCCTATTTGACAAATTCGTTCTATCCCTTTGAGGGGGAGCGTGCTATAGTAGGCGCTTGCATGACCTCACCGTGTCTCAGAGGTGTCATACATTTTTTGCAAGGAACTCGAAAGGAACTCCAGAAGTGGCAAACATCAAGTCTCAGAAGAAGCGTATCCGCACCAATGAGGCAGCTCGCATGCGTAACAAGGCTGTCAAGTCCGAGCTCAAGACGCTGACCAAGCACGTCCAGTCCGCCGTCGCCGAGGGCGACGCCGAGAAGGCCCAGGCTGCCCTCAAGACCGTCACCAAGCGTCTCGACATGGCTGCCGCCAAGCATGTTATCCACAAGAACCAGGCTTCCAACCGCAAGTCCGGTCTTGCCAAGCTCGTGAACAGCATCAACGCCTAAGTTGTAAATTTCACACCACACAGATTACGCGCATAAATGGAGCCTGTTTTATGGAACAGGCTCCATTTTTTGTATCGCTCGGGTAAGATAGTCCGCATGAATACTTCAATTGACATTTCCCACATCCGCAACTTCTCAATTGTTGCGCACATCGACCATGGCAAGTCCACGATCAGTGACCGTATCCTCGAGCTCACCCATACCGTCGACGAGCGCGACATGGAGTCGCAGCTGCTCGACACCATGGATATCGAGCGCGAGCGCGGCATCACGATCAAGTCCAACGCCGTCCGCGTGTCCTATGACGCCGACGACGGCGAGACGTATCAGTTCAACCTCATCGATACGCCGGGCCACGTGGACTTTACCTATGAGGTCTCGCGTTCGCTGGCCGCCTGCGAGGGCGCGGTGCTCGTCGTTGACGCCACGCAGGGTGTCGAGGCGCAGACCGTCTCCAACGCGACGCTCGCCATGAACGCCAATCTGGACATTGTGCCGGCCATCAACAAGATCGACCTGCCCTCGGCCCATCCCGATGAGGTTAAGACCGAGATCGAGGATGACCTGGCGATCCCTGCCGATGACGCCGTGTGTGTCTCGGGCAAGACCGGCGAGGGCATTCACGATCTGCTGGAGTCCATTGTCTTTTTGATCTCTCCGCCTAAGGGCGATGCAAATGCTCCGCTCAAAGCGCTCATTCTGGATTCGTACTTTGACGAGTATCGCGGCGTGGTGGCCACGGTGCGCGTCTTTGACGGCTCCATCAAAAAGGGCGATACCCTGCGCATGATGCAGGCAAAGGGCGACTTTTTGGTCGATGGCGTGGGCGTCAAGCGTCCCGCCGAGACCCCGGTCGACGCGCTGACGGTCGGCGAGGTCGGATACGTGGTCACGGGCCTGAAGGATCCCGAGGCCGTTCGCGTGGGCGATACCCTCACGTGGGCGTCGAATCCCTGCCCCGAGCCGCTTCCCGGTTACCGCGAGGCCAAGCCCATGGTCTATACGGGCCTGTTCCCGATCGATAACAAGGACTACGAGAACCTGCGTGACGCGCTCGATAAGCTGCACGTCAACGACCCGTCGTTGGTATGGGAGCCCGAGACCTCGGTGGCGCTCGGCTTTGGCTTCCGCGTGGGCTTCTTGGGCCTGCTGCACATGGAGGTCGTTAAGGAGCGCCTCGAGCGTGAGTTCAACTTGGACCTCATTGCCACGAGCCCTTCGGTCGACTATCACGTGTACAAGACCGATGGCGAGATGGTCGATGTCCGCAGCCCGCAGGACCTGCCCGAGACCACGCGTATCGAGCGCATTGAGGAGCCGTACCTCAAGGCTAAGATCATCTGCCCGCCCGAGTATACGGGTGCCGTCATGCAGCTCGCTATCGAGCACCGCGGCATTACGACCGACATGATCCATCTCACGAGCAAGTCGGTCGAGATGCGCTTTGATATGCCGCTTGCCGAGCTCATCTTGGACTTCTTTGACCAGCTCAAGAGCCGTACCAAGGGCTATGCCTCGTTGGACTACGAGTTCAACGAGTACCGTCCCTCCGAGCTCGTTAAGCTCGATATTTTGCTTTCGGGCGACGAGGTAGACGCGCTGTCGTTTATCGTCCACAAGGACAAGGCCTACGGTCTTGCCCGCGGCCTATGCGACAAGCTCAAGGAGATCATTCCGCGCCAGCTGTTCGAGGTGCCCATCCAGGGTGCTATCGGCAACAAGATCATTGCCCGCTCCACCGTCAAGGCACGTCGCAAGGACGTGCTTGCCAAGTGCTACGGCGGCGATATTTCGCGTAAGCGCAAACTGCTCGAGAAGCAGAAAGAGGGCAAGAAGCGCATGAAGGCCATCGGCTCGGTCGAGGTCCCGCAGGAGGCCTTTATGGCGATTCTCAAGGTGGACGAGTAGGCCTATGGCGCTTTCCGAATACAGCGAGCGGTTGCTGGGCGCCTATGCCGAGCAACCGTTCCTTATGGCTCCCATGGCGGGCGTGACCGACCCTGCCTACCGCATCATGTGCCGCCGCCGCGGTGCCAACCTTGCCTACAGCGAGATGGTGAGCGTGGCAGGCCTTGCCTATGCCAGCAACAAAACGTGGCGCCTGGTGCTGCCGGCCGACGAGGAGCAGCAGATTTGTGTGCAGCTCTTTGGCTCCAAGCCCGATCAGTTTGCGAGTGCCGTCGCCGCCGTCGAGGAGCGCGTTGGCGATCGCCTGTCGCTCATCGATATCAATATGGCATGCCCCGCCCGCAAGGTCGTTACCAAGGGCGAGGGCTCGGCGCTCATACGCACGCCCGATTTGGCCGAGAAGATCGTCGAGGCGGCGGTGGGCGCGGCGCATGTACCCGTGACCGTCAAGATTCGCAAAGGCTTTTATGCCGAGGACCGTAATGCCGCGACGTTTGCCCAGATGCTCGAAGGCGCCGGTGCCGCCGCGGTGGCGGTGCATGGCCGCTGCGCCACGCAGCTCTATACGGGCCAGGCCGATTGGTCGGTCGTCGATGAGGTTGCCGACGCCGTTGAGATTCCCGTGATCGGTTCGGGCGACGTGTTTACCGCCGAGGATGCCGCGGAGCATCTGCGCAACTCGGGCGCCAGCGCGGTGTTTATCGCGCGCGGTATCTACGGGAACCCGTGGGTGTTTGGCGATGCTCGCGCCCTTGCGCTCGATGGCATACCGGTGCCGGTTCGCAGCTCCGTCGAGCGCCTGGACGCCCTGCGTGAGCACCTAACGCTGACACATGAGCTCCTGCCGCTTATGTCGCGTGCCCGTACGTACGCAAGCTGGTACTTAAAAGGCATGCCCCATGCCGCCGCTTGGCGTGCCCATGTGGTGCGCTGCTCCACGTATGAGGAGTTTATGGTGCTGGTCGATGAGATCGAGCATGATGCGGTGGCCTGCGAGGCCGCCCTTGCCGCTGGCAAGTCGGTGCCTGCTCATCCGCTGGAGGCTTAAGGGTGGCCGTTACCGCGCTGTACGTGCACGTGCCGTTTTGCGCCCAAAAGTGCCGGTACTGCGACTTTGACTCGCGCAGTTTTTCTCCGTGCGACCTGAGTGCTGCGCTCGATGTCTATTTTGAGCAGTTGTTCGCGCGCCTCGATGCTTTTGGCAAGGCTGGGGCCCTTGACCATATCCGCACCGTCTATGTTGGCGGCGGTACGCCGTCGCTGGCGGGGGAGCGCCTGGTGGAGCTGGCGCGGCGTATTCGTGCGTGGTGCGCCCCCGTTGAGTTTACCTGCGAGGCCAATCCCGAGTCGCTGACCGCCGAGCTTGCCACTGCGCTTGCCAAGGTTGGTGTCACACGCGTCTCTCTGGGCGTGCAAACGCTCGATAACACCGAACTTACCGCCATCGGCCGTATTCACGATGCCGATCGGGCGTTTGCCGCCATCGCGACGGTCAAGAACTCTGGGCTTGACGTGTCGTGCGACCTTATGTGCGGACTTCCCGGGCAGACCGCAGCGAGTTGGAAGCGCACGCTCGATGGCGTGCTGGCGGCGGCTCCGCATCATGTGTCGGTCTACCCGCTCACGCTTGAGGAGGGGACTCCCCTTTATCGCATGGCGTGCCGCGACGAGTCGGTCGAGCCCGACGAGGATTTTCAAGCTTCGTGCATGGATGTGGCGCGTGAGCGTCTGGCTGCGGCCGGCTATCACCCGTATGAGGTGGCAAGCTATGCGCTCGACGGACATGAGTGCGCCCATAACATTGCCTACTGGACCGGCCAGGGCTATTTGGGCCTGGGTCGTTCCGCCGCGGGCATGCTCGACGCCGAGGATTTCGACCGTCTTGCAGGTTTGTTCCCCGGCGTGTCTTCTCGAGGCGATTCGTACCGCGTGCGTCTGGTGCAACGTGACGATGACGCGACGGCGTTTGAGGCCGAATATCTGTCGCAGCGTGAGGCTGCGGCTGAAGACCTGATGCTGTCTTGTCGCATGACGGGCGGTGTTGCGTCCGACCTGTTGGTTCGTGCAGCTTGCGTCATCCCGGCCGATGAGCTGGCAGCTGCCTGCGATCGCGCGCTCGAATTGGGTCTTGCCACTTGGGTGCCCGAGACGCTCGGGGTCCATGAGGGACCTTTCACTTCGGCAGATGTCGTCGCGGGCTATGTTCGAGCTCGTCTGGCGCCGACACACTTGGGCTGGCTCGATGGAAATGTTCTGTTCGAGCTGTTTTGGGATCTAGCTTAGGCCGCTCGGGTAGAATTACCGGAATATATACGCTGCTGTGAGCAGGAGGTTGCCGCGCATGGCGACGATGAACGAAAAAGATTACTACGAGATTCTGGGTGTCTCCAAGGACGCCACCTCGCGTGATATTCAAAAGGCCTTTCAGCAAAAGGCCCGCAAGCTCCATCCGGACGTCAACAAAGAGCCGGATGCCGAGGAAAAGTTTAAAGAGGTTTCCGAGGCCTACGCCGTGCTTTCGGATGAGCAAAAACGTGCGCGCTACGACGCCATGCGCTCGGGCAATCCCTTTGCCGGTGCTCCTACGGCTTCGCCCTATGGTGGCGGCTACGCCGGCAACACAGGCTATGGCAATCCCTTTGAGGGCGGTTTTCCCTTTGGCGGCGCTTGGGGCCAGCAGCGTCGTGGGCAGGCTGCTTACAATCCCGAGAACGGCGCCAATGTGGTCGTCGATATCAAACTCGACGCCAAGGAGGCCAAGGGCGGTGCCCGCAAGACCGTCCGCTATACGCGCTTCGATACCTGTGGTCACTGCGGTGGTTCGGGCTCTGTTTCGTCCGAGCATGCACATACCTGTCCGAGCTGCGGCGGTCGCGGTCACATCGATGTCGACCTGTCCTTTCTGTTTGGTGCCGGCACGTTCCAGTCGGTCTGCCCTGAGTGCGGTGGCTCCGGTAAGGTCGTCGCCGACCCCTGTCCCGATTGCGGCGGCAGCGGGCGGACCCGTGTGACCTCCGAGCAGACGATTGAGTTTCCCGCCGGCACGCACGATGGCGACGAGGTCCGTATTGGCGGCATGGGTCACGCCGGCACCAACGGCGCCTCTGGCGGTGATCTGGTCGGTCGCGCCCATGTTGAGGCCGAGCGCCTGGAAGGCAAGGCCCGTACCGGTTTTTACCTGATGGGCATCGTGGCGCCGTTTTTGGTGCTATCGGCCATCTCGGGCGTGTTCTCGGCCTTTGCCGTGATGTGCTCTATTCCGTTTGCCATGGGCCTGTTCATGGTGCTCTCGGACGGCGTGCTGCACCGCAGCCTGCTGTGGTGGAAGCGCGGCGCGATGCAGTTTGCCAACGGTTTTGCCAATGGCTTCATGTTCGCGCTCGTGTCGGTTTGGTTCGCGAGCTGCTCGCAACGGGCCATGCTTTCGCCGTACCAAATGCAATAACATCAAACCCTCTGTTTGCGGTCGGCCCTGCTTGGGTATAGGACGCACTGTGACAATAATGAAAGTCGGAAGGATTCGGTTGTGTCGGAAAATAGGGATTACTACGAGGTGCTTGGCGTCGACAGGGATGCCGACGCGCGGACGATTAAGCGTGCGTTTCTAAAGAAGGCCCGTACCGTACATCCGGATGTTTCGGACGACCCCGAGGCCGAGGCCAAGTTCAAGGAGCTCAACGAGGCCTATTCCGTTCTTTCCGATGAGCAGAAGCGTGCTAACTACGACCGTTACGGCACTGCCGACGGCCCTGGTGGTTCGGGCTACGTCGATATCGACGATATCTTTGGTGGCATGGGCATGGACGACTTGTTCTCGTCGTTCTTTGGCGGCGGTGCCGGCGGTGGCGCCCGCAGCCGTCGTGAGCGTCGTCGCGGACGTGATATGGCCATCTCGCTTTCGGTGACGCTCGAGGAGGCGGCGCTCGGCTGCAAAAAGACGATCAGCTATGACCGCCTTGCTCCTTGCGAGGACTGCAACGGCACCGGTAGGGCAGAGGGCGCACAGGAAAAGCAGTGCGGCCGCTGCCACGGCACGGGCTATGTCACGACGGTTCAGCGATCGTTTTTGGGCCAGGTTCAGTCCTCTTCGCCTTGCCCCGACTGCCATGGCGAGGGCACGGTCATCGACCATCCCTGCGAGACCTGCGACGGTCAGGGCCGCACGCCTTCGCATGAAAAGATCGACATCGATATTCCTGCCGGCGTTTCGACCGGTCGCCAGCTGCGTGTGAACGGCTTTGGCGAGGCCGGTCTTCGCGGCGAGCCTTCGGGCGACCTGATTGTCAACGTGCGCGTTGCCGACCATGAGTGCTTTAAGCGCAACGGGGACGACCTGTACCTGGTGAGCGATATCTCGATTGCGCAGGCTGCGCTCGGCTGCGAGATCGAGGTCGAGGGCATTATGCCCGACGAGGTCGTTAAGGTGACGGTTCCCGCCGGCGCCCAGTACGGCGACACCGTGAGCGTCAATAATTACGGCATGCCGCGCATTGGCGGTGGCGGTTCGCGTGGCCGCCTGATCGTGCAACTGCGCGTGGTCGTTCCCACCAATCTTTCCAATAAGCAGCGCGAGCTGCTCCGTGCTTTTGCCGATGAGATGGGCGATGACGTCGCTTCCGGTAAGAAGTCGGTGACCGACCGTATCAAGAGTGCCCTCGACGATATCCTCGATTAAGGAGCCCGCGTGCTCGCACCCCATATTTCCGTCGTCAACCTCGGCTGCCGTGTCAACCGGGTTGAGTCTGACCGTATCACTGCCGATCTTATGCGCTTGGGCTTTGCTATTGTGGAGCCCCAGGATGCCGATCTGATCGTCATTAACACTTGTGCCGTTACGGGCGAGGCCGAGGCCAAGACCCGTAAGGCCGTCCGTCATGCGCTGGCCCATCCAAACGAGCCCTATGTGGTCGTGACCGGATGCGTGGTCAATTTGCATCCCGAGGAGCTGTCGGAGCTTTCGGATCGCGTGATTGCCGAGCCGTCCAAGATAGATGTCGCCGAACGTGTATGCGAGGTGCTGGGTGTTGAGTCCGATAGCGTTCCCGCCTGCAGCGATGGCGAGGTGGTCGATGCGCTCGGTCGCTCTCGCCTGGGCGTGAAGATTCAGGATGGCTGCAACCATCGCTGCACCTATTGCATTGTGTGGAAGGCGCGCGGCCCCGAGCGCTCCGTGCCCGTCGAGTCCGTGCTCGAGCAAGCTCGCGAGGCCCAGGAGGCCGGCGTGCCCGAGGTGGTGCTGACCGGTGTGAACCTGGGTGCCTACGATGGCAAGAGCGCGACCGACGAGCACGTCGAAATCGATGAGCTGCTCGTGGCCATCATGGAGCGCACGTCTATTCCGCATGTGCGCATTTCCTCGGTCGAGCCCATGGATATCTCCGAGCGCCTGCTTAAGGTTATGGCGCGCTACCCGCAGCGTATCGCCCCGTTTTTGCACCTGCCCGTGCAGTCCGGCTGCACGGCGACCCTGCATCGCATGGGCCGTCCCTATAGCGCCGAAGCCTTTGAGGACACGGTGCGTATGATTCGCGCCAACTTGCCCCAGGCGTCCCTTTCGTGCGATGTCATCGTCGGTTTTCCTGGTGAGACGGACGAGGAGTTCGAGGAGTCGCTGGCGCTGTGCCGCCGTGTGGGTTTCTCGCGTATGCACGTGTTTCGCTACAGCAAGCGTCCCGGTACCCTTGCTGCCGACATGCCCGACCAGGTGCCACCCGAGGTTATGGCCGAGCGCAGCCGCCGTATGCGGGCCGCCGCACAGGAGCTCGCTATTGCCGACGCTCGTCGTCGCGTGGGCACGGTCGAGCGTGCGGTGCTCGAGTATGGCGACAACCTGACGCTCGGTTCGTTCCATCATGCCCGTCTTGATGATACCTGTGGACTCACAGCCCCTTGCCTGCTCGATGTTGCTATCATCGGAGTCGATGATTCCGGCTTGGTCCATGCACGCAGGGAGGTTCATGGAAGCCTCGAAGATTAGACTTACCGTTCCCGAGGGTATCGACCCCTCGCGCGTTTTGGGCGCCGGCGATGGCGCCCTTCGTGCACTCGAGAACTTGGTGCGCGCCCATGTGGTTGCCCGCGGTGACAGCGTTGCCGTGAGCGGCGATCCGGACGAGGTCGAGCTCGTGGCGCGTTTTTTCGAACATGCCTTTCGTGAGGCCGCTGCCGGGCGCACGCTTTCTGCCGATGATGTCTCGCGCTGTCTGGCCGTTCTGCGCGACGGCGAGCATGATGCCTCGTCGTTGCGCGATGACGTGCTGCTATCGTATCGCGGTCGCGTTATCCGCCCCAAGACGCTCGGCCAAAAGCGCTATGTGGATGCCATCCGCTCTTCTACCATCACGTTTGGCCTCGGTCCCGCCGGTACCGGTAAAACCTATCTGGCCATGGCGCTCGCCGTCGCCGCGCTCAAGCGCCATGAGGTAGGCCGCCTGATCCTGACGCGCCCGGTTGTCGAGGCGGGGGAGAACCTGGGCTTTTTGCCCGGCACCCTCGAGGAAAAGATCGACCCGTATATGCGCCCGCTCTATGATGCCCTCTTTGACATGATGGATCGCGAGCGCACCGATGAGCTTATGGAGCGTGGCGTGATCGAGATCGCCCCGCTCGCCTACATGCGCGGTCGAACGCTGAGTGATGCCTTTGTGGTGCTCGATGAGGCACAAAACACAACGCCTGAGCAGATGAAGATGTTCCTGACGCGTCTGGGTTTTAATTCCAAGTTCGTGATTACCGGCGACCTGAGCCAGCGTGACCTGGTGGGTCGCCGCGGCGGTCTTGCCGATGTCGAAAGGATTTTGGGTCGCGTCGACGATGTGGCATTTTCGCACCTGGAGCGTGCCGATGTGGTTCGCCATGCCCTGGTGGGCCGTATCGTTGAGGCCTATGATGCATACGACGATGCGCGTGAGCAGCGCGCACACGATCGAAAGGAGTCCCGTTGAGTGTATTGATCAGCAACGATGCCGAGCTCGATACGCTGCTCGATGCCCAGGAGGTGGAGCACATCTGCGGAGTTGTGCTTGCCGCCGAGGGTGTTGAGCGTGAGGTTGAGATTTCCCTTTCGTATGTCGATGAAGACGAGATGCACGAGCTCAACCACGAGTGGCGCGGCATCGATCGCACCACCGACGTGCTCTCGTTTGAATGCGACTCGGCCTTTGACGAGGACATTCCCGCCGACGAGACGCTTGAGCTCGGCGATATTATCCTGGCCCCGCAGGTTATTGCCCGCCAGGCCCCCGGCTTTGGCAACAGTCCCGCCGATGAGTGCCGGCTGATGCTTGTTCACGGCATGCTGCACCTGCTGGGCTATGACCACATCGAGGACGACGAGGCCGAGGTCATGGAGGCCCGTGAGGATGCCATCCTGCGCGACTTGGCGCTTGAGCGCGGCGAGGACCCCAAACTCGTCCACGTCGGCCCCATAACCAATCATTCCCACGACTAGGAGCCGTCTATGATTCCCGGATCGAACAAGGACCATCCGTCCTTTTTAAAGTCGTTCTCATACGCGATGGAGGGCTTCGTCACTGCCGTCAAGACCGAGCGCAATATCAAGGTCATGCTCGCGGCGGGCGCGTGCACCGTCATTGCCGGCTGCATCGTGGGGCTCGATATTGCCGAGTGGGCTACGGTCATCATTTGCTGCGGCCTGGTGATTCACGGCGAGCTGTGCAATACCGCCATGGAGGCGATTGTGGACCTGGCGACCCAGGAGCTGCATCCGCTGGCCAAGCGCGCGAAGGATATCGCCGCTGCCTCTGTATACGTTCTTTCCATTACCGCCGCGATCGTGGGCTTGCTTGTCTTTGCTCACGCGCTCGACTTTATTTAGAAAGGGATTCCCATGTCCGACAATATGCAGCCTACCGGTGAAGTTTTGGATGACGAGGTCCTGGACGAGGCTGAAGGTGCCGATTCGTTTGACGAGGTCGAGGAGTTCGACCCGTTTGAGGGTATGAGCGACGAGGAACTCGATGCCCTTTGCGACGAGGATGAGAGCCTCGCGGGCTTTGGCGACGTGGAACCTGGTTTCCGCAGCGGCTTTGTGGCCCTGGTCGGTCGTCCCAACGCCGGCAAGTCCACGCTGCTCAACGCCTGTTACGGCAAGAAGGTCGCCATTACCTCTCCGGTTGCCCAGACGACCCGCCGCCGTATGCGCGCCGTGGTCAACCGCCCCGGCTATCAGCTGGTTTTCGTTGACACGCCGGGTATCCACAAGCCCAAGGACGGCCTGGGCTCCGAGCTTAACAAGAGCGCGTTGTTCGAACTGAACGATGTCGATGTCGTCGCGTTTCTGATCGACGCCACCAAACCCATCGGCAGGGGAGACGCCTGGGTCGCTGAGCGCGTCAAAAACGCCCGTTCAAAAAAGGTCCTGGTGCTTACCAAAGCCGACGAGGCCGATCCCGCCCAGGTTATGGAACAACTCAAGTCCGCCCACGAGCTTATGGAATACGACGATGAGATCGTGACGTCGTCGGTCAAGAACTTCAACGTCGATGCGTTTATCGAGACCGTCGCTCACTTCTTGCCCGAGGGCCCGCGTTGGTTCCCCGAGGACATGGGCACCGACGCGTCCGACGAGACCCTCGTGGCCGAGTTTGTGCGCGAGAAGGTCCTGCGTCGCACCCGCGACGAGATCCCTCACTCCGTGGGCGTCATCTGTGACGCGCTCGAGCAGACTAAGAAGGTCCTGCGCGTGCACGCCACGATTTACGTCGAGCGCGAGGGGCAGAAGGGCATCATCATCGGCAAGGGCGGCGAGATGATTAAGCATATCGGCATCGATGCCCGTCGCGATCTTGAGCGTATCTTTGGCACTCAGGTCTTTTTGGAGCTCGACGTGAAGGTTAAGGCCGGCTGGCGCGATGACGAGGCGCAAATCCGCCGCTTTGGCTATAACGCCGAAGATTGAGCCTCGGCGTTCATGGCAGGCTCTCGCACATATCGCACAAAGGTGCTCGTCCTCGACAAGACGAAGCTCAAGGAAACCGACCTGATTTTGACGATGCTCGACGAACGGGGGCGGCAGGTGCGTGCCGTGGCCAAGGGCGCACGTAAGCCTGGCGGTCGCCTTGCGGCCCGTTGCGAGCTCTTCTGCACCGTTGATATGCTGCTCGCGCATGGTCGCTCGCTCGACGTGGTTTCTCAGGCGGAGCTTATGGAGGCGCCGCTCGGTGCCGCTCCTGACTACGAGACGACCTGTGCCGCCAGCGCGATTGCCGAGGTTGCGCGCGCGTGCTCGTTCGAGGATGCCGAGGATCCATTTACCTTTGCCATCACGCAGCGAGCGCTCACGCTTGTCGGCAGCGGTCTCGACTCGGCACATATGGACCTGCTCGTGGCGGCCTTTGTCTTTAAACTGCTGTCGCACGTTGGCTACCGACCCGATTTCTCGGCATGCGTGCTGTGCGGAGACCCCATGCTGTCGTATTTTTCGCCCCAGGCGGGCGGGCTTCTGTGCGGGTCGTGCGCCTCGAGTGTGCCTGGCGCCGAGTTGGTATCAGTCGGCGAGGTCGCATGGCTGCGCGCTCTGATGTCCATGACGTTCGATGCCCTTATGGACGAGCGGATCGATCCGCATACGGCTGCTTTTTTGCTGGGGCTTTCGCATGTTTGGGCCGCCACACACGCCGATCAGCGGCTCCGTGCGATGGAATTCATGTTGGGTCGGTGATGATGCGCAGGCGCGCGTCGCTTGTGGTAACATACCGACCTGTTGGTACCTCGACCTTGGATGTTCGCTCCACCGGCGGCTTCCCAGTCCGAGGCGAATAGAGTCGCCCGCGGGCGACGCGAAACGAAAGGTGAAACAATGACTGTTTCCAAAGAGCGCAAGGCGGAGCTGACCGCCCAGTTCGGTAACTCCCCGGTCGATACCGGTAACCCCAAGGTTCAGGTCGCCATCCTGTCCGAGCGCATCAAGGAGCTGACCGAGCACATGAAGTCCCACCAGAAGGACTTCCACACCCGTCGTGGCCTGCTCATGCTCGTTGGCCGTCGTCGTCGTCTTCTCTCCTACATCAAGAAGAACGACATCGTCGAGTACCGTGAGCTCATCAAGGCTCTGGGCATCCGCGACAACATCCAGTAAGGATTTGTACATGCTAAGAGCGTCCTGCGCAGCGGGGCGCTCTTTTTGTGTAAGGGCGTGAACAATCACGCTCTGAAGCGTGGCGGGGGCAGGGGGCCCGCGTCACATGAGAAGCCCGCAGGCAAGGGGCCTGTGGGGTAAAGGAGAACAATGACACTCGTATCCAAGACCTTTGAGCTGTACGGTAAGACCTACACCTTTGAGTCCGGCGAGCTTGCCAAGCAGGCCACCGGCGCTTGTCTGGTCAAGCAGGGTGACACCACGATGCTCGATACCGTGGTCGTCTCCAAGGAGCGCAAGAATTACGACTTCTTCCCGCTGACCGTCGACTTCAACGAGAAGATGTACGCTGCCGGCCGTATTCCGGGTGGCTACCTCAAGCGCGAGGGCCGTCCCAGCGAGAAGGCCACGCTCACGGCTCGTATGATCGACCGCCCGATCCGCCCGAGCTTCCCGGACGGCTTCCGCAACGAGGTGCACATCGTCGCCACCTCGCTCGTCGCCGACCAGGTTAACCCCTTCGACGTCATCAACGTCATGGGCGCCTCTCTGGCCATGACGCTCGGCGGCGTGCCCTTCGAGGGCCCGCTTGCCTGCGTGCGCATCGGCCGTAACGTGGAGACCGGCGAGTTTATCGTCAACCCCACCTATGAGGAGCGCGAGAACTCCGACCTGGACCTGGAGCTGGGCGGCTCTGCCGACTTCATCTCGATGGTCGAGGCCGGCGCCGAGGAAATCTCTGAGGACGACATGCTCGCCGCTATGAAGTTTGGTCAGGAGGCCCTCGCTGCCTTCTGCCAGGCCCAAGATGAGTTCGTCGCCGAGTGGGAGCAGGTCAACGGCGCTATCGTCAAGAAGGAGTACCCGCTCGACCAGCCCGTCGAGGAGGTCCAGGAGCGCATCTTCGCCCACTACGACGAGATGGCCGCTGCCCTGCGCGACGCCGACAAGCTTTCCCGCATCGGTAAGGTCGAGGCTCTGAAGGAGTCCATCCGCGCCGAGTTCACCGACGAGGAGCAGGCCGCCTGGGAGCGCGAGATCCCCGTGGCGCTCAAGAAGCTCGAGAAGAAGGCCATGCGCACCATGGTCGTCGAGACTGGCGAGCGCGTCGACGGTCGTGCCGCCGACGAGATTCGTCCCATTATGGTGAAGGACAACTACCTGCCGCTCGTTCATGGTTCCGGCCTGTTCCAGCGTGGCCAGACCCAGGTGCTCTCCGTCCTGTCGCTCGGTATGCTCAACGAGGGCCAGCGCCTGGATACCATTGAGCCCACCGAGGGCAAGCGCTATATGCACCACTACAACTTCCCGCCGTTTTGCACCGGCGAGACCGGCCGCATGGGCAGCCCCAAGCGCCGCGAGATCGGTCACGGCAACCTTGCCGAGCGCGCCCTGCTTCCGGTGCTCCCCGACGAGAACGAGTTCCCCTACGCCATCCGCGTGGTCTCCGAGGTCATGGAGTCCAACGGCTCCTCTTCGATGGCTTCGACCTGCGGCTCCACGCTCGCCCTTATGGACGGCGGCGTGCCCATTAAGCGCCCGGTCTCCGGTATCGCCATGGGCCTGATCCAGGAGGAAGGCAAGACCGTGGTCCTGTCCGACATCCAGGGTCTCGAGGACTTCCTGGGCGACATGGACTTTAAGGTCACCGGCACCACCGAGGGCATCACCGCCCTGCAGATGGACAACAAGGCCACCGGCCTCACCTTCGACATCTTGGCCCGCGCCCTGCAGCAGGCCAAGGAGGGTCGCGCCTTCATCCTGCAGAAGATGCTCGATGTGATCCCTGAGCCGCGTCATACCACGCGCAGCACCGCTCCGCGTATCGTCTCCATCCAGGTTCCGACCGATAAGATCCGCGACGTCATCGGTTCCGGCGGCAAGGTCATCCGCGGCATCCAGGACGAGACCGGCGCTTCGGTCGACATCCAGGAGGACGGTACCGTCTTTGTCGGCGGCACCGGCGAGTCCGTCGATCAGGCTGTCGAGCGCATCAAGCTCATCATCAAGGTTCCCGAGCCGGGCGAGGAGTACACCGGTCGCGTGGTCTCCATCCAGCCGTTCGGCGCCTTCGTGAACCTGCTGCCCGGTAAGGACGGCCTGTTGCACATCTCCCGCGTCGCCAAGGGTCGCGTGGAGAAGGTTGAGGACGTCCTCAACGTGGGCGACGAGGTCAAGGTCGTCGTCATCGAGGTCGACGATCGCGGCAAGATCTCGCTCGATCGTCTCGACAAGCCCGAGGCCCCGGCTCGCGCCGAGGGTGCCTCCGAGGGCGACGGCGAGCACTTCCAGCGTCGTGAGCGTCCGCGTCGCGAGCGCTCCGAGCGCAGCGACCGCCCGCGCCGTCCTGGCGACAACGGAGGCCGCAAGCCCCGCCGTCACCACGACGCCGAGTAATAGCTACACATAAGCAGCTCAACAAGGGCGACCCCGGACAGGGGTCGCTCTTTTGCTATTCCCGGCGGGGTCCGCGGATAAAGTTTCCTGCTCTACAGTCCTGCTCACGACGGAGGCCACATTAAGTGGCCTCCTGTTCGTGCGGAACTCGCGATAAACTTTACCCGCGGCCCCCGCCGGGAATAGCAAAAGGGCTGGTTGGTGCGGGTTTCGATTTTGTCAGATGGTCAATTCAGCTTTCCTTTTTTCTGAATTGTCGATAGCTGCACACCCGGCATATCCTCAGATAAAACCAACCAAAATAAACCTGTCCCATTTTGGCAGGTCTGGTCTCAGCGGGCCCGGCACGGGCTAAGTTTATCGCGAGTTCTGCACGCAAAGGAAAGCACTTAATGTGCTTTCCGTCTTGCGCAGGACTGTAGAGCAGGAAACTTAGCCCGTGCCGGGCCCGCTGAGACCAGACCGGCGGGATAGACCAGTTCAGATGGGGCTTTGATGCATGGGTGGTCTGTTGTTGTGCAAATGGGTATCATACTGAGGTTATTGCATCGACTCTGTGATGCATGTTTGTACGTTCCCGACGGTCGGTTTGCCAGAAGCGCCCCGTCGGTTGTTCCAGACCCGTTTCGTAGAAAGGAAACAACACTCACCTATGGCAGCTAAAAAATCATCTCCCTTGAAGATCATCCCGCTCGGCGGCCTTGACGGCATCGGCAAGAACATGACGGTCTTCGAATGCGGCGACGACATGGTGCTCGTTGACGCTGGCCTCATGTTCCCCGACGATTCCCAGCCCGGTATTGACCTGGTGCTTCCCGACTACACCTATGTTCTGGAGAACGAGGAGAAGCTCCGCGGTATCGTCGTCACCCACGGCCACGAGGACCACACCGGTTCGCTTCCGTATCTGCTACAGGACCTCAACAACAAGGTGCCCATCTTCTCGAGCAAGCTGACGCTCGGCTTTATCGAGGGCAAGCTCTCCGAGTTCCGCATTCGTGCACCCAAGTTCCGTGAGGTCAAGGGCGGCAGCCACGTCAATTTGGGTGGCATCTCGCTCGACTTCTTCTCGATGACGCACTCCATCCCGGGCGCTCTGGGCGTGTTTATCCGCACCAACCAGGGCACCGTTATGCACACCGGCGACTTTAAGCTCGACCAGACGCCCATCGACGGCGTTACGCCCGACTATGCCGCTATCAGCCGCTTTGCCAAGCAGGGCATCGACCTGTTGCTGTCCGACTCCACCAACGCCACGGTTCCGGGCTTTACCAAGTCCGAGGCCGAGGTTGGCCCCAATCTGCTGCATGCCATCAAGAATGCTCCGGGCCGCGTGTTCGTCGCGTCGTTCTCGAGCCACATCCATCGTCTGCAGCAGATCTGCGACGCTGCCCGCAAGTGCGGCCGCAAGGTCGTCGTGACCGGTCGTTCCATGCTCACCAACACCCGCGTGGCGCGCGAGCTCGGTTATCTCAACATTGATGATGCCGATATCATCGATGCCTTCGATATTGACAACCTGCCCGACGACAAGATTGTCGTCATGTGCACCGGTTCGCAGGGCGAGCCTCTGTCGGCCCTTTCGCGCATGGCCAACGGCGAGCACAAGACGCTCTCCATCCACGAGGGCGATACCGTCATCCTCTCGGCCACGCCGGTCCCCGGTAACGAGAAGGCCGTTCAGCAGGTCGTCAACAGCCTCGCCAAGCTTGGCTGCGACGTGTGGGATAAGAACCGCGCCCTCGTTCACGTCTCGGGTCACGGTAGCCAGGAGGAGCTCAAGCTCCTGATGGCCATGGCCAAGCCTACGTACTTTATGCCGGTCCACGGCGAGGCCGTGCATCTGCGCGCCCATGCTCAACTTGCACGCAAGATGGGTCTCAAGGAAGATCATATCTTTATCCTCGACAACGGTGACACGCTCGAGATGCGTGGCGGTATCGTCAAGCGCGGTACGCCCGTCGAGTCTGGCGTCGTCTACGTCGACGGACTGCGCATCGGCGATACCGACCCCATCGTTCTACGCGATCGCCAGAAGCTTGCTAACGACGGTATGGTCACGGCTGTCGCTATCGTTTCGCTCAAGCACAAGAAGATCGAGGCCATCGAGTTCTCGGGTCGCGGCGTCTCCTTTGCTATCGACGACCAGTTCTCCGAGGACGCCTCGGCGTCCATCATGAAGACGATCGAGAAGGGCAAGTTCAGCTTTACGAGCAGCGGTTCCGATGCCATCCGCAAGGCCGTGCGCGACTCGCTCTCTAACTTTATCTGGAGCCGTACCCGCACTCGTCCGATGATCATCCCGGTCGTCATGGAGGTTTAGTTTGGCGCGCGGATCTGCACAAAACGCCAAAGGCAATAAAGCCAACAACCAACCGGCATCTGCTAAGGGTGCCGGTTCCCATCTTCGTGCCAATAAGGGCCATGAGGCCGACTTCGACGATTTCGAGCCCCTGGTCGAGCCTTCGGCCAACCGCGATATCGCCGGCGTGGTCATTGCCGTTTTGGCGATTGCGTCCTTCATTGCCGTGATTTCGCCGGCGACCGCACCCGTTACGGCTGCGGTTGCCGGTTTCTACCACCTGGGCTTTGGTCTGGGCGCCTACGTGCTGCCGATCGTCATTTTGCTGTTTGCCGCCACGCTCTTTTTAGGCGAGGACTCGCCGCTCAACGTGCGCTCTGTTGCGGGCGGCACCGTGGTCTTTATCGCCGTCGTCTCTATTCTTTCGCTGATGGTGCCGGGTACGAGTGACTCGTGCGACCTTATGTTCACGCCGCAAAACCTGTCCGCCTCGGGTGGCTACATCGGTGCGTTTATCGCGAGTGCGCTGCAGAATGCCCTGGGTAAGCCTATCGCGATGGTGGTCCTGTTGGGTCTGGCCGTCGTCGGCTTTGTCATCATCGGCTTTTCGGTGGGTGGCGTTTTGCGCTCTGCCCGCGACCGTGCGGCCGATTTTGCCGAGCGCCGTCGTGCCGATGTCAACGCGAGTCCGTGGGGTGACGACGAAGCTCTGTCGGTGCCCGGCGTTGCCCGTCCGCACCTGAGCATTCTTCGTCAAAAGGGCTCCGATGCCGCCGTGACCACGGTCATAGGTGACGATGCCGACCCGGTTTTGGACGATGACGACGAGGACGAGGATCCGTTTGTCGACGTGTCCGATGCCGTGGAGGCCGAGCGCGCTAAGACCACGCTGCTCCCGCGCCGTCACGCTAAGAAAGGTAAGACGGCTCCCAAGCTCAATACGAGTGAGCCCGATCCGTCTTGGTCCGAGAGCGAGATTGAGCTTACCGAGGGTGATGACGAGGACGACGAGTCCCCGCTCGAGACTGCTAAAACCACCTTGCTGCCGCGTCGTCAGGCAAAGCGCGGTCAGGTGACCGGCCAGCTTTCGATGGAGGACGATCCGGACAAGGTCGACGAGTCCGAACCGCCGTTTGCCGTGAATCCCGTCTCGGCCGCCCCTCAAATCCCTGATTTCCTCAAGCATCCCAAGGTTGCCGATACGGCTGTGGCGGGCGCTGTCGAGGCGTCTACTTCGAGCGATGGGGGAGCGGACAATGCCCCCGCGGATAACGAGGGCGAAGAAGAGGACGGCCTCAAGCTTCCGCCGCTCGAAATCCTGCATGCAAACCCCCAGTCCGCTTCTGCCGCGTCTTCGGACAAGGAGCTGGAACAGACCGCCGAGTCGTTGCAGTCCACACTGCTTGAGTTTGGCCGTAGCGCTCGCGTTGTCGGCTGGATTGCCGGTCCCACGGTGACGACCTTTAAGCTGCAGCCCGGCGAGGGCGAGCGCGTGAGCAAGATTTCGAGCCTTGAGGACGACATCGCGCTGTCGCTTGCTGCTCAGTCCGTGCGTATCTTTGCGCCGATTCCCGGCACCTCGCTCGTGGGTATCGAGATTCCCAATCGCAAGCGTCAGAACGTCAACTTGGGCGACGTGCTGCCCTATGTTAAGGGCGGTCCGCTCGAGCTTGCCATCGGCCGCGACGCAGAGGGCACGCCGGTCGTCGCTGACCTCGCCAAGATGCCCCACCTGCTGATCGCCGGTACCACGGGTTCCGGTAAGTCGGTCATGATCAACTCCATCATCACGACCCTGCTCATGCGCGCCCTTCCCGAGGACGTTCGCTTGATCATGGTCGACCCCAAGCGCGTCGAACTCGCAGGCTATAACGGCCTGCCGCATCTTTACGTGCCCGTGGTGACCGAGCCCAAGCAGGCCGCGAGCGCCTTGCAGTGGGCGGTGTCCGAAATGGAGCGCCGCCTGAAGGTCTTCGAGCGCCTGAACGTGCGCAAGATCTCGACCTATAACGAAAAGCAGGCCGCCGGCGAGTTTGAGCATTACGATAACCCGCCGCAAAAGATGCCCTACCTGGTCATCATCATCGACGAGCTTTCGGACCTGATGATGGTTGCCGGCAAGGACGTCGAGGCGTCGATTGTTCGTATCGCCCAGCTGGGCCGTGCCGCCGGTATCCACCTTATCGTGGCGACTCAGCGTCCGAGCTCTAACGTGGTGACGGGTCTCATCAAGGCAAACATTACCAACCGTATCGCCTTCAACGTCGCAACGGGCATCGACTCCCGCGTCATCATCGACCAGATGGGTGCCGAAAAGCTCACCGGCTTGGGTGACATGCTGTTCTCAAAGGTCGACTGGGGCAAGCCCCGTCGTATCCAGGGCTGTTTTGTTTCGGATGACGAGATCAACGAGATTGTCGAGTTCGTCAAGTCGCAAAGTGAGCCCGACTACCATGAGGAGATCCTGTCGGCTGTGGCACCTGCCTCCATGTCCATGGCAGGTGGCGGAGGCATCGTTCGTACCGGCGTTGCCGAGCCTCAGGACGACGATCCGCTTATCTGGGAAGCCGCTCATATTGTGGTGGAATCGCGGCTGGGCTCCACATCTGGCCTGCAGCGCCGCCTGAAGGTTGGCTATGCGCGCGCCGGGCGTATTATGGACATGCTGGAAGAAAAGGGTGTCGTCGGTCCGCCCGACGGTTCCAAGCCGCGCGAGGTCCTGCTGGATGAAGAAGGCCTTGCCGCGCTGGAATCCGTCGACGCCGAGATGGCACGTGAAGATCGTGAGTTTGGAGGATTCTGATGGCTGCACGCTTTGGTGACATGCTGCTCGAGCAGCGTCGCCGAATGGGCCTTTCCATTCAGCAGGTCGCCAACACCATCAAAATCAGGCCGCAGATCATCGAGTTTTTCGAGAATGGCAATTTTGCATCGATGCCTCCGCGCGGCTATGCGCAGGGCATGATTTCGAGCTATGCGCGCTTTTTGGGCCTCAATCCGCGGGAGGTCGTCAACGCTTATTTTGACGATTTGATGGCATATGAGCGCGAGACATCGCAGCAGGGCGGTCGTTTTCAGGACGCCGCCGGCTACGTCAATTCGCGTTCCTCGGTCGACAACGGCCGCTTCCTGATGGTTCAGGGCGGGCGTTCGACGCGTTATGGCCAGCGCCCTCAGCAGGCTGGCTATGTTACCGAAACGGGCTCGAGCGAGGAGATTCGTTCCCAGCGCGATCGTTTTCGCAGCACGCCGGCGCCCGAGGAGCGCGCACTCCCCGCTGCCCGCGGTGTCGCACGAGACCCTCGTGCCGGCTACGGGGATGGTGGTTATTCCGATCGCGGGTACCGCGGCGTTTCTTCCGGTCGTCCGCGCGGCGGCTATGCAGACGCCGATACTACGCAGGTGACGCCTCGCCTTCGATCTCAGTCACGGCCTTATAGCCAGCGCTCCTCAGCGCCTCGCTCGGGTCAGCGCAACTACCAGGGTCGCGGCGAGCTCGCCCCCCGCTCGGGCCAGCGCAATATGCAGCGCCAGGGCAGTTATCGCGGACGTTCCGACAATAACCGCGGTCGTATGCCCCAAGGCACCGGTCGCGGTGGTTCCAATCGTGGACGCGGCGGTGGGCGCGCTCCCCAGAACAACGGTCTCGATCCTCGTATCGTTTACGCCGGTATCGGCGCCGTGGCGCTGCTGCTGATCGTGCTCATCGTGGTGCTCCTGCGTGGCTGCGGCTCCTCGGCGCCCGAGTCGACGCCCGAGACACCCGTTGCCACCAAGACAACGACAAAGAAGTCTTCCAAGAAGACCGAATCCGTCGATGAGGACGAAGATACCGATGAGACGACGGACGAGTCCACCGATTCGGACGCCGCCAAGACGACGGCCAAGAAGGAGGAGAACGAGGTCACAAAGGTCAAAATCTCCGTTGCCAAGGGCAAGACTGCTTGGATTGAGGTCAAGGTCGACGGCAAGTCGGTCTATGGCGCCCAGGCGACCGGCCCCTTTGAGCAGGAATACACGCCTGAGTCCTCGATCGAGATCACCACGTCTAAGCCTTCCGATGTCACCGTTACCAAGAACGGCGAAAAGGTCCGCTACGACACTAAGACGTCGGGCGTGGCACGCGTGACGATCACCGTTCCCAAGAAGGAGACGACCGAGTCCAAGGACGGCGAGAGCACTGACGGCACCGATGGCACCGAAAGTACCGACGGAACTGATGAAACCGATGCCCAGTCCACGGACGGCACAGACACCGCCACCGACGGGCAGACTACGCCCTATTCAGACGACTATTCTTACGACAGCTACTAAGCCGCTCGTAAGCGAAAGGATTAACCATGGCTAAAGATTCCAGCTTCGACGTCGTGTCCGAGGTCAATATGCAGGAGGTCGACAATGCCTTCCAGCAGACCACGCGCGAGATTTCCCAGCGCTATGACCTGAAGGACTCCGGCGCCACCATCGAGCTTTCGAAGGGCGACAAGCTCTTTTCGATCAACGCCCCGGCCGACTTTGTCTCCAAGCAGATCATCGACGTCCTGAGCTCCAAGCTCATCAAGCGCGGCATCGATCTTAAGGCCGTGTCCTGGGATGCGCCCCAGGCTGCATCGGGCGGTACCGTGCGCGTGCTCGGTCACATCGTCGAGGGTATCGACCAGACGACTGCCAAGAAGATCAATAAGGACATCAAGGATCAGAAGCTCAAGGTCAAGGTGACGATTGAGGCCGACAAACTGCGTGTTTCCTCTGCTTCCAAGGATGCGCTGCAGACCGTGATCCAGTTCCTGCGCGACCAGGACTACGGTCAGCCGCTGCAGTTCACCAACTACCGCTAATTCTTTCGAAAGGACCGCTCTCCAACATGGATACTCCGTTGGGCTCCGTGCTCTATATCACCCTCGGGTGCGCCAAGAACGAGGTCGATACCGACCGTATGCGTTCGCTGCTGACTGCCGCAGGCTACGAGGAGGCATTCGATCCACAGGATGCCGATATCGCCATCGTCAATACGTGCTCGTTCCTTGCCTCTGCAACGTCCGAGAGCATCGAGACCACGCTCGAGCTTGCCAACGAGGTGCAGGACGGCGTTCGTTCCTGCCCGATCGTCATGTGCGGCTGCGTGCCGTCACGCTACGGCGACGACCTACCCGACGAGCTGCCCGAGGTCGCGGCCTTTGTGAAGGCCGACGAGGAAGACGGCATCGTGGCGGTTATCGATGACGTGCTGGGTGTCGAGCGCGAGATTGCCGCCTATATTCCGCAGGTCAAGCGCACCGTCGAGGGCGCTGTCGCCTATGTCAAGATCTCCGATGGCTGCAACCGCTTCTGTAGCTTCTGCATGATCCCGTATATCCGCGGTCGTTATCACTCGCGCAATGCCGAGAGCATTATCTCCGAGGTGCGCGACCTGGTCGCCGGTGGCGTGCGCGAGATCGTTCTGATCGGTCAGGACACGGGCATCTGGGGTACCGACTTTGCCGACGAGGACCTCGCTGAGGGCGCGCCGCGCAATCTGGCGCAGCTGCTGCAGGCCGTTGCTGAGGCGGTGCGTCCTCATAACGTGTGGGTCCGCGTACTCTACCTGCAGCCCGAGGGCATGACCGACGAGCTTATCGAGACCATTCGCGATACGCCCGAGGTGCTGCCCTATATCGATATCCCCGTGCAGCACTGCGACGCGCGCATCCTCAAGGCCATGCGCCGCTCCGGTTCGCGCCAGGAGCTCGAGGACCTGTTCCGCGACCTGCGCGAGCGCATCCCCGGTATCGTGATCCGCTCCACGGCCATGGTAGGGTTCCCGACCGAGACCGACGACGAGTTCCGCGATCTCATTGACTTTATGGACACCGTCGGCTTTGACTACACGAGCGTCTTTGCCTACTCGCAGGAGGAGGGCAGCCTGGCTGCTAAGATGGAAGGTCAGGTTGACGAAGAGGTTAAGCTCGAGCGCGCCCAGGAGGCCATGGACCTGGCCGAGTCGCTCGGTTTTGCTGCAACTGCCGCACATGTGGGCGAACGCGCCCAGGTGATCGTCGACGGTATCGAGGAGACCGAAGACGGTGCCGAGCTCATCGGACATGCCTGGTTCCAGGCGCCCGATTCCGATGGCGCGGTGCATCTGGATGCCAGCGAGGCATCTGTGGGCGATATTCTGACGGTCGAGTTTACCGATAGCTTCTGCTACGAGCTTATCGGTCATGTTGTGGAGTAGGAGAGCGTCGTGGCTAACGAGAGCAATAAGGAACTGACGAGTGTTTGGACGCCCGCCAACATCGTGACGTGCGTGCGCATCGTCTTCATTCCGGTGTTCATGATCGTGTCGGCGCTGTCTCACACAAGCGTTGCCGGTACGGATTTGAGCACCTTCGACGGCCCGCTCGCCGCTGCCGCCTTTGTTCTGTACGTCATCCTGTCGTGCACCGATAAGGTTGATGGCTACCTGGCTCGTTCGCGCAACGAGATCACCGACTTCGGTAAGTTCCTGGATCCCATCGCCGATAAGTTGCTCGTGTTCTCGGCTCTGCTTCTGTTCTTGGATTTTGGTACCGTAACCGTGTGGTCGGTGTTCATTATCTTGTTCCGCGAGCTGCTGGTGAGCGCCCTGCGCATGGTCGCGAGTGCGGCCGGTGTGGTCGTTGCCGCCGATAAGCTTGGCAAGTACAAGACGGCGACGACGATGGTTTCCATCTGCGGCTATCTGTGCGTCTTTGCGATGTCTGGCCTTAACCTGGCCCCGGTGGCTCTGACGCTTGGTATCTACTCTGTGTCGCGTTTCCTGTACGCCGTGGCCGTTGTCTTGACCGTTATCTCGGGCGCTCAGTACTTCTGGAACTGTCGCAAGATCGTCTTTTCGGTCTAGGTCCTGGTAGGCATGACGGAAACATTTGAGCAGATTGCTGCGCACAATGAAGAGCTCGCACGCGATATTGTCGAGCGTGCGAGCGTTCGTAGTGTGACGGTTTCGACGGCCGAATCTCTGACAGCGGGCATGATCGCCTCGACGATCGCCGATATCCCCGGCGCTTCGGCGGTGCTGCGCGGCGGTGCGGTGACGTACTGCGACGAGATTAAGCATCGCGTGCTCGGCGTTGATCAAGAGACGCTCGACCGCTATACCGCGGTGTCGTACCAGACGGCGCGCGAGATGGCTGTCGGTTCGCTGGAGCTGTACCAGAGCGATATTGCCGTGAGCGCGACGGGCTATGCCGGCCCCGGTGGAGGCACCGAGGACGATCCGGCTGGAACCTTTTATATTGGCTGGGCGTATCGCTCGGCCGATGGGGGAGCGCCGGTCGTTGACTCCATTCGTTGTCGCTACGAGGGCGATCGTTCGTGTGTTCGTGCCCATGCGGTCGCGGAGGCTCTGGGCCGCATTGTCTGCTTGCTCGATTCTATGGAATAGACGTGTTTTAAGGGGCCTCTGGGCCCCTTAATTGTGGAGATAGGGACCTCTGGCGAATTTGCTCTTTGTGCAGGTAGTTGGCGTATTCATGTTTGTCTTGCCTTGCTTGGTTCGCCTGCGGTCAAGTTTTTGGTCAGTGTTTGGTCAGCGTTTGGTTGGGTTTTGGAAAGGTCGGCTGCATATGATTTATCTGAACGGTTGACCACGAACAGCCGTTCGTTTATTATCGATGCAGGTTGTTAAGAGGAGGGCTATTCATGGCCAAGAATTCAGGTCCCGTACGTACCGTTCATGCTCGCACGACGGGTAAAGAGCGCGATGAGATGATCGCCACCACCAAGGCCGAGATCGAGAAGAAATTCGGCCAGGGTTCCATCATGAGGTACGGCGACGGTGGTCCCGAGCTCGAGGTCGAGGCCATTCCCACGGGCGCTCTGGCCCTCGATGCCGCTCTGGGCATCGGCGGCGTGCCGCGCGGCCGTATTGTTGAGATTTACGGCCCCGAGTCCTCCGGTAAGACAACGCTTTCGCTCGAGATTTTGGCAGAGGCCCAGGCTATGGGCGGCGTTGTGGCGTTTATTGATGCCGAGCACGCGCTCGATCCCACGTATGCCGCGCGTATCGGCGTGGACATCGATGAGGTCCTCATTTCCCAGCCCGATACGGGCGAGCAGGCGCTCGAGATCGTCGACATGCTCGTGCGCTCTGGCGCCATCGACGCCATCGTTGTCGACTCTGTCGCCGCTTTGACTCCGCGTGCCGAGATCGAGGGCGAGATCGGTGATACTACGGTCGGCCTTCAAGCCCGTCTGATGAGCCAGGCGCTCCGTAAGCTCGCCGGCTCGCTCGCCAAATCTAAAACGACCTGCATCTTCATTAACCAGCTGCGCGAGAAGATCGGCGTCATGTTCGGCAACCCCGAGACTACGACGGGCGGCCGCGCCCTCAAGTTCTTCTCTTCGGTGCGCATCGATATTCGCCGCATCGACAGCATCAAGCTCAAGGACGAGGTTATCGGCAATCGCGTGCGTGCCAAGGTCGTCAAGAACAAGGTGGCCGCTCCGTTCCGCTCGGCCGAGTTTGACATCATGTACGGCACGGGCATCTCTAAGGAGGGCTCGATTCTGGACATGGCCGTCGAGTGCGGTATCTGCAAAAAGATGGGTTCTTGGTTTGCTTACGGTGAGGACAAGCTCGGTAATGGTCGCGAGGCCGCTAAGGCCTTCCTGCGCGAGCACCCCGATTGTGCTGACGAGATCGAGCATAAGGTTCGCCTCGCCTGCGGCCTTGAATTCGATGACGATGCTCCGTCCGAGGTCGAGCTGACCGATCAGCCCGAAACTGAGGAGTTCGATGAGCTTTACGCCATCGATGGCTCCGCGATGCTCGATGACGACGAGTAGCGGTTGCCCTCATGTCGTATACGGTGACCGAGGCCACGGTCGTCTTCCCCGATAAGAAGGCGACCTCCTCGTTCTCGAGTGGGTATGCATCAAAAAAGCCTTGTGCACATATCGACTGCGAGCTCGAGGGTGGTTTTGAACGATCCATCTGGATTCCTGTTCGTGTTGCGCGCCTGTTTCTTAAAAATCGCCCCGAACTTCCCTGCGATTGGGATGAGTTTCGCGAGGCGGTACAGCTCATTGAGCGTAAATGCGCGCTTACCATGGTGACTGAGATGCTGTCGCGCCGCGACCATGCCACGGGCGAAATCCGTGACAAGCTCGCTCGTTACGGATTTCGCCAACCCGCAATTGATTTCGCCGTCCAGCGTGCCACTGAGTTTCGCTTTTTAGATGAGAACCGCTTTTGTTCGTACTTTATCGAGGAGCGCAAACGACGTGGCTGGGGACAGCGCAAGATTGAGACCGAGCTCAAGCGCCGCCATGTCGTGCTCGATGATATCCCCGGCTATCCCGAGGATTATTTTGCCGTGGAGGACGACTTGGCTCGCGCATCGGCTTTACTCGCGAAGCGTCGTGTTCCCGAGACACGTGGATTCGAAAAGCTCGTCCGGTTTTTGATGGGTAAGGGCTTTTCGTACCACATCGCCGCCGATGCCGTTAAGGCGCGTCTCGATGCCGAACATGAGGAATGTGCAGTTTAGACACATGTGGTTTGCGTACCCGCCGTTCACCGCGTTTTAGTCGCCGTACCGGGTCCATTTATTTGACAGTTGTTACGGTTCAACGTACGATAAACACTGTCATTTGCTTTGTGATATGTGCTCATCTTTGATGAGTTTGTTTATATGTTTATCTGTATCCGACCCGCATAAGCTGCGCCCATATTACTCAAATGTCGTGAGCCGTTCGCAAGGACGGTTCGCTTTGTTGTGTAACGAATCCATAAAAAGGAGTGAGCATGCCTATTATCGCAGCGCTCGTTGGCATCGTTTTGGGTGCCATCGCCGCCATTACCTACATGCGCACCGCCAAGCAGGGTAGTCTTCACGAGGCCGACGAAAAGATCCAGTCGGCTCACGCACAGGCTGAGTCCCTAATCGGTGATGCAAAGCGTCAGGCCGAGACCCTCAAAAAAGAGGCTCTGCTTGAGGCAAAGGAAGAGATCATCAAGAATAAGCAGGCTGCCGAGGCCGAGGACAAGCAGCGTAAGAGCGAGATTCGTACGCTCGAGAACCGTGTGATGCAGCGCGAGGAGTCCCTCGATCGCCGCAACGATGCCCTCGACAAGCGTGAACATCAGCTGTCCAGCCAGGCTGGCCAGGTCGAGAAGCGCTCCCGTGAGCTTGAGGAGCTTTGCGCCAAGCAGACCTCGGAGCTCGAGCGCATCGCCGACCTGACCCGCGAGGATGCTCACAAGGAACTCCTCGACAAGGTTCGTGGTGAGGTTACCCACGAGGCCGCTACGATCATCCGTGAGTCCGAGCAGCAGGTTCGCGCCGAGTGCCACAAGACCGCTCAGGAGATCTTGTCCCTGGCGATTCAGCGCTGCGCCGCCGATCACACTGCTGAGGTCACCGTTACCTCCGTGCATATTCCGTCTGACGACCTGAAGGGTCGCATCATCGGCCGCGAGGGTCGCAACATCCGCACCTTCGAGCAGGTTTCCGGCGTCAACCTTGTGATCGACGACACGCCTGAGACCGTCGTGCTTTCGAGCTTCGATCCGGTCCGTCGCGAGACCGCCCGCGTCGCCCTTGAGAACCTTATTGCTGACGGCCGCATTCACCCCGCCCGCATCGAGGAGATGTATCACAAGGCCGCCGACTTGGTTCAGCAGCGCGTGCGCGAGGCTGGCGAACAGGCTGCCTTCGATACCGGTATCCACGATCTGCATCCCGAGATCGTTAAGACCCTGGGTGCTCTTCGCTACCGCACCTCGTTTGGTCAGAACGTGCTCCAGCATTCCCTTGAGGTTTCCGACCTGTGCGGCGTGATGGCTTCCGAGCTTGGCCTGGACGTTGTGACTGCAAAGCGTGCCGGCCTGCTGCACGACCTTGGCAAGGCTATCGACCATGACGTTGAGGGTCCGCATGCCGTTATCGGCGCCGAGCTCGCCCGTCGCTATGGCGAGAAGCCCGTTATCGTTCACGCTATCGAGGCTCACCACGCCGACGTCGACCCCAACACGGTGCTCGATGTTCTGGTCCAGGCTGCCGATGCCGTTTCTGCCTCTCGCCCCGGTGCCCGTCGCGAATCGGCCGAGAACTACATCAAGCGTCTTGAGAAGCTCGAGGAGATCGCCAATTCCCATGACGGCGTCGAGCGTACCTATGCCATGCAGGCTGGTCGCGAGGTCCACGTCATGGTTCAGCCGGACAAGATTTCCGATGCTCAGTCCACGGTCTTGGCTCATGACATCGCCCATCAGATCGAGGAAGAGATGGAGTATCCCGGTCAGGTGCGCGTCGTCGTGATTCGCGAGAGCCGCGCTGTCGATATCGCTAAATAACATGAACGACGCGAACGAGCTCATCTCATTTATCGCGTCGATGTCGGGGGAGGGCAACCTTCGCGTCGAGGAGAACCTTGGCGAGGGGTATGTCCGCCTCCGCGTTTCGGAAGCTGAACGGCGCCAGGCAAAGCACGACATTCAGCATGTCGAGGATATTGTCATCGAAATGCTGCGCAACGCTCGTGATGCCGGCGCCGACAAGGTCTATCTCGCTACGACCAAGGAAGATGGTGTCCGTACGCTCGTCTTTCTGGATAACGGCTCGGGTGTGCCGCAGGATATGCAGGAGCGCATCTTCGATGCCCGCGTTACTTCCAAGCTTGAGAGCATGAAGATGGACCGTTGGGGTGTTCACGGTCGAGGCATGGCATTGTTCTCGATTAAGCAGAACGCCGACGAGGCGCGCGTTGTCGCGTCTGATGTTGACCTTGGCTCGGTCTTTAAGGTGAGCGTCGCTACCGACCGCCTTGGCGAGCGCGCCGATCAGTCCAGCTGGCCTCAGGCCGTGAAGGATGAGGACGGTCACTATGTCTGCGCCCGTGGCCCTCACAACATCATTCGCGCCGCCTGTGAGTTTGCCCTCGAGGAGCTGCGCGCCTGTGATGTCTATTTGGGGTCTCCGTCCGAGATTGCCGCGACGTTGCATGCGCAGGCCTCCAGCCGTCTCGATGCTTCTCGTCTTTTGTTTATCGATGACGAAGCCGAGCTTCCCGTGGTGGATCGTCTGGGTCTTGCTTCGGATGCGGAAGACTTTATCCGTATCTGTTCGGGTTTGGGCCTTGAGATGTCCGAGCGTACGGCGCATCGTATCTTGGCGGGCCAGATTAAGCCCGTTCGCGGTGTGACCGCACGTCTGCTACGCGAGCGCGATTCGTCCTCACATGCGTCTGCTCCGGTTGATCTCGCCAAAGATCGTCGCGGGCTGCGTATCGCCAAGGACGACATGGCGCAGTTCTCGCGAGCCGTCGAGCGCGACTTTAACGATCTTGCATCGCGGTACTATCTCAACCTTTGCGGCGACCCCAAGATTCGTGTTTCGCGTGATCGTATTACCGTGACGTTCGATCTTGCCAAAGAGGAATAGCATCTTTACCGAGTCCGTTCGGTACGATACAGTTATTGCAGTTAAAACGTACTTTTAAACGCAGGAGTTTCTTCATGGATTGCCTGAAGGTATCAAGCAAATCATCGCCCGCGTCCGTTGCCGGCGCCATTGCCGGCATGGTCAAAGATGGTGTTCCCGTCAATATTCAGTGTGTCGGCGCGGGCGCCGTCAACCAGGCCATTAAGGCTGTGGCCATTGCACGCGGATTTTTGATTCCGACCGGGTTTGATATTTCCTGCGCGCCGGTGTTCTCCGACATCCTCATCAACGGGGAGTCGCGCACGGCCATCCGTCTTTCTATTTACGTTCATCAGATTAATCGAGCTGCTATGGATAACGTTGTGATGGACGACGTTAAGCCTGTGGCATAGAGTTTTTACTCTTTGCCCGCCCTCTTTGATTCCGCCTATTCCACCTCGTTAGGACTTATACACATGGACCAGGGTTCCGTACGCGATATTCTTGCCGGTAAAACCTACTTCATCCGCACCTTTGGCTGCCAGATGAATCAGCACGACTCCGAGCGCGTGAGTGGCCTGCTCGACTCGTATGGCTGCCTTATGGCGCTCGATCCGGAGCATGCTGACATTGTCGTGTTCATGACGTGCTGCGTTCGAGAGGCCGCTGACACCCGTCTGTACGGTCAGTGCAACTCTTGTAAGAGCCTCCCGCCTTCGCCCTCGGGCAAGCGCGTGGTCGCCGTGGGCGGCTGCATCGCGCAGCGCGACGGCGAGGGCCTGCTCACGAATGTCGATAACGTCAATGTCATCTTTGGTACGCATTCTATCGCGCATGTTGCCGAGCTCATTGCCGAGGCATTCTTGGACGGCAAGCGTCATATTCGCACCAACGAGCACGAGGACACGGATGCTATGAGCATGCCGTGGCATCGTGAGACCCAGTATCACGCCTGGGTCCCCATTATGACGGGCTGTAATAACTTCTGCACTTATTGCATCGTGCCGTATGTGCGCGGTCGCGAAAAGAGTCGCCCTTTCGAGGAGATTGTCGACGAGGTGACCGGTCTAGTACGCCAGGGCGTGCGTGAGATTACGCTTCTGGGTCAAAACGTCAACTCCTATGGTCGCGACCTGTTTGGCAAGCCGCGCTTTGCCGACCTGCTGCGCGCCGTGGGCGATACGGGTGTAGAGCGTATTTTCTTTACTTCCTCGCACCCCAAAGACCTGCTGCCCGAGACCATCGACGCTATGGCCGAGACGCCTGCCGTCATGCCGCAACTGCACCTGGCAGTTCAGTCGGGCTCGACGCGCATCCTTAAAGAGATGAACCGTCGCTATACGCGCGAGGATTATCTGGGGCTTGTCGATCGCATCCGCAATCGCATGCCCGATATCGCGCTTTCGACCGATATCATCGTGGGCTTCCCCGGCGAGACCGAGGAAGACTTTGAGCAGACGTTCTCGCTTGCCGAGACGGTCCGTTATGCTCAGGCCTATACGTTTATCTACTCCAAGCGCGCCGGTACTCCGGCCGCCGAGATTGACGATCCCACGCCGCATGAGGTGATTCTTGAGCGCTTCAACCGTCTGGTGGAGGTTATCGAGACCACAGCGCACGAGTATAACCAGGGTGAGCTCCACACCGTTGTGCCGGCGCTTATTGAGGGTACGAGCAAAAAGAATGACGCGATGCTGCTGGGCAAGAGTCCTAAGAATCAGACTGTTCATGCACCGATTCCCGAGGGCTACAGCATCGATCAGTTGATTGGCAAGATTGTCGATGTTGACGTCGACGTTGCCAAGACGTGGTATCTGTCCGGATCCGTTGTGGGCGAGCCGCGCTAATGATTTCTTCCGGGGCAGGTCTTTCCGCCGTTGCGATTGTCGGTCCGACTGCGGTTGGCAAAAGTGATGTCGCAGATCGTTTGGCGTCTCGCCTTTCGTCCGAAGTGCTGTCGTGTGACGCGATGCAAATATATAGAGGCATGGATATCGGCACTGCCAAGATGGCACCCGAGGAATGCACGGCGCCTCTACGCCTGGTCGATATTGTTGAACCGGGCGTTGCATATTCTGCAGCGTTGTATCAGGCAGACGCTCGTGTACATGTTGAGCGCTTGCTGGGCGAGGGCCGCCTACCGGTGTTTTGCGGGGGCACGGGCTTGTATCTCAAGGCGGCCCTGGATGAGATGGATTTTCCCTCGGGCGAACTTGAGGACGATCGCCGCGCGGGGTATCAGGAGCTTGCCGAGCGCATTGGCGAGGAAGCGCTACACGCGCTGCTTGCTGAGCGTGACCCCGAGTCCGCTGCGGTCATCCATCCCCATAATGTTCGTCGTGTGATTCGCGCGCTCGAAATGCACGATGACGGTGTGTCCTACGCGCAGCAAAAGTCGCAGTTTAGTGTTCCGCGCGAGCATTATCACGCTCTGTGGTTTGGATTGATGCGTAATCGCGAGGCGCTTTACGAGCGTATTAACCTACGCGTCGATCTGATGTTTGAGCAGGGTCTTATTGATGAGGTTCGCGGTCTTATGGACCAGGGGCTGAGAGATGCCCTGACTTCGATGCAAGCGATTGGCTATAAAGAGATTATCGATGCCTTTGACGGCGTGATTTCCATGGATGAGGCTCGCGAACTCATCAAGATGCGTTCGCGTCGCTATGCCAAGCGTCAGCTTTCGTGGTTTAAACGCGATGACCGCATCGTGTGGTTCGACATGGACGAGTTTACGATCGATGAGGTCGTTGAGGATATCCTTCACCGTATCGAGGCGGCCTAATGGCTCGATTTCCCCTCGTTCCCACGGCGCCTGAGCCCGAACGTGCCGTTCTTGTCGGAGTTGAGTGGCGCGATAACGCCTGGCCGCTTGATCGTTCGCTTGACGAGCTTGAGCGCCTGGCCCATACGGCTGGCGCCCAGTGCGTGGCGCGTTTGTCACAACGTCTGGTTAAGCCGTATCCAAAATCGTTTATCGGCTCCGGAAAGGTTGAGGAGCTTTGCGGGCTCGTACATCGTATGGATGCCGATGTTGTTATCTTCGACGACGATTTAACGCCCTCGCAGCAGTCGTATCTTGAGAAAGCCGTGGGCGAACCGGTTAAGATTATCGATCGCACGGCGTTGATTCTCGATATCTTTGGCCTGCACGCTCAGACCCGTGAGGGCCGCCTGCAGGTGCAGCTAGCCCAATTGCAGTATCTGTTGCCCCGCTTGCGCGGTATGTGGAGCCATCTTGCTAAAGAGCAGACACGCGGTGGCATTGGCTCGCGCTTTGGCCAGGGCGAAAGCCAGCTCGAGGTTGACCGACGTTTGATTCGCAACAAGATTGCCGCGCTTCGTCGTGAGCTTAAGCAGGTCGAACAGCGCCGCGATGTCCAGTCAAAGAGTCGTATCGAGTCGCCGGCGTTTCGCGTTGCCCTAGCCGGTTATACCAATGCCGGTAAGTCGACGTTGCTCAATCGCCTGACCGGGTCCACGGTGCTTTCTCAGGACAAATTGTTCGCCACGCTCGATCCGACGACGCGCTCGTATCGCTTGCCCGGTGGTCGTGGTATGACCATTACCGATACCGTTGGCTTTATTCAAAAGCTACCGCATGGTCTCGTTGATGCCTTTAAGTCCACGCTGTCTGAGGTCCTTGGTGCTGACCTGGTCCTTAAAGTTGTGGATGCCTCTGACGAGGACTACGAGCGCCAGCTTGAGGCGGTCGATCGCGTTCTTGACGAGATCGGTGCCGGTGAGCGTTTGACGCTTACGGTGTTCAATAAAATCGACCTACTCGATAGCGTCGATCGATTGAGTTTCCATCGTCGCTATCCCGAGGCCGTGCTGTTCTCGGCCCAGACGGGCGAGGGGCTCGACGATCTCGTCGACCGTATTGCTCGTGAGGCAGCTGCCACCGATGTGTTGCTCTCCGCTGATATCCCGTATCGCGAGGGCGCCCTCATTACGCTGGTGCATGAGCAGGGAACCCTTCTGCATGAGGAATATCTAGAGGACGGCGTTCGCATTGTGGCAAAGATGCCGGCCCGAATCGCGCCGCGTCTTGAGCGCTATCGTACGGAATAAACGAGCTCTAGTACGCCTAGAATGACAGGCTGATGGAGCAGGTAGAACGATAAGGCATGCCGACCGAGGACTGCGAGCGCCGGGATGGGATTGGCGTATGCCCATGCCGGCGCTTCGTGGCTTGATGCTTGTGCATCCTGGGCAGTAAAGAAGCCGGTAAGGTACATAAAGACAAACGGAATGAGCGGATAGTAGTCTCCCGAAACAAAATCCGGGCCCGGGAATCCAAGCCATGCCAGGTAGGGGAGTGGGTAGACAGCCTTTGGAATGCCCCAGGTTAGGGCAAAAAGAACAAGGCACGCTGCGATGCCCCACGAGACCGGTATTTTTTGAAGTAACGGACGGGTGAGTGCAACCACCGCGGTGCACGCCGCCATGCAATAAATGATGCCAAAGTTTACCGAATCGTCGACTGATACCAGTGTAGTTGCAATCCATACGACCAAAGCTGCGGCCGCGTACTTGAGGGCGCGCTTAACGTTATTACGCGAGAGCGTGCACATCCAACCGGCGATAAACAAAAATACCCAGCTGATACTTGCGCGCCAGATATCCTGGAAAACCGTTTCGGTAAACCATGGCATATCCCATCCATATAGGTAGGCCAAATCGTAGCAGGCGTGAAAACCTGCCATCGACAGCATCGTAAACCCGCGGATGGTATCAAATATGGTGATGCGATTTTGCATTACGAGAACCGGCGCATTAATCCGACAACCTTACCCAAAATAACGGGGTTCGTCGCATAGATGGGCTCCATAGTGTCGTTCTCGGGCTGCAAGCGCACGCGCCCCTGCTCCTTGTAGAACGTCTTGACAGTCGCCGAGCCATCGATCATAGCCACGACGATTTCGCCGTTCATCGCGCTCTTTTGCTCGCGAACGATAATGTAGTCACCGTTGTAGATGCCGACATTGATCATTGAGCTGCCGTGCACTTCAAGGATAAAGGAGCCCTGGTCTGTGGCGATTTCGGTCGGGATGGTAAAGGTGTCCTCGATATTTTGTTCGGCCAGAATGGGAATCCCAGCCGCGACGCGACCGACGAGCGGCAGCGAGACCGTTCCGCGGGGCGCCGTGGGTTCATCGGATTTGGAAATCGAGACAGAGGATCCGTCCTCATCAAAGAGCTCTAGGGCGCGAGGCTTGGTGGCATCGCGCTTGAGCAGTCCTCGAGCCTCCAGGGCAGAGAGATGAGCATGCACCGTGCTGGGGGAGGAGAGGCCTACGGCCGATGCCATCTCGCGCACACTGGGCGGATAGCCCTTCTCCTGCTGATATTCCTTGATGAAGTCGTAAATCTGCTGCTGACGCTTGGTAATTTTGCGAGCCATCAGGGGATCCTCTCTGCCAATGTCAAACAAATGTTCGATTATTGCTTGACAGGAACAACTGTTCGAAGATAATAATAACCGAACATTCGTTCTCGCGCTAGACATTTTTGTCCGCGCGGCTTGATAAAACTGTTCTCAGCAAAACACGCGAGAGGAGAACATGATGAACGCAACGGATATGGTCCAGGGAAACCTCGCCCTTAAGCTCGAGACGCCTGCGGCACCGGCTTTCACGGTTGTCAAAGGCGGCCGATCTGGTTTCCAAACACTGCCTGGCAAGCCCGTCCGCAGCAAGTGCGTCGCCACGACATCGGCTCCCGTTGCCCTAAAGGTCTCGACGATTGTCGCCTTGGCCGTTGCGCTCACGCTTTTCTTTGTACTTGCTACCTCGATCTTCAGCGCTCGTCACGCCGCATATGCCGAGTCGGCATCCAACGTTACCTACGAGACCGTCCGTGTTCAGTCTGGCGATTCCTTGTGGTCGCTTGCCCAGGAGCATCCGATTGAAGGTCTTTCCACGCAGGAGACCTCTGATATGATCCGCAACGTCAATCACCTGGAGCATGGCTCGCTCGATGCCGGTGCGCATCTTAAAGTTCCCGCACGTTCCTAAGATTTAAGTACCGTCGCATGGTACCCTTGTAATCGTTTTAGAGGAGGTACCATGCGCTGTCCTAAATGCGGCAAGGCACATACCCGCGTTGTTGATTCCCGCATGCAGGAATCTAATAACACCATCAAGCGCCGTCGCGAATGCTGCTCATGCAATTATCGCTTTACGACATTTGAGCGTTGTGAAGACCCTATCGAGGTCATTAAGTCAGACGGATCCAAGCAACGGTTCGATCGCAATAAGCTGCTGGTCGGTTTGATGCGCGCCACGATCAAGCGAGATATCGACACTAAAAAGCTCAATGACATCATTGACGATATTGAGGTCGAGCTTCGCTCCCGTACGCTTACGGCCGTTACGTCCCATGAGCTGGGCGATATGGTTCTTAAGCGGTTGGCCAAGATCGATAAAGTGGCCTACATCCGCTTTGCCTCGGTCTATCGCGATTTCAAAGACGTCGATGAGTTTCTGCAAGAGCTCGACAAGCTAAGGTGATTTCATGTCCAACATTACCGTTAACATTAAACGTCTCGACCCAACCGTCGAGCTACCCAAATACGCCCATCCCACGGATGCCGGTCTTGACCTCCGAGCCAACGAGGATTGCACCCTCAAGCCTTTTGAGCGTCGCCTGGTCTCCACGGGCCTAGCTGTCGCTCTGCCCGACGGCTACGCCGGCTTCGTCCAGCCCCGCAGCGGCCTGGCCATTAAGCAAGGCCTGTCCATAGTCAACACTCCTGGCCTCATCGACGCCCACTACCGAGGAGAGCTCAAAGTCATCCTCATCAACCTAGACCCCACGAACAACATCCAAATCAACAAAGGCGACCGCATCGCCCAGCTCGTCATCCAAGAAGTCCCCACGGTCAACCTCGTAGAAGCAGAAGAACTAGACGAAACCGACCGAGGCAACGGAGGCTTCGGCTCCAGCGGCGTAGCTTAGGGGTGCTCGTATCCCTCCCGCCCGCCTCTCACACATATCATTCCATGCTCAAACATTCTCGCTTCGCTTCGCTCGCTGCGAAACTGCGCGTGGAACGATATGTGTGAGAGACGGCCGGGCGGCTACTCACTTGAAAAATACTTACTTTTCTAGTAAGCCGACGCGACGATGGGGCGCCCCCTTTGTCGCGTCGGCTTACTATATTTATTTTTTTCGGTTTCGCCTTTGCAGGTTCTAGTGGTGGGGAACCTGGTGTAACTGCTAGCACGTAAACGTAGCTGCTCGGCGGGAGCCGCCCATATATCGTTCCACGCGCAGTTTCGCAGCGCAGCGAGAATGTTTGAGCATGGAATGATATATGGGCGGCTCCCGCCGAGCAGCGGACATTAAGACGCTAGCGGATATGCGCGGGTTTTCCGCCCCAGTAGAAGCGGCAGAATGCGCGTTTTCTTTTCTGGGGTTTGCCTACGAGCTCCATGGTGGCGACGGCGATGTCTTCGGCTGCGTGGGGACGGCGTAGTACTTCGCCGTTGATGAGTAGGGCTTTAAGCGACTCCGGATGATCGTGCAGGTGGCGCAACGTCACGATGAGCTCTCGTGCCGTGGTGACGTGCATGCTGGCGCCCATGCCGGTGAGCATAGTGGTGTTGGCCTTTTCCTGGCCATAGGACTTGCCCAGCAGGATCATCGGCAGATGTGCGCATAGGCACTCGGTGACCGTTAGTCCGCCCGATTTGAGGATTGCCAGGTCGCAGCCGTGCATGAGGGCCGCCATGTCGTCGACATAGTCCAACACCGTGACGTTCTCGAGCTTCATGGCATCGAAGAGCGTCTTCAGCCGGGTGGCATACTCCACGTCTTTGCCCGGCAAAAAGACAAAGTGCATGTCTTCGAAGCTGCGCAGAAAGGGGAGTGTGTGGTCCATCGCCGCGCGAAAGCGGACGTAAGGCTGAGGCAAACTGGCACCGGCCATTACCAGTACGACGGTCTTGTCGATGGGGAGGTTGAACTTGGCTAGCTCTTCCTCGCGATCGTAATCCGTGTCGAATCCGGCGCGAATAGGAATGCCGGTAATGCGAATCTTTGTCTCGGGCACCTTGCGTGGACGCAGCGTTTCGGCCATAAATTCGTTGGCAACACAGAAGAGGTCGGTGTCCTTGTGGGGCCACCAGCCCTCGACTTCGTAGTCGGTCGGTACGCAGATGACCGGATAATCGATACCCGTAATAACGCGGGCGCCCACGGCAACATTGGCTGCTGTGATGTGCGTTGCGACCACGGCTATGGGCCTGCGGCTACGAATATATTCATTGAAGGCGGGGAACATAATTCGCGACCATGCCGTGCCGCCACCCCAGAGAAGATGTCCCGTAAGCGTATATCGCCAGGTCAGGTCGTAAATGGGGCGCGTGGCTCCCGTAAAAGAAGCCGCGGTCTTATTGCCGTCGAATTTAATTCGTCCAAAATCAAGGATATCGAGCACTTCAATATCAACATCTTCGGGGATGCCATTGGTGCCGCGGATGAGGTCGAATGCCTGCGCAATCGCATTTGCGGCGGCCTTGTGGCCCGAGCCGACCGAGGCGTGCACGATGGTCACGAGAGGTTTTTGCTGAGCCAAGAGCGTGGATTGCTCCGATTGGGGAGTGCTGTGCGTGAGCAGGGGAGCGTCGTCGCTCGTCTGCGTCTGATCCATCGATAACTCCCCTTCGACGTTGTAATACGGATTTATCATTGTAGTGCATGAGTGTCACGTTCACGTAAATTTGGGTATGAGCGCAAAGAACGACAACGTTTCGATGAGAGGACTCTTCATGACTACCGATCAGACAATCGATGTTGCGATTATCGGCGGCGGACCCGCGGGCTATGCTGCCGCTATTTATGCAGCGCGCGCCAACCTGACGACGACCGTCTTTGAGCAGGGCATGTCTGGCGGACAGATCGCCACATCCAACGAGATTGAGAATTATCCTGGCATTCCGCTACTGAGCGGTGCCGAACTTGGTGAGCGGTTTCAACAGCATGCTGAAGGCCTGGGGGCTCAGGTTGAATGGAGTATGGTGACAGGCGTCGATTACGATGCCGATGCGGCACAATTTACCATCCATCATGATATGGGCGATACAGCGGCCAAGAGCGTTATTGCGTGCATGGGCGCCACGCCGCGTCCTGCGGGTTTTGTTGGCGAGGACACGTATCGCGGTCGTGGCGTTTCGTACTGCGCGACGTGTGACGGTATGTTCTTCCGTGGCAAGCAGGTTTTTGTTATCGGAGGCGGCAATTCGGCATGTGAGGAGGCGCTGTTCCTGTCCGACATTGCCAGCAGCGTGACCATCGTGTTGCGTCGCGATCAGTTCCGTGCACCCGAGGGCGTTGTGAATAAGGTGCTTGCTAAGGACAATATTTCAGTTAGGTACCAAACTAGTATTGTTGAGCTTTCCGGTGAAGTAATGCCCACGTCAATCACGTTCAAGGACAATGCGACAGGTGAAATGCACACTGAGTTCTTTGAACCTGGCTCATTTGGCATTTTTGTCTTTACCGGCACGCAACCTCATACCGAGCTTGTTGAGCATCTAGTCGATCTGGCTCCCGACGGCGGCATCCTTACCGACGATTCGATGGCCACCCGTACGCCCGGATTATTCGCAGCCGGCGATATCCGTTCCAAGCGTTTACGCCAGGTTGTGACCGCCGTTTCGGACGGAGCCATAGCGGCAACCAGCGCATACGCTTTCCTACGTGGATAAGTACGATAATATATCTTATGTAAGGTTGTTATCTTTAAACAAAGTGGTTGGACGGTGCTTCAACGTGCTGTCCAACCACTTTTACTTAGCGGCTATGTGGTATGCAAAACTAGATAACCTAGAATACAATATAGAAAACGATCGGAGGCCTCTTATGAACCACGTCAAACATGTTATCCCGATGTCCGATACATCGGTCAGCATTAAGCCGGAGGATATTCAGCCGACGGTGCTGCCGGATGCATTTATTCAGTCCGATATGGTGGGTAAACTCAACGCGTTGAGCCTGCCACGCTATGATCAGCTGCCCAACGTAACGCTCTATCGCGATCAGGTTATTGAATATGTTGCGCTGTGGATGGAGCCGCTTTCGATTTGCGTAGAGCAGCCTGTCATTACGCCATCGATGATCAATAACTACGTGAAGGTCGGCCTCGTTCCTGCTCCGGTTAAAAAGCAGTATGGCCGTGAGCAGATTGCGCGTCTCATCGCCATTTGTATCTTTAAGCAGGTGCTGCCCATCGCTGCGGTTCAGGCGCTCTTTAATATTCAGCGCTTGAGTTACGACGCTCCGACGGCTTTCGATTATGTAGTCGATCAACTTGAGGCATCGATTCGTGCGGCGTTTTCCGTCGAGCAGACTCCCGTGCCCGATACCGCACACCAGGTTACGCGCGAATCGCTGCTCGTACGCAGTGCGGTTTCGTCTTTTGTATCGAAGGCGTACCTGATGAGCTACCTTAAGTTTAATGGGTTTAATAGCTAATCGAGGCATAAGACGGACGGGATAAAGAGCCATTGGCCCCTTATCCCGCCCGTGCGTTTGTTTAGTTGGACATTATCGGCCCGAAGCCACGTCCATGCCGTAGCCGATGATGAGGCCGTGCATCTCGGCATAGTATGAATCTAACCCGTTACAGGGCATGATGATAGTCTTGGAGCCTGGCCAGCGCTCCACAATGCGGCTGGTAAGCGCCTGGGCTCCAGATTCGTTCTCAACGTGATCGATGATGACCTCGCCGCCCGTGAAACCCTCGGCCTCCATGGTGTCGACAATCTTGGTGAGCATCTTCTTTTCGCCGCGCGTGTGCCCAACGAGTTCAATTTTGCCCGCTTCGCTCGCCGTGCCCAAAATGCGGATATTGAGCTTGTTGGCAATGACGCCGGCTGCCTTAGGAATGCGTCCGGCCTTCGCAAGGTTTTCGTAATTACACAGGCTAAAGAGGATCTTGCTGTTCTGCTCCAAGCTATCAAAGTAAGCGCAGGCGTCCTCAAAGGAAACATCCGGGTTACACGCAAGGTATCGATCAAACAGTAAGAAGATCAGGTCCATCTTGCCGCCCGCTGCCCGCGAATTGACCAGGTGAATCTGGCGGTTGGGCTCCTCGGCAAGTACCATATCGCGTGCCGTAGCAGCAGCATTGTAGCTTCCCGAGACGCCCTCAGAGATGGGCATGCAGATCGTCTTGTCGGCAAGTCTGAAGAGTTCGGCCCACTCCCCTACGCTTGGACAGGCGCTCGAAGAAGCGCTCGACTCCGCCTGCACGGCGCAATTGAGCTCGTGAACATCGAGCGAGAGGTCGTCAACGAATTCACGCTCCCCCACTCGGATCTTAAGGGGTGCAAATGCAAAGGTGGTATGAGGTGCGGTTGGTTGCCAATCGCGAAGATTGCAGCTCGAATCGGAGATAAGTGCCCAGCTCATTGAGGGTCCTTTCTAATTGTTCCCCAACAATTATAGCCATCTTTTTGATTGATCAGTACGGCAATCTAGTTTTGAATACTAGATAGCCGTACTGATCATATGCCAAACGGTAAGGGAAAAAAGAATGGGCCTCGTGACTCAAGATCGCGAGGCCCACGTTCGTTCGCTGCAGTAATAAATTAGTAGCGCACGAAAATGTAATTGTTGTTCATGCCAGCAGCGACGGAGCTGATGATGACGCCCGTTTTGTAGTCGGAAGCATGGATCATCTGACCATTACCGATATAGATGCCTGTATGGTAGGAGTTAACCACAACATCGCCGGGTTGCGGATCGGACACGCGGGTCCAACCCATGAAGGTGCCGGTGGTGCCCAGGCGGCAATAGCGGCCCGTGAGGCAATAGCTTACAAAACCGGAGCAGTCAAAGCTGTTCGGTCCAATGCCGCCCCAGGAATAAGCGTATCCGAGCTTGCTGTAGGCGCGCGAAACAACGGTACCGCCGTCAACGGACTGGCTCGGTGCGGAAGGCGTCGGAGTCGGAGCGGGCGTCACGGGCTGCGGCGTGGGGGCAGGAGCGGGCGCGGGCGCGGGCGTGTTGCCGCCGCCGTTGTTGGTCGTACCGCCACCATTGTTGGTGTTCTCGGTCGTACCGGCAGTGTCGTTGCTCACCGTGGCCTTTTCGGCGGTGCTGGCATTGATGCCAGCCTGAAGCGCGGCGTTGGCCTCGGCCTCGGCAGCAAGCTCGGCCTGCAGCTGTGAATCCAGGGAGTTCACGACACTCTGGGCCTCAGCCTGCTGGGCATTGAGCTCGTCGACCTTCTTCTGCGTCGCGGCGACGTTCTTCTCCTGCTCGGTCTGCTTATCGGTGAGCTGCTGCTTAAGGTCCTTGACCTCCTGAATGGTCTGGGCCTGCTTGTCGGAAACCTTGCCGTAGTAGAACAGACGGTTGAGCATGTCGCCCAGATCGTCGACGCCCGTCAGAACCTGAAGGAGACTCAGACCGCCAGTCTTGTACTCACCGGCAACGTAGCTCGAAAGCTTTGCCTGACCCTCGGCAATCTCTTGCTGCTTTTGCGTGATCTCGCCTGCAGTCTGATCAAGCTCCTGCGTCTGTGCGGAGAGTTCTTCATGAATTTGCTGGGTTTGGGTGCCAATCTGCTCGAGTTTGGTACGAGCAGCGGCAAGGTCGGATGCGGTATCGGCATAGGCCGGAGCCACGAGGCCCAGGCCCAAAACACAAGCGAGGGTTGCCGTAGCAGCGCAGCGTGCCATGTTTTTGTGCGTGTTTGCTGTGCGCATGGAGCTTCCTTTCCGGTATCTAAGGGTAGCGGCTAGTCCACCGTTACCAGGCTAAAGAGCTCAACGTCCTCGTTAGAAGGCGTGAGCTTCTTGCGCGGGTTGAGAAACGCAAGCTCAAGGATACAACCGTAGCCCACAAGCTTTGCGCCCATATCTCGCACCAGTTTACCTGTTGCCTCGACGGTTCCGCCCGTCGCGACCAAGTCGTCCAGAATCAACACGGTATCTTTAGAGCTGATGGCATCGGCGTGGATCTCGATAGAATCCGTTCCATACTCGAGCTCGTAGCTCTCGCTTACCGTCTTGCGCGGCAGTTTGCCCGGCTTACGTGCGGGAACAAAGCCGGCACCCAGGGCGACGGCCACGGGCACACCGACCATAAAGCCGCGGGCCTCGGGTCCTACGACCTTGGTAATGCCCATGCCAGCAAAATGCTCAGCCAGGGCATCCACCATGGCCTTCAGGGCCTCGGGATTGCCAAAGAGCGGTGTGATGTCCTTAAAGACGACTCCGGGCTCGGGATAGTCGGGGATATCGACGATATGAGATTCGAAGTCGTACATGGCGTGACCTTTCATGGATTGCCGGGTGAACGGCGGCTATTTACCCGCGTTAGCAGACGAGCTATGCGAGGGGACGACGACCTTGGACGGCTGCACAAGCGACTCGTCATGCGCGGTAACCGCGGGAACGCTTGCCCCATCGCTTTTAGCCTTGGAGGATTCGGAACGCGCGATCTCCTCATCGAGAGCATCGATGTCAGCGTCCTCGACCACGGCGTTGAGCGACTCAAAGACACGGTTCTTAAGGAGCGCGGTGTGCACACCCTCGGTGAGGTCATGCAACTTTTTAAAAGCGCGCTCGAGCTTGGCGTCGCGCTCGTCATCGGAGGTATCCATGCCGAGCATACTCACGAGAACCTGCTCAAACATCGAAGACTCGCGGTTTGCCGACGATACGTACTGTCGTAGGTTGCGCGGCTCAATATGGAAGCGCGACAGCTCCGAGCAGTAACGGATAATCGGGAAATCTCGGCCATCGACGAGCTCTCGGTTCTGCGGGCTCTTGATGATGCGGATAAGATCGTTCTCGGCAAGGGAGCGGATAAACGAGATCTCGACGCCGAGCATATCGGGAATAGTCTCGATGGGATGCAGCTTTTGCTTGGTCTCCTTGGGCTCCGTCTTAAGCGGAACATCGGACAGAAGACCCACCTCGTAAGCCAAAGTGGACAGGTCCGTTGCGTTTTCCAAGCGCTGCTTAATGACGTTGAGCGGCATGTAGCGGGTCTTCTGCAAGTGCAGGATGACCTCGAGACGGTCAACGTCCTCCTTTGAGTACTGACGATAGCCCTTAGGCGTACGATGAGGGGTGATGAGCCCCTCATCTTCTAGAAATCTAATTTTTGAGTTCGATAGATCGGGGTATGCGCCTCGAAGAAGGTTGACGACTTGGCCGATACTCAGATAGTTTCGTTCGGCCATTACCTACTCACCGGTTTCGATGCGCTCCGGCGTGCTCTCGTGGTAGATGAGCGTGAACGTACCGATCTGAACGGAAGAGCCGTCGTGCAGCGGAGCACCGTTGACGATGGCGCCGTCAACCCAGGTGCCGTTGAGCGAGCCCAGATCCTCAATACGGGCGCCCAAGCCCTCACGAATAATGCGTGCGTGGCTGCGCGAGACGGTCATGTCGTTGAGGAAGATGCCGTTCGCGGGATCGCGGCCGATGGTGGTCACGTCGTCCTCGAGCTCAAAGGCAGCTCCGGTCTGCGGTCCCTTGACGATGGACAGAACAGGAGCGGTGATGCGCACGTTGGCCATAAGGTCGGGAACGGTGACATCGCTCGAAGGAACGCGGAAAACGCAGGTAGCGTCCGCAGTCTTATCGTTCTGAGGCATATTGTTAACCTTGTTGTCCATGACAACCCCTATCTAACGCGGCCACGCCGCAAAGAATGAACCGTACGTAATCATACCCCAATGAATCAGTCTTCGATTTCGGGGTTGAGAAAGTCGGTGTCCTCGTCCTCGGGATGCGCGATGGCCTGTTTAATGGCCGCCCCTCCCTTAATGGAATAGATGACAGCGGTGAGCATGGAGAAGATCACGCCGCCGTACACAAAGAAGATGCCGAGGGGCACCGAGCTGCCATTGAGGCCTGGGAATGCCGTGAACGTGGCGGGCAGCAGATGCCAGCCGTCTATGATGGGGAACCCAAGCAGCATGAGTGAGAAGCCGGTCATGAGCAGCGCCGTGGCAATCTTGCCGGGAAAGACGACATCGATGGGACGACGGTGATAATGGCGCACGATGAGCGTGCCGATACCCAGGTAGATATCGCGGCCGATAATGAGCACGCAGACCCAGATGGGAAGCTCGCCGCGGACTACCAGGCCCAACACGCCGGTAAACAGCAGTGCACGGTCGCAGATGGGGTCCATAACCTTGCCGAGCCACGAGACCGTTTTGGTCATGCGGGCAATCTGACCGTCCATCCAGTCGGTGGAGGCAGCAATAGCATAGATGACAATGGCGACGACACGGTTGTTGTCCGTCACAAACAGGTACAGAAAGACGAGCGTGAGGACCAGGCGCGTAAAGGTAATGAAATTGGAGATCGTGAAGATCTTATTCGACGGGTAATCGGAAGTGCCGATAAGCTCCTTTTTGATCTTCTTCTTGATGCCCACAGGACTCCCCCGCTGGTAAACGACAAAACTTTCGATACTATACCCGTTCTAGCGATGTCTATCCAGCGTAAGCATAGAGAGTCCAGACATATGGAGGACGGTATCGGGCAGGATGTCTATCGCTTTTGTGTACGTCAGCCTCCAAACATGTCATCAATTGTCGTATTTGGAGGGTGACGTACAAGTTTTTGTTGAGCGAAAGTATCGATTAATAAAGCCGTTGATTCTTCGTTGCTTACTTTATTGATTCTTAACAAAAAAGGTCAGGCACTAGGTGCCTGACCTGCAAACTTCTTGGCAGGACGACTGGATTCGAACCAGCGACCCCTTGACCCCCCAGCGGGGTCAGAATGACCCTGACCTGTGCTTATTTTGTTAAAACACGCGCAGATAGCGCAAGTAGCGCATTTCCGCATTTGCAAATTTTACCAGCTCAGCGCGGTCTGTCCAGATAGCATATTTTCGGCTTCGAGGAGCGCGGTGCAGCCGATGATTTAATCAACGGGGGTAGGAGCCCCGAATCGTCGCCTCTCCGGGTTCCCGCAGGTGGGCCCGCCTGTTTCTAATCAACTGCGGATTTAGGAGCAGACATGCAGAACGAGAAATGCAGCAATAAAACCTTACGCGTATGCGGAGCCGGCGGCGTGAGGAAGAACAAGGGCAAATGGCAGGCTGTCGTGACGGTGGCCGACGAGATGACCGGGAAGAAGGTCCAGAGGACCAGGAACACCCGCGTGCCCTGCCTGAAGCAGAGCACGCGGGGAAAGGCGGCGGCGATGCGCGTCCTCGCGGAATTCAGGTCGGAGGTCGAGCTGGAACTCGCCGAGGCCGAGGAGGCGAGGGCCGCTATCGGCGCCGGGCTTCCCGCCGAACAGCGGGATGACTACGCCGCGCTGCCGCATTCCGAGGCGCTCGAGAAGTTCATCGACTTCTGCCTGGAGATGAACAGGATCACCCCGACGACCCGCGACGACTACCACTACAGCGCCCTGCACATCGAGCGAGACGAGCTGGGTCTGGTCCCCGTGAACGAGGTGACGACCGACGACGTCAACGCGTGGTCGAGGCGCAGGATCGCCCTGGGCACGGCGCCGGACACGCTCAACAAGTCATTCAAGCTCGGCAAGCGGCTCTACGCCGTCCTGCTGAAGCGCAGCAACGACACGATCGGGAGGAACCCGTTCGACGGCGCCCTCGCGCCCAGGGTCATCGCCAGGCCCAGGAACGCGCTGCGCTCCGACCTCGTGCCGAAGCTCAACTCGGTGACCTCGATGATGCCGGACTCGACCTTCAGGCGGGCGGTCGTGCTCGCCCTGCACACCGGGATGCGCATCGGCGAGGTCTGCGGCCTGCGCTGGTGTGACGTCGACTTCGAGTCGGGGCTCATCACGGTCAGGCACTCGGTGGCCTACGTCAAGGACAGGGGCTCCTTCATCAAGGACACCAAGAACCACGACCTGAGGACGATCCCCGTCGACCCGGTGGGCCTGCTCCCCTTCCTGAAAGAGATCCACGAGATCGATTCGCAGAGGCTCCGGGAGGCATCGGCCCTCGGCCTGCGCGACCTCGCGGACAGCTACGTCGTGTCGCGGCCGGACGGCTCCTTCGCCACCACCAGTTACATCCGCAGGGCGTTCAAGACGTTCTCGGAGACCAACGGCCTCATGGGCACCAACGACGAGCTGATCACGTTCCACGGCCTGCGCCACACCTTCGCGACGCAGTGGATCCGCCACGGCGGCGACATCAAGGCGCTGCAGTCGATCTTCGGGCACAAGGACGCCATGGTCACGCTCAACGTCTACGCCGACATCGAGCCGATGTCCAAGATCCAGAACATGCTGCGCGCCACGCCGAGCCTGTGGCGAGGCTACCTCGGCCTGAGGGTGGACCCCGGCCCCATGTTCCAGCAGAAGATTCGCGAGGCGATCGAGACGCTCGAGGCGTTCGGCTACGGCATCTCCGAGCCTGACGACCGCAACGTCCTCATCCGCGACGTTCAGACGATAAGCCGCCTCTACCCCACCGAGTACGCGGCAGTGCTGGGGGCCATCCCGACCGAGGCGACCGTGGTCGAGTAGAGGCCGAGACATGCGCTTTCCCAAATCCGTAGTGCAAGTACGGGAATGTGGAATCGCGTTAGATATATTCTACCCGGTCATCTCGGTGGCGCAAATCTTGGCACGGGTTTCCGCGAACGCGGACGCCCGTGCCCTTCTTTTTATGTTTACGCAAAGAGTCAGTGGGAATGCAGGTGAGGCCTCGCGGTTCAGGCCGGGGATTTTCAGCCGCGCCGCCCGATTTCGAATAAAGGCCTGCAGATGCAGACGGCTTTCGGGAGGCCCCGACGGCACCTCTCTCAAAAATGGGAGCATGGCCCGAGGGCGCCCATGGGCGGCCCTCCCGCCGTTCGGTTGGGCGGCGGCGTGTAGCCCCGTAGGCGTGTAGCCGTGTAGCGGTGTAGTGCGCTGCGGATGTAGACCTGTGGCGGCGTATGCCGAAACATATTCCCAATCCGGGAATGCACTTATATATAAGTGCAATCGTCTTGCCATAGACGGGAAACCCGTCGGCCGGGCGGGACCGGAGGGCCGGGCGGCGAATGCGAAAGGCCGGATGCAGCCGATGCCCTGAATGAGGTCCCAACACATGGGAGGGGCAGGTGAATCCATCTCTTTGGCCGCTCCCGAGGGCATGGATTTCCCAGCCCTCGCCCCCGAGGACATCTTGCAGACGATTCGCAGGTCTCCGAGCGGTAGGTGCCTGATGGAGCAGAGGGCCGCGCTGGCGTAGTTGCCGCACTTCGACGATATGGACGATGACGAGCTCCGCCAATTCGCCGCCCAAGTCAGGCCGTGATTTTATAGAATTCAGGGAGGACCGCTGTCACGTTCGCCGTTTAAGAAGGTGCCGCTTTGAAATATCTCGTCGAGGATTTCGATGATCCGGCAGATCCCGTCCAAGACTACGCCGAGGCCAAGCAAATCGTCCGAAAAGTACTCGGCTCCCACCCATCGGTGAGACAAGCTGCCACATGGCCATGGAAGCCTCATTTATTTGCGAAGAACATCGGCTAGCCGCAGGATTGAAATCATCGACCGATAAGTGAGTTCCACCTTTTCGCCCGCAAGCAGTCGTTTCGAGCCAATCTCATCTTGCCCCACAAGCCGAGAAAACAGCGGGCCGCTCATCGTGCCCTCGTCAATTGATTCCCTTATGGTCTTCAAAACGTCCGTATCATGAAGCGATGCCGAGCTGTAGGGGGCAACACGAGCGGAACTCTCAATTAACGACGAGACAAAAGGATGGAGATGCTTTGGACATAGTCCATCAAACACCACATCCCCATTGTCATCCGAGCCGACCAGGCGCCAAGTATAATGATCGACCCAGTCATCTCCATCATATATGGCGTCCATGAGCAACTTCCCGTCTAGAGAGAGAAACCTATTTGGACATCGGGGCGCAAGACCGCAATCCATATCGGGCCTGCAGCAGCTCCAACCCAACGCACCACATAGGTTCCCTTTCGTACATGTGTATCAATCTGCCCCGAAATGCCGGTGAATGCAATTCCAGACCCGTTTGTCGGATAGCAATCGACGTATTCTTGATGGACATGACTATTCGTCACAAATCATTCAGCGTATCGCCGGGGTTCCAGTAATACTCGATGCATCGGGATGCCCTCATTCCCCATTTTTCGAAGTTGAATATGATGACAGGACGACTAGGTTTACAAGTCAAGCAAGTTAATAATCTATGTGGTCAATATAATACCGTTGAACCCGCGTATCGATACCGTTCAGCCATTCGCCTCGCCCCCATCTTACGCATCTTCATCCGGTCTGTTACTTTTAATCTAACAATTCTTTGAGGAACGTAGGTGCTTCCAAATGTACTGTCGACTTCTTCTCAAACTAATCCTAAGAGACAGGGCCGTATGGATCTCTACGCTCGTTCTTGCCGCAGCCTTCTCCATCCCCATTGCGTTCAATTCACCCATTTACGGCCCCTTCTTTATGAAGCAGGGCATGCAGGGCTTTGTCGACGCATTCAATACGCGCGCGCCCCAGGCCAACGGCATAGACCTATCGCCAGAGCAGCAAGTCGACGCGGAGCTTGCAAGATACGCGAACGCCGCCCTTGCCGCTCAAACCGACGCCGCCTTTCTCGATTCTGCCGAGAGCTACTACGCGCTCATGGACGAGGGCTTCCAATCCGGGTCCATCGTGGGGGACCAGGAGACCAATGACGCAGCGCTCGCATATTGCCGTGCCCTGAGCAGCTCCGGCATCGCGGATATCCCGGCCTCCGCAAACGACCTGCCGTTCCTTTCCTTCCTGCCTTACGCCATTGCCACGGCGCCGTCTTTCCTTCCCTTCATCACCTTCCTTCTCTCGTCGATACTCGTGCTCGGCGCCACAAGGCCCGGGACCCTGGCGGCAAAGGCGCCCGTGCCCAAATTCCGGCGCCTTATCCAAACCGTGTTTTCGATAATTGGCGCGGGGACCGCGATGCTCCTCGCCGGCCTTGCGCCCGGGAGTATTTACGCCTTGGCCCTAAACGGCTTCGGGCAGATCGGGTACCCGATCGCCTTCTTCCATAACGGCGCGCTTACCACCACGACCGCGGGAAACGTCTTCACGACCATACTTCTCGCGCTGCTTGCGGGCGGAACCTTGATATCCGTTTGTTCCGTCGTCCTATCGACCGCAACGAGGCGCGTCTTCGCGGGCCCCCTTACCTCCGCGCTGCTTGTCGCGGCCCCGGCATTCCCGTTATTGTCCGATTCGGCACTGGGGCATAATGCCGCGCTCGAGCTCCTGCCGCTGGCCGTGTTCTCGCCTATCGAGGCAACGGGCTACGTGGGATGCTTCCCGACGGAATTCATTGGCTCCGGTTCGGGCGGCGCATCGATGCTTGCCGTGGCCCTGGCATACGTCGCGGTCTTTTTTGCGGTCGGCGCCGTTGCGACACGTTCGCCCAAACAGCCTGGACCCGCGAAAAAGCACCATGGGCTTGAGCTCCTGGACGTGAGCGTGGGATACGGGAGCACGACGATACTTTCGATCGGATCGCTTTTCCTGAGCCCGGGAACGGCGGCGGGCCTCATTGCCCCCAACGGCTCGGGGAAAACCACCCTTCTTGAAGCGCTGTCGGGCCAATTTCCCACCCGCATCCGCTCGGGAAGCCTGTTGGCAGACGGAATCAGCCAACGTCGATCAGCCGAATTCGCAGAACTCGTCTACCTGAGCTCTTCGGGCGGCGCGGATCTCTACCCCACGCTATCGGCCCGCGAGCACCTCTCTTTCGTTAGGGAGGCGTGGAAATCGGCCGCCGACATCGACTCGCTCTGCAACTCCCTCGGAATCTCCCCATATCTCGACAAGCCGACCCGTAAACTCTCGACAGGAATGAAGCAGCAGGTAAAGCTTGCCATGGCGATAGCGACCGATTGCCCGTACCTCATCCTCGATGAACCGCTGAACGGCCTCGATCCGGGAAAACGGAAAACCTCCTGCGACGCGATGCGCAGCGAGGTGGCGCGGGGACGCAGCGTGCTCATTTCAAGCCATCTGCTCGACGACCTGGCAGACCTCACCAACTCGTTCTACTTCGTCGAAGCCGGCACGCTCGTGGAAAAGATCAAGTCGTCCTCGCAGACGCTCAAGCAGGAATACCTCGATACATACGAAGGAGGTGAATGACATGATAGGCAAGAGCTATGCAAAGATAGCGATTGTTGGCTTTGTACTTTGTCTTGCAATGGTGCTATGTGCATCATTTGCGAGGTATAGGTCCGAGCAGTCGTTCATCGATGGCGCTGAAAATGGGTTTGGCATAGACGGGATGTATGTCAACGATGGCGCGACCAGGCCGTCTATGGCGATTCTTGCAGGCGAAGACATGGAATGGCAAATCTGTAATGACGATGACTCTTGTCTGAGTGGTCGTTTGGCCGCAACGAGCGACCCGAATTCGTTCGATCTTCTCGACAATGATGGAGCGGATTGCGGTTCAGTTCACCTGTCGTATGCATCACGAGATGGGATGGACGGCATTCTCTACGTCTCCCACGAGTCTGGCGATTTCAAGATGCGCAGGACTAACCGAGTGCCGGCTTTTTTCGAGGAGTGAGAATTCCTGGCGGTCTGCCGATCGGGCCGCCAGGGTATCGAACCCCGCATTCATCCGTACACACACGGATGAATGCGGGAAGTGTCCGGATGAAGTTGATAATCAAGGAAACAATACCGTTCTGCCTGGGACGGCTTTGGCCTGGACTTTAACTACAACATCGCAATCGACACTTATCAGCTCGCGCAACGCGCATGGCCAGATCTCGGACGCTGGTGCATGGAGGACCTTCGAGATTTACTGGACATCCAAAACGACGACGCACACCGCGTGCTCGCCGACTGCGAAGACGAGATGGCTGTCTACAATGCGATCAGAAACGGCGTGAAGTCCGGAGATCTTTCTGTGGAACTGCCGCGCCGTCGCGCGAGCCGACCGGGCGACCCGGGCAATCTGGTCCCGGCTCTCCCGGTCGTATTCCTACGATATCGCCCCTAGATCACCAATGTGTCAGACAAAGAATGAGGCAATGGCTATGACCACGCCTACGGCA
>CATXXC010000003.1 GCA_958403385.1 uncultured Collinsella sp.
TTGCCGCGCCCCGCAGTGCCCGCTTCCCCCGAGAACAATTATCAGTGCAGGTAGATAGCCTGCTGTTTTTCAAAAAATGAAGGTATGGATGAGGGTCCCGACTTTAGCCCCGTAATCCGGCATAGTTTTGAAATGGCGCCATATCCGTAACAGCCTTTGATCTCCCGTGGACGGAGGAAAACGGACCATTTTGGCCTTGCGAGGGCTGCCTCGTGACCCGTCTGCCACGAAATGGGCCCATCTACTACGTTTAAGCCGCCACCCTCAACCATGGCAAATAATGCGAAATAAAAACCGCAGGTAAAACGCCTGCGGTTTTTCATGAAACGCGGTTATGGTCGGGGATATTGAGTCAAACGTAGTAGATGGGCCCATTTCGTGGCGGGCGCCGTCTGCCGATCTCCGCGGGCGGAAGAAAAAGGATAATTTTGGTCCCGTGAGGCTTGCGGAGGCACTCGTGCAGGGCCGTCGCGAACAAAACTATGTCGGTTTACTACGATGAATTCGGCATTCCCGACCATGACTGCATTTTTCTAAATATTGCAAGCGTTCTACCTGCGGTTTTGCAAGCGCGCAATTTACCATGGTCGAAGGTGGGCGATTCGTCGTAGTAAACCGGCATAGTATTGAAATAGCATTAAATCGGTAGCAGCCATTTTGTTATGCCGGGTCGTTCGTTGGGCAACTACCCTCGCAGGTAGGCGATGGCGATCTGCGTGCGGTTGCGTAGGCCCATTTTGGCTAGGATCGAGCTGATGTGGTTGCGCACGGTGCCTTCGCCCATGTATGCCGTGGCGGCGATCTCCCTGTTGTCGAGGCCGCGGGCGATGAGCTCGGCGACTTCGAACTCGCGGTCGGTTAGGCTGGCGAAGGCCGCGGGCCGGCGGGGCGTGCCCGCCCCGATGCCCGTCCCATCAAAATCGATGCCCTCGATTTCCTTGCCCTCGAGCACGCGTTTGCCGTCCATGACCTGCGTCAATGCCGGCGGAATGGCGGCGACATCGGTTTTGATCAGGTAGCCGCGGGCGCCCAGTTTGAGCGCCGACACTATGTACTCGTCATCCGAGAATGTCGTCAGAAACACCACGCGCGCTGCAGGGTTACGCTCAAGGATCTCGCGTGCCGCCGAAAGTCCGTCGCGCCCCGGCATCTGAATGTCGAGCAGCGCGATATCGGGCGTGTGCTCAGCGTAGAGCGCGACCGCGTCGTCGCCATTGGCGCCGGTGCCCACTACCTCGATTTGCGGCTGGGCGCCCAGGATAATCTTGAGCGAATCGACCACCAAGCGGTCGTCGTCGACAACGATGAGCCTCATCGGCCCTCATCTCCTTGCTGCTTGGGAACGGTGGCAAACACGCGCCAGCCACCGGCGCCGGCACGCGGGCCGGCGGTGAAGGTGCCGCCAAGCGCCTCGATGCGCTCGTGCATGGAGGCGAGCCCCATGCCCTCCGCGGCGCCGCGGCTGCTTGCTTGAACCCCGCCCATGCCATCGTCGGTAACAACGAGCTGGTAAAACGACGGATGCTCCATGCATCGTACGGTGACGGTCTGGGCGCAAGCGTGGCGCATGGCGTTGGAAAGCGCCTCGCGCAGCACCGCCGCAAAGCAGTTGGCGACGTTGGCGGGTGCATGCTCGGCCAAAACTTCAAGCTCAATCTGCGGGCCGCCGTCCGAGCGCGCGCCTTCAACAATGCGTTCGAGCTGCACGGAAAGGTCGACGGCGTTGTCGTTGAGCGCGTGGACGCTGGTGCGCACAAGCTGGAGCGCCTCGTCAACCGTGCGTTTGACGTCGGCGAAATCGGCGGCAACCCTGGGCTCGTCGGCGTGGACCACGCGTAGGGCTTCGGCCTGCAGTGAGGCGCGCGTGAGCTGGTGCCCGACGTTATCGTGGATCTCGCGCGCGATGCGGGCGCGTTCGGCGAGCGTCGCGAGCTCGACTTCGTAGTCCTGGCGGTCGGCAAGGTCACGGTTGCGCGCTTCGAGCGCGAGGGCTCGTTCTTGCAGCTCGTCGCGGGTACGGCGCATGCGCTGCTGTTCGCGCTCCAACTGGGCGGTACGTAGCGATAGCAAGGTGGCGGCAACCGAAAGGATAGCGGTCAGCAGGAGCGTTCGGGTGGTGAGCGCGCCGCCGCGAAGGTCCGCGGCAAGCGCGCAGACAAACACGGCGCCAATCGCCAGCGCGGGCCAGATGCGTTCACGGCGCACGCGTCGCGCGATGTCATAGAGGGCGAGAGGCGCAAACGGCACAAACGTCGGCACGAAGACAGCCGCGATGATGTAAGCGTAACTTGCGGTCTCGCTCGCACGGCGGGCGCGGTTTCCCTGTGCGACCTCGGCCAGCGAGGTGGCAATAACGCCAAGGCAAAACGCCGCGACCAGGCGAGCGTCCACAGCAAGACCCATGGCGGCCGCAATACAGCACGCCAGCACGATCGATTTGTCGAAAAGCCTGTTCATACGGGTATTGTACGCGAAGCTGCGCGTGGTGGAGGGGGCCGCCTGCGCAACCGTGACATTCCTCCCGCGCGGCAAAGCGGGGGCGTCGGCGGGCCGCGCGACCGAGCCCCCGCACTCGTGACAAAGCTCACTGGTGCGCGCCGTCCGCTCCTGCGATGATGCAATCGTACCGGGCCGCAAGCAACAGAAGGGCCGCCTCATGACAGATATCGTCCACGTCGAAAACCTCGTCAAGCGCTATGACGACCTTATTGCGCTCGACCACTTTAACCTGAGCATCGCCCCCGGCGAGATCTTTGGCCTGCTGGGCCCCAACGGCTCGGGCAAGACCACGTCCATCAACTGCATTTTGCAGCTGCTTGCCTACGACAAAGGCACCATTGAGCTGTTCGGCGAGCCCATGGCGCCCGCCCGCTACGACCTCAAGCGCCGCATCGGCGTGGTGCCGCAGCAGGTGGTGGTGTTTGACGAGCTCACGGTGCGCGAGAACATCGACTATTTCTGCAGCCTCTACGTCAACGACCGCAAGCACCGCCGCGCGCTGGTGAACGAGGCGATCGACTTTGTCGGGCTGGGCGACTTTGCCAAGTTCCGCCCCGGCAAGCTCTCGGGCGGCCTGGCGCGTCGCCTCAACATCGCCTGCGGCATCGCGCACAAGCCCGAGCTCATCTTCTTTGACGAGCCCACGGTGGCGGTCGACCCACAGAGCCGCAACGCCATCCTGGAGGGCATCTGCCGCTTGCGCGACGAGGGCGCCACAGTGGTGTATACCAGCCATTACATGGAGGAAGTCGAGCAAATCTGCAGCCGCATCATGATCATGGACGGCGGGCGCGTGCTGGCGCAGGGCACCAACGACGAGCTCAAGCGCATGATTCAGATGGGCGAGCGCGTGACTGTCGAGGTTGGCGCCGTAGAGACCGCCACGGTCGAGCGGCTGCGCGCCCTCGAGCACGTGCTTTCGGTTGAGCTGTCCGGCGGCGAGATCGTCTGCACCTGCGAAGCGAGCCCGCACAATTTGGTCGACATCCTCGACACGCTGCGCGCCGCCGATGTGGCGCTCGGCCGCGTGTGGAGCGAGCCACCGACCCTCAACGACGTGTTCCTCGAGATCACCGGCCGCGAGCTGCGCGACTAGGGGGCAGTCATGTTCAACACCATCATCACTACGGTCAAGACGCTGCTGCGCCGGCCGAGCACGTGGGTCTGGGGCGCTCTCTTTCCCATCGTACTTTCCACGATGTTCATGTTTATGTTTGCGAACCTCAGCTCCGACGGCACGGTCGACCCGGTGCCGGTGGCCGTCGTGGCGGACGAGGCTTGGGACGCTTCGACCTTTAAGGGCGTGGCGACGTCGCTTGCCAAGGAAGGCGGCGATCAGCTGCTCGAGATCCACGAGCTCGACGACGCAGCCGATGCGAACCGTGCGCTTAAGGCCGGCGAGGTCGCGGGCATCTATGCGGTCGACGATGCGGGCACGCCCAAACTCACGTTGCTTTCGAGCTATGGCAGCTCGCGTGCGACGTCGGTGCTCACCGACCGCAGTATTCTGGAGACGGTGGCAAGCTCGTATACACAAAATGCCGAGCTCATGTCCCAGATTGCCCAGGACAACCCGGCGGCGCTCGCCGACCCGGAGGCGGTTGCGCGCGCTCTATCGCTCGAGGGCGGTACCCGCCGCGTAAGCCTGACACGCACCACGCCCGATGGCACGGTCGTCTACTATTACGCGCTTTTTGGCCTGGTCGCGATGATGTCTGCGGAGTTTGCCGCCTTGAGCGTCGTCGACCTGCAGCCCAATCTGTCGGGCCTTGGCGCACGTCGCTGTGTGGGCGGTCTTTCCAAGACGGCATCGCTGACCGGCATCTTTGTCGGCTCGTGGCTGGTCTCCTTTGCCTCGATGACGATCGCGATCGGCTACGTGCGCCTGGTCGTGGGCGTCGACTTTGGCGGGCGCGAGGGGCTGTGTCTGGTGGGTGGCGCCGCTTCCGCGCTTGCCGCCACGGGCTTGGGCCTTTTTGTGGGCACGCTTCCCGTTAAGGGCGGCAAGGCGTCCAAGTCCGGCATCCTCACGGGCTTTGCTACCACGTGCGCCCTGTTCGCCGGCCTCTACGGCGAGCCGGCGATGGCGCTTGCCGACGACGTCGCCCGCGCCTGCCCGGCCGAGTGCTGGCTCAACCCCGTCAAGCTCATCTGCGACATGTTCAACCGCCTGTATTTCTTTGAGAACCTGGGCCCCTTTGTCGTTCGCGCCGGCGCGCTGGTCCTTATGGCGCTGCTGTTCGTTGCCGCCGCCACGCTGACCTTTGGAAGGAGCCGCTATGAGCGCCTTTAAGACTGCGCTTCGCATGGCGCTGGCGCACCCGTTCTACCTGCTCATCTATACGGTGTTCATCTCGCTCATGGGCGTATTCATCGCGGCATCGGTGAGCTGGAACTCGTCGCAGCTCACCGAGTACGAGCCCTACGATGCCAACGTGATCGTGGTCGACCGCGACGACAGCGACCTTTCGCATGCGCTTACCAAGCACCTGGGGTCGCGCTTTGAGTTGGTCACGGGCGTCGGCGACGATACCTACGATCTTGCGGACGCGCTCTCCAAGAGCAACAGCGCCAAGGGTAGCGCCGACTGCGTGTTCTTTATCCCGGAGGGGTTTGAGAACGACCTGGTCGCGGCCGCCCGCGCGGGGGAGGCCCTGCCCAAGCTCGATGTGACCTACGGTGCCGGCACCATGGCGGCGGCGCTTTCGTCTGCTGAGGCCTCGCGCTGGATTTCGCTCGCGGGCGCTGCAGCGGCCCTAGAGCCCGCCGCCTCTAATGGTAGCGTCGCCAAGGCCGCCGAGCATGCGGCCACCAAGCGTGCCGAGGTCGAGATTGAGCAGGTCAAGGTCGACTCGACGGCCGCCGCCACGCTCGAGTCGTACTTCAACTTTGGTGCGTACGCGATTATCTCGTCGGTTATCGTGTCGGTGGGGCTGGTGTTCTCGGGCATGAACGAGCCCGAGCGCGTGCGTCGTATGGATGCCGGCCCAATCTCCAAGCACCAGCGTTCGCTTGCCGTGTTTGCGGCCGCCGCCGTGCTCACCGTCTGCATCTGGTTTGTGTCGAGCATGATGGGCGTTGTGGGCTTTGCCGGCGCGGTCGCCGAGGTCGGCGTGGGGCGCGTGTGCCTGGCGCTGGCGGCGACGTTTGCCCTGGCGTGCACGCCTCTGGCCGTTGGCTTTGCCCTTTCGAGCCTGGGTGCGCGTGAGGAGCTGCTCAACGGTGTGGGCAACCTGCTCGGCATGCTCATGACGTTTTTGGGCGGCGCCTGGATGCCGCTGTCGCTGATGGGCCCAGCCGTGCAGACCGCGGCGCATTTTGTGCCGACGTATTGGGTGAACGACGCGATTGGCAAGGCGCTCGCCGCGGACCTGACGTCCACCGTGCTGGGCGACATCGCTTGCGATCTGGGCGTCACAGTGCTCTTTGCCGCGGCCATCGCCGCCGTAGGCCTAGCCCTCGCCCACAACAAATCCCACGCCTAGACACCTACTCATTGGGGACAGACTTAAACGACCAAAAGTATTCATTGGGGACAGACTTAAATGACTAGCCATCGGGGGCAGATAAGGAGCGTCCCCAACTGCCGGGTGGCGAAAGAGCGTCCCTTGTGACTGGTCATTTAAGAACGTCCCCAATGACTAGTCTGAAACAAATCCCCACTCTCGCCCCAAAATAGTTCGCCAAGGTTTACTATTACGTTCATAAAGTAGTACGAGGCTAACAATGGGGGATACCATGGCAACGCAGGAAGCCTACGTCCAGGTTAAGGATCTCAAAAAGCACTACGGCGACGGTGATGCGCGCCTGACGGTACTTGATGGCATCGACGCGTCCATCAACCGCGGCGAGATCTGCGTCATGCTGGGGCCCTCGGGCTCGGGCAAGTCGACCTTTCTCAACCTGATCGGCGGCCTGGAGGATGCCGACGGCGGCTCCATCATGGTGGACGGCTGCGACCTCACGGTGCTCAAACCTACCGACCTGGGCGAGTATCGCCGCCGTGAGCTGGGCTTCGTCTTCCAGTTCTACAACCTGGTGCCCGATCTCACCATCAAGGAAAACATCGAGGTCACGGCGCACCTGTCCAAAAACCCGCTCAATGTCGACGACCTGCTGCGTTCGCTGGGCCTTTACGAGCATCGCAACAAGTTCCCGCGCCAGGTCTCGGGCGGCCAGCAGCAGCGCTGTGCCATCGGCCGTGCGCTCGTCAAAAACCCGGGCCTGTTGCTGTGCGACGAGCCCACGGGCGCGCTCGACTATAAGACGTCCAAGGAAATCTTGCAGCTCATGGAGGATGTCAACCGCACCTACGGCTGCACCATCATCATTGTCACCCACAATGCCGCCATCGCGCGCATGGTCAATCGCGTGCTGCGCCTGCGCGACGGGCACATCGTCGAGGATGAGCTCAACGAGTCGCCCGTCGCGGCCGCCGAGCTCGATTGGTAGGCGGCGCCATGACACCTCTCGCAAAACGTCTCCCGCGCGAGCTGCGCCGCAATATCGGCAAGTACCTGGGCATCTTTTTGCTTATGTGCGGAAGCATCGCTCTCACCTCGGGCTTTTTGCTCGCAGCGCATTCCATCGGCTGCCTTATCGACGACATGCGCGATGCGTACACGATTGAGGACGGCCGCGTGACCACCTCCTTCGAGGCCACCGACGATCAACTCAAGGCCGCCGAGGATGCAGCCGGCGACGTCGGCGGCGTCACGCTCTACAAGAATTTCTCCATCGACGCCATCATCAAAAAGGCCGCTGGCGACGATGGCACCAAGCGCACGCTGCGCACCTATGCGCACCGCAGCAAGGTCGATATCGCGTCCTACTGTGAGGGCAAGGAACCCAAGGCGGATGACGAGGTGGCCATCGACCGTGTCTTTGCCACCAATAACGACCTCGCCGTGGGCGATAAGGTCGAGCTTGAGGGCCGCACCTACACCATCTGCGGCATCATGACCCAGCCCGATAGCCAGGCGCTGCTCCTCAACAATTCGGACTTTACGGTGAACACCATCACCTATGGCGTGGCCGAGGTCACCGACGCCGGCTTTGCCGCGCTCGAGGATGCCGGCGGCGCGCCTGCCTACACCTACTCCTTCACCTTTACCGATCGCGATCTTTCCACCGCAGACCGCATCGACGCCGAGCAAGATATGGTCGAGGCGCTGACCGATGCCGATGCACGCGTGGACGATCTGATCGATGCCGATTCCAATCAGGGCATTGGCTATGCGCGCGACGACGTGGACGGCGACTCCATGATGTGGATGACGCTGCTCGACATCATCATCGTGATCATGGCGTTCGTCTTTGTGGTCCTTACCGACGCCACCATCGAGGAGGAGAGCGCCATCATCGGCACGCTGCTCGCCAGCGGCTATCGTCGACGCGAGATCGTGCTGCACTACCTGGCACTTCCCGCCATCGTGGGCGTGGTCGCGGCGCTTTTGGGCACTGCGCTCGGCGTTGTGTTCTTTACCGAGCCCATGCGCAGCCTCTATTACGGGTCGTACAGCCTGCCGCCCTTCCAGGTGTACTGGAGCTGGGAGATCTTTGTGAAGTGCGCCGTGGTTCCCGCCGCCGCGCTCATCCTCATCACGCTGGTGGGTCTGCTTCGCAAAATGGGCAAGACGCCGTTGCAGTTCCTTCGTCACGAGGCGAGCGGCAAGTCGGGTACCAAGCGCGGTCTGCAGCTGTCGGAGCGCATGGGCTTTGTCTCGCGCTTCCGCCTGCGCATCTTCCTGCGCAATTTGGGCAACTTCGCCACGCTCTTCGTGGGCATCGCGTTTGCGTCGCTGCTACTGCTCTTTGGCCTGGCGATTCTGCCCACGATGACGCACTATGCGGACAACCTCGAGACAAGCCTGGTCGCCGAGCACCAGTACACGCTCAAGGCGCCGCTGGAGCTCGAGGGCACTGCCGAGGAGCGCGAGCAGTGGTCGGCACTCGAGCGCTTGCAGTCGGTTGACGGCGCGCTGCTTTCCGCCGCTCAGGATGCCGATGACGAGCTTGACGACGCGGCCGATGCGGCGCAGACAGCAGCCGATGCCGCGACCAGTGCTCCGTCTGCCGAGAGCCTGGCCGCAGCGCAGGATGCGCTTGCCAAGGTCCAGGACAAGAAGGATGCGCTCTACGCGCGCCTTGACGATCTTGCCGATGCCCTCGGCTGCGACCGCGGCGAGGCTATCGACCTGATCGACAAGGCCTCTAAGATCGACACCGACAACGACGACATTCACCCGGTTAACACGACCGATAACGGTGCAGACAAGATTGCGCAGACCGAGAAATATGCCGTTTACCAGCTGCAATACGACCGCGGCGATGGTAATGGCGAGGAGACGATTTCCGTCTACGGCATCCCGCCCGATTCGCGCTATTGGAAAGACCTCAACGTTGGCGATGGGCGCGTCGTCTTTGGCGGCGGCCTGCTCGACAAATTTGGCTGGAGCGAGGGCCAGAAGGTCACGCTCATCGACAAGTACGAGGGGGAGCATTATTCCCTTGAGTACGCGGGCAAGGACTGTGCCTGGGGCTCCAAGTCGGACATGAATATCTATATGAGTATCGACGACTTTAACGAGCTGTTCGGCAACGACGCCGCCTACTTTAACGGCTATGTGAGCGACGAGAAGCTCGACCTCGATGCTCGTTACTTTGCCGGCGACACCACGCCCGACGACATGCGGGCCGTGGGCGACCAGTTCATCGGCATGATGAGCAAAATGATCGGAATGATGATCGGGCTCGCGGTGTTTATCTTCCTGCTGTTTATGTACCTGCTGACCAAGGCGGTGATCGACCACAGTGCCCGTTCGATCAGCTACATGAAAGTCTTTGGCTATCGCGATAGCGAGATCTCGCATCTGTACATCCGCTCGATCACGCTGTGCGTGGCGGCGTCGCTCGTGCTGAGCCTGCCGGTCATTATTGGCTCGCTCACGGCCATCTTCCGCTCGATGCTGCTCGCCTACAACGGCAATATCGAGATCTACGTGCCCGCTTGGTCCATGGCGGCGTGCGTGGGCATTGGCTTTGTGACCTACCTGGTCGTGGCGCTGCTGCACACGCGCTCCATCAAGCGCGTCAGTCTGGCCGAAGCCCTCAAAGTCCAAGAGTAGTCATTGGGGACGTTCTTAAATGACTAGTCGCTGGGGACGCTCTTTCGCCACCCAGCAGGAAAGGAACGTCCCTAGCTGCCAGGTGGCGAGGCACTCATTTAAGTCCGTCCCCAATGAGTGGTTTCAGTCATTTAAGTCTGTCCCCAATGACTAGGTGCCGTACTTGACTTTAACTCTGCTTTAACGGGTACCATCCTCTATGTCTGTAACGCCATATAGACCGAGGGGATAGATCTATGACCGCAACTGCACCCGCAGCACCCGCTAAGGTGTACTTCACCAACCTGCGCACGCATGCTCGCGAGAGCCAGCTCGACAAGCTCAAGCGCCTCATCCGTCACGCCGGAATTGAGCAGATCGACTTTGAGAACAAGTTCGTCGCCATCAAGATTCACTTTGGCGAGCTGGGCAACCTGAGCTTTTTGCGCCCCAACTACGCCCGCGCCGTCGCGGACGTCGTGAAGGAGCTGGGCGGCAAGCCCTTCCTCACCGACTGCAATACGCTCTATGTCGGTAGCCGCAAAAACGCGCTCGAGCACATCGATACCGCCTACCAGAACGGCTTTACCCCGTATGCTACGGGTTGCCAGATCATCATTGCCGACGGCCTCAAGGGCACCGACGAGGCGCTCGTCCCGGTCGTGGGCGGCGAGTACGTGCACGAGGCCAAGATCGGTCAGGCGCTCATGGATGCCGATATCGTGATCAGCCTCACCCACTTTAAGGGTCATGAGCAGGCCGGTTTTGGCGGCGCCATGAAGAACCTGGGCATGGGAGGCGGCAGCCGTGCCGGCAAGATGGAGCAGCATGCCGCCGGCAAGCCGAACGTCGCGGCCGAGCACTGCATTGGCTGCCGTGCCTGCGAAAAGATCTGCGCGCACAACGCTGTTTCGTTCAACGACACCCGCGAGCGCGAGCTTGCCAGCGGCGCTACTCGCACGGTGCACGTGGCCAGCATCGACCACGATCGCTGCGTGGGCTGCGGACGCTGCATTGCGGCATGCAACCAGGACTGCATCAAGCCCGGCTATGACGCCGCGGCCGACGTGCTCAACTGCAAGATCGCCGAGTACACCAAGGCCGTCGTCGACGGGCGCCCGAGCTTCCACATTTCGCTCGCCATGGACATCAGCCCCAACTGCGACTGTCATCCCGAAAACGACACGCCCATCGTCAACGACATTGGCATGTTCGCGAGCTTCGACCCGGTCGCCATTGACCAGGCCTGCGCCGACGCCGTCATGGCGTCCGAGCCGCTGCCCAACACCGAGCTCACCGACAGCGCGGCCAAGATGGAGCACAACCACGAGCATCTGGAGGGCGAGCAGGCCAAGGACCCCTTCTGCATCACGCATCCCGACACCGACTGGCGCGTGTGCATCGCGCATGCCGAGAAGATCGGCCTGGGCACGAGCAAGTACGAGCTTATCGAGGTCAAGTAGCGCCTAGCTATTGGACAAAATAAGCGCCTTTGTAGCGTAAGTTGAGCAAAAGCCGCCCGTGAGCACAGCGCCCACGGGCGGCTTTTTGGAAGTGCGAGGAAAATCGAATAGCGCCGACCACAAACCGATTTTTGGCAACAAAACCCCAGACGTTGCTTTTTGCCTAAAAATACTCGTCGAGGAAGTCGTCGACCGTGTTCCAGTAGAGTTCGGGGTCGACCTGCGCGCTCTTGGCGTGGGTGGCGCCATGGACGGTGAGCTTTTGCTTGACCTTGCTGGCGCACGCGTCGTAGTTTTGGTCGAGCATGCTGTACGGCACAAAGGTGTCTTGGTCACCGTGGATAAACAGCATGGGAACCGTCGCGCGCTTGAGCTGTTCCACGCTGCTCGCCTTATGAAAGTCGTAGCCCGCGCGCACGTTGCACACCAAGTTTGCTACATCGAGCAAGGGAAAGCTGGGCAGGCCGAACACGTCCTTGAGCTGCAGAGAAAACTCGTCCCAAACACTCGTATAACCGCAGTCCTCGATAATGCATTTCACGTTTGCGGGCAGAGATTCCCCCGCGACGTTCATGGCGGTCGCCGCGCCCATGGATTCGCCAAAGACCAGGATGCGCGCCTTGGGGTCAGCCTGAACGATTCGCTCGATCCATGCGACGATGTCGAGGCGTTCGGGCCAGCCCATGCCGATATAGTCGCCGCCGGAGCGCTCGTGGGCGCGGGCGGCGGGTGCGAGTACGTTCATGCCGCGGTCGTGGAATCGCTTGACGTATCGGGCCATACCGATGGGCTCGTTGGTATATCCATGCAGGCAGACGGCGTAGTCGTGTGCGCTCTCCGACGCAGCAAAATACCAGGCGGCAAGCTCGGTCCCATCGTCCGCGGTGAGGCTGCTGCTCTCGCGGTTCTCCTTAAACCACGCCCGCGCCTCGGTATCCTCGGCATCCGGCTGCTCACCTTCTTTGTCGTTCTTGCTATCCTGCATCATCTTCATGGTGTATGGCGCGCGGGGATTCAGCGCGAAGTCAAACAGAAAGTTGCCGGCAAATCCGAGCAGCGCAACGACAACCACTAGTGCAACGATGCCGGCTATCTTGAGCTTTCGATGGGAACGTGCGTTTTGAGCCATGCGGTATTCTCCTATAAGATGTTAATACATCAACATTTAATGCAAGCGCATTATGGACGTTCGCCGTTGATGCGTCAACAGGCAAAGAATGGGTAAACAAAGGGTCACGTATGGTGCAAATTTCGCACGTACCTAGACGCTTTGATATAGTGTTGAGAACTCTTTACGTTGGAGGATGTAACCGGCATGTCCGATTCGAGCGACAGTTCTAAGCCGCGACCCAAGACCGCGGTCGTTCCACACTACACAGTGGGCGAGGAGATCATGAACTCCGTCACCCATGGTGTCGGCTGCCTGCTGGGTATCGCGGGCCTGGTGCTCCTGATCGTATTCGCCGCCCTGCGCGGCGGAGGCCCGGCCCATATGGCCGCGGCGATTGTCTATGGCGTCAGCATTATCCTCGAATACCTAGCCTCCACGCTCTACCACGCGATTCAGCCCGCGCGCGCCAAGCGCGTGTTTCGCATCATCGACCACAGCTGCATCTACCTGCTCATAGCCGGCAGCTATACGCCGTTTTGCCTCATCACGCTCGCAAACGACGGCGGCGCTGTGCTGTTCTTTGCCGTATGGGCCATCGCCATCATCGGCATCGCCCTCGAGTGCTTCCTACGCGAGCGCCAGCCGCATTGGGTAAGCGGCCTGGTCTACCTGCTGATGGGCTGGCTCGTTGTCTTTAAGCTGCCCGAACTTGTTGCGCTGCTCAATCCCGTGGCACTTGCCCTGCTCGCCGTCGGCGGCGTGTGCTACACCGCGGGCGTGCCGTTCTATATCGCCAAAAACGTGCGCTATCTGCACAGCGTGTTTCACCTGTGGGTGCTCGCCGGCAGCATCTTCCAGTTCATGGCGGTGATCCTCTTCGTAATCTAGCGACCATGCCTGCGCGCCCGCGTTCTCGTTTGGGCGCCGGTGCAATTGCCGTATCCGCCATCAACGTTTTAACCTGACGTCCCGAATCTTGGAGGTTCGAGAAACTCCCGATGGACATAACCATCTCCCTTATCACCACCCTCGTTTTGACCCTCATCAACGGCTACTTCTCTATGTCCGAGATGGCGCTCACCACGGCCAAGCGCGCCGTGTTGGAGCACGAGGCCGAGGAAGGCGACAAGCGCGCCGAGCGTGCCATTAAGCTGGCTGCCGACTCCGACCAGCTGCTCGCCACCATCCAGGTCGCCATCACGCTCGTGGGCTTCGCCTCGTCCGCCGTCGCCTCGACGAGTCTGTCCGACCCGCTCGCCACGTGGCTCATGAGCTTTGGCATCGCGCCGCTCTCCGCCATCGCGCGCGGCCTGGCGCCGGTCATCATCACCGTCGCGGTCGCCTTCGTGTCCATCGTGATCGGCGAGCTTGTGCCCAAGCGCATCGGCCTGGCCAACGCCGAAGGCGTGTCCAAGCAGGTCGTGGGGCCGTTGTCGTTTTTCCAAAAGATCGCTCGTCCGCTCGTGTGGCTGACCGGCGCTTGCTCCGATGGCCTGGCCCGCATCCTGCGCATCAAGAGTGCCGACGACCGTCAGAACGTCTCGGAAGAAGAGATCAAGTACATGGTCTCGGAGCAGGACGACCTGCTCGACGAGGAAAAGCGCATGATCCACGAGATCTTCGACCTGGGCGACACCGTTGCCCGCGAGGTCATGGTGCCGCGCGTGGACACCACCATGTGCGAGGACGACGAGACGGTCGCCGACGTGCTGTCCACCATGCGCCAGACCGGCTTCAGCCGCATCCCCGTCTATCACGAGGATCCCGACAACGTCGCCGGCATTGCGCACATCAAGGACCTGATCCAACCCGCGCTCGACGGCAAGGGTGACCAGCCCATCGCCGGCTTTTTGCGCGACGCCACCTTTGTGCCCGACACCAAGGACATCCTGCCGCTACTGTCCGAGATGCAGACCTCGCACGACCAGATCGTGGTGGTCGTGGACGAGTACGGCGGCACGGCCGGCATTATCACCATCGAGGATATCGTCGAGGAGATCGTCGGCGAGATCGAGGACGAGTTCGACCCCGACAACAAGTATCTCACGCGCCTTTCGCGCCGCGAGTGGCTCGTTGATGGGCGTTTTTCGTGCGATGACGCGATTGAGCTTGGTTGGCCGCTCGAGGAAAGCGATGATTATGAGACCATCGCCGGCTGGATTTTGGAGCTTTGCGACTCGGTGCCCGACATCGGAGAGGTGTTTGAGGTCGCGGGGTACAAGTTTAAAGTGCAGTCGATGCGTGGCCAGCGCATCTCGCTCATTCGCGTGATCGCTCCGGCCGAAACCGATAAGAAGGATTCCGAGTCTTCGGTAGACGAGCCGACGACGTCGGGTGCGGGTTCCGCGAATCCGCACGACGGCGACGAGTAGGACAAGGAAGAGTAGGGGAGAGTTATGGCAGGCCTGTTCAACATCCTTAAGGTCACCGTCAGTGAGGACAAGATCTGCGCGCATGTGCTGGTGAACCCCGGCATGTCGCTCATGACCTCGGAGGACATCGAGGCCACGGCGCGCGTGTACTACCTGGTGCCCGCGATTGCCAAGCACCTGTGCCTGGGCGATTCCGGCCGCGAGTTCCAAGACTGCATGGGCCAGACCGAGCTCTGCCACCTGTTGGAGCACGTGACGGTTGAGCTCATGAACGAGACCGGTCTTGCCGGTAGCATCTCGTGCGGCCGCACCCGCGTAAGCGAACACGATGAGCGTGTCTTTGAGGTTGAGCTTTCGTGCCCCGACGACGCACTGGCCATCGGCGCGCTGTCTTCGGCCACCTTTATGATGGATTGGGCCTATCTGCACGCCGACCAGCCTACCCCCGACGTGGAAGGCACGGTCGCGGGCCTGCGCAACCTGGTGCTGGGCATGCGCGCCGAGGCCGAGGGCAAGGATCCTCACGAGGCCGTCGCCGCTGCGAACGGCGAAGATGCTGCCGAGGACGAGGGCGCTGACGAGGGCGATGTGCCGGTCGACCCCGAGCCCGCTGCCGATGTGACCGCCGAGCCCGTTCCCACCGAGCCCCAGGGCGTCCCCAACTTTGACGACGAGCCCCAGGTGGCGATCGATACCGAGGGCGCGGTTGCCGAGAACCACGAGGCTTCCGCGGCTGTCTTTGGCGGCGCGGCGACGGTTCCGGCAGGACCTGCGCATGAGGGCGGCCTGCCGCTCGTGGACGGCGCCGGCGAGGACCCGGGTGCCACAGTGGCCATGCCGGCTATGCCTCAGGAGTAGGCCTACTCGTTTATCACCATCACGTACCTGCGCTTTTGCCGTACGCAGATGAGCGGAGCGGCAAGTGATGCGCTGCGGGTATAATGGACAGCATTCAAACGGTGGGCACCGACGTGCCCGCAGGAGAGGAATGATCATGGGTAAGACTTTCAGCTTTGTCTCCGGCGCACTTTTTGGTGCCGCTGCCGGCGCTATTATCGGCGTTGCTCTGGCCCCGCGCTCGGGCGCCGAGACCCGCGCCATGGCTGCCGATATCGCCAACGACGCCTGGGACAATATGCGCGACACCTACGAGCACGGCGCCGAGGAGGCCCGTGCTGCGGTGAATGACTTTGGCCCGATGGTCGACGCCAAGACCGACGACCTGCGCGCCAAGGTCGACCTGGCCCGCGAGCGCATGGACCAGCTGCGCGAGCAGCTCAACGACGCCATTTCGGGCGGCAACGTGACGCCTGCCGCCGACGTCGTGGTCGAGAACGCCGTCGAGGCTGATACCGAGGCTGCGGAGCCCTCGACCGAGGCATAATGCGCGCTGGGGATTTTGTCGGCGCCAAGATCTATCGCAAGCCTACCGAGGACAAGCGCACCAAAAAGGACGGCACGCCGCGCAGCCCTAAAAAGCTCGGAAAGATTCACTTTCCGGTCTTTACCCCGGGCGGTACGCGCGTGGTCGGCTTTATGGTCCGCCAGTCCGATATCGCGGGCATGATCGAGCGTCCCGACCGATTCGTGGCGCTCGACGCCATTGGTGTCTACGAGGGCGCCATTGCGGTTGATGACGTCAAGGACACGTACGATGCCGCCGCCGCCAAGCGCCTCGACATCAACCTGGACGATTGCATCATCTGGGTCGGTATGGACGTGCGCACGGAATCGGGCGACGTCGTGGGCTATTGCTCGGATGTTGAGTTCAAGCCACGCTCGGGCATCGTGCAGGCATTCTATGTGACCGCCGGTGCTGCTTCGAGTGTTTTGGTTGGTGACACGCAGGTGCCGCCGACGATGCTGCGCGGCTACGAGAACGGCGCGATGGTCGTCTCGGACGAGGTCAAGTCGCTCGGGTATTCGGGCGGTGCGGCTGCCAAGGCCGCCGAGGCCAGCGTCGTGGTGGGCGACAAGGTCAAAAAGGGCGCCAAGGTGCTCGACGACAAGGGATCGGTTGCCGTGGACAAGGGCAGTCGCGCACTGGGCAAGCAGCTCGGCAAGACGCGCGGCATGTTCAAGGCCTTTAAGGACGAATACCAAAAGGCGAGCGGAGGCTCGTCAAAAGCTACAAAATAGCGACGTACCAAATAATGGGAGGCAAGCCGGAGACCTGTTGCTCCGGCTTGCTGTGTTTATGGGGGAGGGCACATGCGCCAAAACGGATCCAACTTAAACGGGCGTTCGGGTGCGCGTCCGACGGCGCGCCGCGACCTGGGGCAGCTGCCTAGCGGTCAGCGCAAGCGTCACCGTAAGCCCGGCGCGATGTATCTCAACCATAGCCGCGGCTTTAGCGATCGCAGCGCGCGCATCGGCAACAGCCGCACACCCCGTCGTTCGTCTCGCCTGCCCTATGCGCTCATCGCCGTGGGTTGCGCGCTCGTGCTGTTTATCGCTGCCGTCGTGGGCTACGTCAACCGCAGCGTGGACGTGGAGCTCAACGGCCAGAAGACCGCGGTGCGCGTGGGCTCTACGCTGCAGAATCTCATCGACGAACAGGATTTGACTGACACCTACGACGCAGGCGACCTGCTGGCCGTCGATGACAGTGTGCTCAAGCGCCATGGGGGCGAAAAGCTGTCGGTGAAGGTCGACGGCAAGCGCGTGAAGCAGGGCAAATGGGATAGCCGCGAACTCGAGGGTGGCGAGAAGGTGACGGTCAAGGATGGCCGTAACACCTACGAGAAACACGAGGTCCAGGCCACGACTATCGAGCCAAAGCTTAAGGTCGAGGGCACGGGTGCCATTGAGTATGTCAAAACCTGGGGCGTTCAGGGCCGCTCCGAGGTATGGGTCGGCGAGCAGTCGGGCAAGACGCAGGACCGCGGCGAGGTCGTGCCCGCCACCGACTGCGTGGTCGAGTGCGCAAGCGTAGCGCCCAAGGGCAACGAAAAGTACGTGGCCCTGACATTTGACGAGGGTCCGAGCGGCGCGACCAAGCAGATCTTGCAGGTGCTCAAGGAAAAGGGCGTCACGGCGACGTTCTTCCTTTCGGGCGATGCCGCGGAAGCCTCGCCCGCTACTGCCAAAGCGATTGTCGATGCCGGGTGCGAGATTGGTTCCAACAGCTACAGCGATGATTCTCTCAAGGGCGAGGATCGCGAGACGGTGCGCAAGCAGATCACGAAGGGCACCGAGTCGATTAAGTCGGCGACCGGCGTCGAGACGATGCTGCTGCGTGCCCCCTACGCCGCGTTTGACGAGCAAAACTGGATTGACTCGATGGACCTGGTGTCCGCCGTGGTTTCGTGGAATATCGATTCGGGCGACTGGCTACTCAACGGTGCCGACGAGCAGGTCTCGACGGTGCTCGATTCGGTGACGCCGGGCAATATCGTGCTGCTCACCGATAGAGACGAATGCGCCGAGCAGACGCTCGAGGCGCTGCCGCAGATTATCGACGGCCTCATCGCCGACGGCTACAAGATCGTGACGCTCAGCGACCTGGTCAAGACGGACACGTCGCTGAGCAAAAAGCTCACCTCGCTGACGAAGGCCACCATGCCCAAGGACGCTGTGCTCCCCCAACTTGCCGAGGACAATGACACCACAGAGTAGTTATTGGGTAGTCATTTAAGAACGTCCCCAATGGCTATGTCACGGATACGTCAGCGTTTGGTATGCCTGCAATGTGCAGCGCATAAATTCGATGCCGCAGGGCGATGCTGATGCTATAGTTACTGCGGTTAATGAGGGTCAAGAGAAAGGTTACAGGTGAAATCCAAACCTCGACCATACAGTCGATGACCCCATGCAGGTGCTTTTTGCGCATGCACGGGGTGTAAGCGTCGAGCGGCGTGCCGCCCGCGCATGCGTATACATATCCAGAAGCCCCCGGACGTCGCACATGCGGCCGCGTTCGGAGGAATAATGATGGGGAGCACCATTGAATTATCTGAGTGAGATGCTCAAATTGCCGGTCTTGGACGTCGATGGCGAAAAGCTCGGCGTGGTCAACGATTTTGGCATTGCTACCGGCGAAGTTTTTCCGCACGTGACGTCGCTCGCGTTCCGCGGACCCGGCAAGACGCCGTTTATGATCAGCTGGCGCAAATGGGTCGACCGTATCGACGAGACGGGTGTACACCTTAAGACGTCGGCCACCGAAATCCGTTTTTCGTACCTGCAGCCGACCGAACTCTTGCTTGCCCGCGACGTGCTCAACAAGCAGATTGTCGACACGCAGGGCATGAAGGTCGTGCGCGTAAACGACATCAAGTTTTCCATGTCGGGCGAAAACCAGCTGCGCCTGCTGGGCGCCGAGGTCGGTGCTCGCGGTCTGCTACGCGCCATCAGCCCCGCGCTCGAGCATATCGTCGAAGGCTTTATGAAGCACCTGGGCAAGCCACTCAGTGAGGACATCATCGCTTGGTCCTACATGGACCTGCTCGACCGCTCGACCAAGAACATTCAACTCTCGGTGTCGCACAAGACGCTCGGCGAGCTGCACCCTGCCGACATCGCCGACATTATCGAGCAGCTCGACCCGCGCCTGCGTGCGCAGGTGTTTGCACAGCTCGATACTGCCCAGGCCGCCGAGGCCATCTCGGAGTTCGATGACGACGAGCTTATGACCGAGATGCTCGAGGGCCTGTCCGATACCGACGCATCGTCGATGCTGGCCATGATGGACCCGGACGACGCTGCCGACCTGATCGACGAGCTCGATTATGAGAAGGCTGAGAAGCTCCTGCGCCTGATGGGCGTCAAGGAGGAGAAGGCGATTCGTAATCTGTTGGGCTACGAGGACAACACCGCCGGCCGCATCATGACCTCGGAGTTTGTCTCGCTGCCCGCCACGGCGACGGTCGGCGATGCCATCGAGGCGATTCGCAAACTCGACGAGGACTTCGAGAGCGTCTACTACGTCTATACCGAGGACCCGAGCGGCATGCTGACGGGCGTGCTTTCGCTGCGCACGCTGATCGTGGCCGACCGCGACGCCACGCTGGGCCAGCTCGCCTATCGCGATCTGGTCTACGTGTCGCCCGACGAGGACCAGGAAGACGTGACGGACGAGATGACCAAGTACGACCTGGTTGCCATCCCTGTCTGCGACGAGAACCGTCATATCCTGGGTATCGTGACCTTCGACGACGCCATGGACGTTATCGCCGAGGAGCATCAGGAGGACCTGCAGATCGCCGGTGTCGGCTCGGGCGATAGCGCGTCGGACGACTCGACGAACGTGCTCAGCTGGTTCGTGCATCGTCAGTACTGGGTCGTCGTGTGGGGCATCGCCTCGTGCATTATGGCGACCGTGCTGGGGACGGCGCTGGGCTCCGCGCATCTGGTGGTGTTCCCCATGTGCGCCATGCCGCTCGTGCTGCTGGCTGCCTCGCGCATGGTGTCGTTCGTCAAGAACTACTTCCTCGAGTACGACGGTCACGACGACGAGCCCAAACCGTACCTGGGATTCTTCTTCCAGAGCACGGGTATGGGCCTGATCCTTTCGCTTGTTACTTACCTGTGCGCGCAGCTGGTGCGCACTGCCGCGTTCCCCGATGCCACCATGTTTGAGGAGCAGCTCTTTACCGGCTGCTTTAACATCGCTGCCGTCATTTGCCTGGTTGGCAACATGAGCGCTGTGATTTATCTGATGATGCTGTTCTGGCGCGATGAGCACGACCTCAATACGTCGGGTACTGCCATGAACGTCATCGCCGTCATGATCTCGTGTGTGGCGTACTGCATCGCCGCGGTGCTGCTCACCATGTCGGTCATGGGGTAGGTGGTCGCGTGCAAAATACGAAGCAAAAGCCGAGCATCAAGCAAAAGCTGACCATCGCCGCCATCTTTGGCGCCATGGGCCCCGGTCTGCTGGCGGCACTTTCGGGCAATGACGCCGGCGGCATCGCCACGTATTCCAGCGCGGGCGCCAGCTATGGCTATAAGATGCTCTGGATGCTTCCCGTCATGACCGTGCTGCTTATCGTGACGCAGGAGACCGCGGCGCGCTGCGGATGCGTCACGGGTAAGGGCCTGGCGTCGCTCATTCGCGAGCGCTTTGGCGTGCGCAAGAGCGTGCTGGCCATGGCGGCGCTGTTGATCGCCAACACGGCGGTGACCATCTCGGAGTTCGCGGGTATCGCGAGTGGCCTTGCTCTGTTTGGCGTTCCGGCGAGCATCTCGGTGCCGCTCGTGGCGCTGCTGGTGTGGATGCTTACCATGTCGGGCAGTTTCCAGCGCATCGAGAAGATTTTGCTGCTGGTAAGCTGCGTGTTCGTGACCTACATCGTCGCCGCGTTTATGGCCGGCCCCAACTGGGGCGAGGTCGCGGTCGACTTGGTCGTCCCCAATATTCAGAACGATCCCAGCTACGTGTCGCTCGTGGTCGCAACGATCGGTACTACCATCGCACCGTGGATGATCTTCTTGGCTCAGAACAACGTGGTCGATAAGAATGCGGGCGAGGACGACATCGTGCTGCAGCGTATTGATACCGTGAGCGGCTCGATCGCCGCTGATATCATTGCTGGCTTCATTATCATCACGACCGGTACGGTGCTGTTTCCGGCGGGTATTCAGATTAGCGATGCCGCCGATGCCGCCCGCGCGCTGGAGCCCATCGCGGGTCAGTGGTCCACGGTGTTGTTTGCCTCAGGTCTGGTCGCGGCGAGCTTCTTGGCCGCCTGCGTGCTGCCGGGCGTTACGTCGAGTGCTATCTGCGAGGCATTTGGTTGGGAGCGCGGCGCCGACCGCAGCTGGGACGAGGCCCCGGTTTACCGCGGCATCATTACGGCTATCATTGGCATCTCTGCCGTGTTGGTGCTCATGCCTGGCGTCGATTTGTTCCAGATTATGATGACCTCGCAGGTCATCAACGGCGTGCTGCTGCCCGTAGTCTTGGTATTCCAGGTGGTTATCGCGGCGGATCGCCACATTATGGGCGCCAACCGCAACGGCCGCGTATGGAACGTGCTCACTTGGGCGACTATCGGCGTGATTACGGTGCTGACGGTCGTCATGTTTGCGCTGCAAGCGATGGGCTACAGTGCTTAACGCTCACTTTTGGTTCTTAACAGGCCGCCGCCATGGGCTGCGGCCTGTATTTTGTCTGCTATAGAGTGTTAGTTATATGGCAGTGGGCAAAAAATGCCAAATATGAGTACTGTTGCTAAGTGAATAGCATTTACATCCAAGAAGATAATGAACATAACCCATAGTATGTTCATTAAATTGGCTCCAATACGCCTTAAACCAGTCAGGTTGGCTGCTTTAGGGGGTTGTAGGGGATGCTCGGACGTCTTTTTGGGTGGTTTTGCCTGCGACTAAAATGGTAACAGTACTCATATTTGCCCTTTTTTGCCCACGGACCTTTGAGGTCGCGGCGAAAAGGGCTTGTTTTGATTGTTTGGGGGTCGCGCGCGCAGACGTGGTGTAAGAGTGTCCTGAGGTCCGTCGCTGCAAGTCCCGATGTTACTCCTTCTTGAGGCCGTGCCTCTCGACTATCTCGTCCACTATCTCCCTGGCGCGCCGCCCGAGCGCGCGGCGCCTCCCCTCTGTCGGGGCCGGCCTGTCCGCGGGCTCGGCGAAGCCCTCGGCGGCCGAGGCCTCGGAGAACACGCGCTGCTGGGACCACTGCCCCTCGGTCTCCATGAGGCTCGCGCACGTCAGGCGCAGCATCGACTCCCTCGAGGGGAAGGACTGCACGACCCTGTAGCGGCGCTTGATCTCGCGGTTGGCGCGCTCCTGGACGTTGTTGGTGCGGAGCTTGGCCCAGTGCGCCCTGGGGAAGGCCGTGAACGCCAGCGCGGAGTCCTCGGCCTGCTCGAAGACCTCGCCGGCCCTGGCGGACACCGACGCCACCCAGGGCGCCGCCTCGGCCCACACGCAGCGCGCGAGGTCGGGGTCGTCCTGGTAGACCGCGGCGTGCACGAGGTCCCTGACGGCCGCCTTGGAGTCCTCGGGCCTGCCCGAGCAGGCGCTCTGGAGGTTGCGCTGCAGGTGCGTCACGCAGCGCTGCCAGGCGCAGCCCTGGAACAGGCGCGAGACGGCGGCCACGAGCCCGGCGTGGCTGTCGGAGACCACGAGGCGGACGCCGGCCAGCCCGCGCTCGCGCAGCCCGCCGAGGAATGCCGCCCAGGAGTCCTCGCTCTCGGTGTCGACCACGTCGCAGCCCAGGAAGTGCTTGCGCCCGTCGGCGCCCAGCCCGATCGCGGTCACGACGCCCTGCGAGACGACCGACGAGCCGACCCTGCAGCTCATGTAGGTGGCGTCGAGCCACAGGTAGCAGCACGGCGTGCCCGACAGGTCGCGGCTGCGGAACTCCGCCACCTCGGCGTCGAGGTCGGAGCAGAGGCTCGAGACCTCCGAGCTTGACAGCGAGGATATGCCCAGCCTGGACGCCACGCGCTCGACCTTGCGGGTGGACACGCCGCACACGTACATCTCCTGCACGATGGCGGCCACCGAGGTGTCGACGCGCGACCATCGCGCGAGCATGCCCTCGGGGTAGTAGGTGCCGTGCCTGAGCTTGGGTATCTCGAGCTCCACGTCGCCCACGGCGGTCTTGAGCGACCTGGGGCGGTAGCCGTTGCGGCTGTTCTCCCTGCCGTCGCTGCGCTCGTTGCGGCCCGCGCCGCACATCTGCTGGGCCTCGGAGTCCATCAGCGCGTTCATCACGCCGCCCAGCACCCTGCACGCGAACTCGCGCGCGTCGCCGCACTCCTGCCAAAGCCTCGCCGCCTCGAGGGCCTCGTCGCGGTCGAGGCGCAGTACACTCTCTTCTTGGGGCATCGCCTTTCCTTCCATTCGTCACCTTCATTACTCCAACGACGAATTCTAGGCGGTGTCCCCTCCCTTTCAAGAAAGAGAAGAGGCGGGGCATGCCCCGCCTCTTACACCACATCTCTGCGCGCTACCTGTTTGGGGCAGGCGCGAGGCGCGGAAACGATGTCTGGAGCGGCGGAGCGGCTTGGAATTCATCCGCAGAGGTCTTCATTGGCCGCGCCAGGAGTGCCTCCAGGTGCCGGTAGTTAAGGAGCGCCCCTAACTGCCGCAGGGGGCGTCGGCCACGGCCGACGCCCCCTGCGGGTGTAAACAGATTTTGCTGCGCGTTACTTGTCGGTGCCCAGCTTGTGCGGCTTGTAGGCGAGGGCATTGACGAGTGCGTCGGCGGCGGACTTGACGGCTGCCGGCTGCGGATCGTTGACATGGTCCTCGGGGTGCACGGGCAGGTCTTTCTTGACCGCATCGTGGATCAGGTTGAGGTACTCGGTCACGCCGGTAGTCGACAGGTGCGTGCCGTCGCCGTCGAACAGGTCGTTGCGGTTGGCGCTGTGCCCGTACCAGTCGATAACGCGTACATTCTTGTAGCGCGTGGCGGCGTTGGCGATGGCCTGGTTCGTGGACCCGACCCACGGCTGCGGGCTACGCGTGTTTACAAACACGACAATACGCTGCTCGCCGGCGTCGGCCATGATCGCGTCGACCTGGGCGTCCGTTACCAAACCGTTGGTGCCCAGGGCAAAGACCACGATCTTGCCGGCAAGGTTCTGCTGGATATAGCCCTCAAATGTCGCGCGGCCCGCATCAAACTGGCGGCCCTTTTCGGCATCGATATGGCTGTGCGGGAACACGCCGTCAAAGGAATCAACGGCGCGCAGTGACACGGAGTCACCGATCATCAACAGGTCGTAGGAGCCATCGGGGAAGCCGTCGTTGTCCTTGTCGGTGTCGTCGGCCGCCTGCTGGTCGGTGGGCGCGGTGTTTTCGGCTTCCTTGTTCAGAACTTCGGCGCCCTCGCCGCTCAGCGCAGACGTCTCGGGCACAAAGATCAGACCGCCCAGTGCAACGACCAACACGACAGCGCAGGCTGCGCAGACAGGGACGTGCGCGCGTGCCCAGTTGGCGGGCGTGGTGGTGCCATCGCGGAATTCGGCGACGGTGCGGCCGAAGGCACCCTTCCTAAATGGCGTTTCGATAAAGCGATAGGAACACTCGGCTACGGCGACCACCAGCAGCACCTGCAAAATGTACTGCCACCAGGGCGTATCGTTGATGTTGGCGACCGGGTTCATGAGCAACAGCAGCGGATAGTGCCACAGGTAGATGCTGTACGAGCGTTTGCCAATCCACACGAGCGGCTCGGCGGACAGCGCACGGGCAACCATTCCCTGGGGCTGCACGCAGGCCGCGATGACCATGAGCGTGAGGATGGAGCACAGCAGCGTGCCTCCGCGATACTGGAACGCGGTGTAGCCGTTGGTGAGCGCGACCATGGCGGCAAGGCCAACCAGACCCACGAGGCCCAACACATCGATGGATGCGGGCGAGGACCAAAAGCGCACGAGGGCGCTCGGCTGTGCCGGGGCGGTCTCGGCTGCTTCGTCGGCCTTCTCGCCAGGCTTGCCCTCGGCGTTCTTGCCGTGCTTGGCGGCGCCAGCTAGGCGATTGAGCCCCAAACGACGAGCGAGACGCACCGGCGCCAGGTCGCGATCGGGGATAAAGGCCATCCAGGCACCCAGCAGCAGCGAGAACACACGGGTGTCGGTGCCGTAGTACACGCGGCTGGGGTCGGCGGCAGGGTTATAGAGCACCATCATGGCGATGGCGGAGACAGCAGCTAGGCCCAGAACCACGCGGCGCGTGTTGGGCTTGCTCACATGCATGGATACCATGGCAAACAGCAGTGGCGGCCAAATCAGGTAGAACTGTTCCTCGATGGCAAGCGACCAAAAGTGCGTGAGTGGCGAGGGGTCGCCCAGAGCATTGAAGTACGAGACGTTTTGGGCAATCTGCCACCAGTTGTTGAAGAACAGCAGCGACGGCAGGATGTCGGGGCGCATCTTGGTGAGCATCACGTGGTTAAAGATGGTGCACAGCGCGCAGGTCACCACCACGACGGTCACCACGGCGGGGACCAGGCGACGGATGCGGCGAATCCAGAAGCTCTTGAGGTCGATGCGTCCGGTCTTAGCGACTTCGTTGAGCAGCAGGCGCGTGATCAGATAGCCCGAAAGCACAAAGAAAATCGTGACACCGAGCAGACCGCCCTGCGCCCACGTGAGGTTGAGGTGATAGAGCACCACCGCGACGACGGCAAGCGTGCGCAGGCCGTCAAGGGCAGGGATGTAGCGGGACTTGGGGCGAGCAGGCGTCTGCTCCGCGGCGGGAGTGTTGGCGCGGCCCGCGTTGTTGGCAGAAGTGCGATGGGGGCTCGCGGTGCGTCGCGGCTCGTTGGCACGGCGTTCGCTCTTCACGCGTTCGTGCGGCGCCGGCTCGTTGCCCGTGCGGCGTCGACCGCGCGAGCCCGATTGCGAGAATTGTTCCATAAAACATCATCCAATGACGAGAATAATCAGCACGCCTTCATTGTAGCTGCCTGCTCCTGTGAATGCTTGCTGCTGGCGCAAGCTCAAGCGCGCGTCCACATCAAAGTGAACTAAAGTTATAGGGGGTGCGAGAGTGCACGATCGACGACTGGCGGTGGGTATAAGGCCCGCAGATGAGGAGGTTTCCATGGCAGATCGCGGCATCGTTGCGGTGTTCGGCAGCATGAACATGGACCTTTCGGTGGCGTGCGAGCGCATGCCGCGCGCGGGCGAGACCGTCGGCGGTAGCGGCTTTATCACCAACGCCGGCGGTAAGGGCGCCAACCAGGCCGTCGCCGCTGCGCGCATGGGTGCGCGCACGTGCATGATCGGCGCTGTTGGGCGCGATACCTTTGGCGATGCGCTTGTGGCAGGGCTCCAGGATGCTGGCGTGGGCGTTGAGTTCGTGGCGCTTCGCGATGACGTGGAGACCGGTACCGCGACCATCATTCGCTGCGAGGGCGACAACCGCATCATACTGTCACCGGGCGCCAACCATGCGCTTGCGGGCGCGGACGTTGCCTGCGCGCTGAGGCGTCTGGTGGCCCATGAGCTCGACGGCGACGCCAGCGAGATTGCCCCGGCTGCCGGAAGCGTCTTTATCGCCCAGGGTGAATGTGACCTTGCAGCGACGGCCGAGGCGCTTGTTTGCGCTCATGGGCTGGGGTTCTATACGGTCTTTAATCCGGCGCCTGCCTGCGAGCTGCCTGCGGAGGTCTGGCCTGCGGTCGACCTGGTCTGTCCCAACGAGACCGAGTGCCAGGTTCTGACGGGCATTCTGCCCACGGATGATGTGAGTTGCGTCGCCGCGCTCAATGCGCTGCTCGACAAGGGCGCCGGCGCTGCGGTCATCACGTTGGGCGGTGCCGGCTCGGTTACGCTCGGCGATGGCGGTGAGCTGCTGCGCATGCTGGCACTTTCGAGTACGGTAGTCGATACCACGGCCGCCGGCGATACGTTTATCGGCGCGTTGGCGGCGGCTCGCCTAGAGGGCTTGCCGCTCTTTGAGTGCATGGCCGCGGGTGCTCGCGCCTCGGCAGTGACGGTGTCGCGCCTGGGCGCTCAGCAATCGATTCCCACGCGCGCCGAAGTTGAACATTGGTTTAGTTAAACGATAAAGACGGAGAAGCGGAGTAGAACAATGGCAATCAAGAAGCTGATCCTTGATCTGGATATGGGTGTGGACGATGCGATGGCGCTGGCCTATGCCATCGCGAGCCCCGAGGTGGAGCTCGTGGGCATCACCACGTGCTTTGGCAACGTGCGCGTCGAGCAATCGGCGCACAACTGCCTGGCGGTGCTCGATCTGCTGGGTCGCCCCGAGGTTCCGGTGTACCTGGGTGCCGACCGTCCTCTGCAGGCGACTGAGCCCTATACGCCGCCGGCGTCCACCGCGCTCATTCACGGCAAGAACGGCATCGGCGGCGCGAGCGTGCCCGCGTCGCCCTACGAGCCGGTGGGGGCGACCTCGGCCGACGGCAACGCTGCGGTCGATTATCTGATCGATGCCGCGCGCACCTATGGTCCCGATCTGGTCTACGTAGCGACTGGCCCGCTCTCCAACCTGGCGCTCGCCCTGGAGCGCGATGCGGCGGCGATGATGTCCATCGGCCGCGTGGTCGTAATGGGCGGCGCCCTTACCGTGCCCGGTAACGTGAGCGCGGGCGCCGAGGCCAATATGGCGAGCGACCCCGAGGCAGCCGACGCAGTGCTGCGCTCGGGCCGTAAGCTCACCATGGTGGGTCTGGACGTGACGCATCGCGTGGTGCTCACACGCCGCGACATTGCCGGCTGGACGGGCTCGGGCACCATGGCGGGCTGCGCATTTGCGAGCATGGTCGAGCACTACATTGGCTCGTACGAGATGAACGCACCCTACCTGGGTGGTTGTGCGCTGCACGATCCGCTGGCCGTTGCCGTGGCGATCGACCCCACGCTCGTAGGTGCGCTCGGCTGCAACCTGCGTGTTGATCTGCTGGGCGAGTACCGCGGTCGCACCATCTGCGATGAGCGTCGCCTGTCCGATCCGGACAAGAGCGCGCTTGTGGCACTGACCGTGGATGCTCCGCGCTTCCTGTCCGAGTTCAAGACGCGTATGGCCCGTGTCCTTGGCTAAGTTGTCTTTTTGGGACGGGGCTTTTTGACTGGTATGATTGGTGCGACCAATCGAACCAGCTAAAAGAGCCCCGTCCCAATTTGACTATCGAGAGGATCTGCCATGGAGCGCATCGCCAGCTTTTCCGTTGACCATCTGCTGCTTGAGCCCGGCGTGTATGTGAGCCGCATCGACCGCGATCCGGCGACCGGTGCTGCCGTCACCACGTTTGACCTGCGCCTGACCACGCCCAACAAGGAGCCGGTCATGAACACCGCCGAGTGTCACACCATTGAGCACCTGGGCGCGACGTTCCTTCGCAATCATGCCGAGTGGTCGAGCCGCATTGTCTACTTTGGCCCCATGGGCTGCCGCACGGGCTTTTACCTCGTCGTATTTGGTGAGGTGACGAGCGAGGAGATCCTGCCGCTCGTGCGTGAGCTGTTCGAGTTTGTCGCCGACTTTGAGGGCGATGTCCCCGGTGCCGCTCCCGAGGAGTGCGGCAACTACCTGGACCAGAACCTTCCCATGGCTAACTGGCTCGCGCGCCGTTACCTCGACCGCGACCTGGCCGATATCGACGAGAAGCACCTGCACTATCAGCAGGCGTAAGGGCTTTATCGCCCAAAACGCGCGCATTGGGCGCCTTCGCTTGTGCGGGGGCGCCTTTTTGCTGAGTGGTCGGGACGAGTGTTTAAAATCGCTTATGTTTGTTCTAGAATGTTCATACTGTCACATAAACGAACAGGAGCGAACATGCATATCTACTCTGTCAACGATCCCGAGTTCAAGTCCTATGGCAACGTTTGGGATAACGTTCCGTCCGAGCTTACGTCGCCCGTGCTCGAGGCGCTCTCTGCCACGCCCATTCCCGAGGGCAGCAAGTACGTTGCGAGTGCGCCGGAGCTCGAGGACGTCAAGGATGCCGACAAGCTTGGCTTTCTCATGTTTGGTGGCCGTCCCTTCCAGCTCGGCTGGTGCAACGGCCACAATACACGACTCAACTGCCTGGAGTATCACCGCGCGAGCGAATTCAACTTGGGCGCTCGCGACTTTATCCTGCTCGTGGCGCATCGCTGGGAGATCGAGGACGGCAAGCTCGACACCGCGTGCGTCAAGGCGTTTCGCGTGCCGGCGGGTACGGTCGTCGAAGTCTTCAACACCACGCTCCACTACACGCCGTGCATGGTCGACGACGGTGGCTTCCAGGTGATGGTGGCGCTGCCCGCCGGCACCAACGGCCCGCGCCCCGAGGCCGCGGCCGACATGCCTGCGGCCGGCGACAGCTACTGCTACTGGAAGGCCGACAAGTGGGTCCTCTGCCATGCTGACAGCCCCAAGGCAGCCGAAGGCGGCTACGTTGGCCTCATCGGCAAAAATCTCGACATCACCGTGGACTAGCGCATCGCCCCAAACCACCACAAAGGTGCCTGTCTCCTTTGCGGTGGTTTGGGGCGGGCGGATATCGGGAAGTGCCAGACGGGGGAGGCTGCCGGGCGCCTTGCCGTCTGCGGATTTTGGGACATGCGGCCCGCTTTTTCGACCCATCTGTCGGTACACTAAAGGGACTATGGGTACCCGCGAGCGACATATCGGCCACGCGGCCGCCCGATCCGCACCCGTGGCGGATCCCAGGGGTGGCAGGCTCTTCGCCATGCCGCGATTCCTTGTTGGCATAACACATCAGGTGTACCGTCACCGCGTCTTTGCTATCGCCGGCGCCATCACCGCGCTGTTCCTCATGCTTTTGGCGGTCTTGCCGGCGCTGTTTGCCTTCGACCCCAAACTTTCTAACGCCGTGCCCGCCTATAGCAAGGTGTCCGAAGAGGTCGTGGATGCGCTCGTCCACTCGAGCTCTCTCCCGCTGCTTGTCGCCGCAATTATATTTTCGATCTGGGGCGTATCGGTCTATCTGCGCTGTTTGGACTATGTGTTGCGCCGCCGCCTTGTTGCCATCGCCACCATCTGCGCCCTGTGGATGATCGAAGTCATTCTCAAGTACAAGTCGTTCACGCCGTTCTATGCCACTGTGCTGTGGTACCTGTACTACGTGCCCATGACGCTCATTCCGCTGCTCTACCAGTTGTGTGGTCTGCGCCTTGCGGGCCTGGAGCAACACCGCCTGGGTCGCCGCTACTGCGCTGCGCTGTGGATTGTGGCCATCCTGCTTATCGGATTTGTGCTCACCAACGATTTTCACCAGCAGGTCTTCCGCTTTGACCGTACAAGCGACACCTGGAGCAACGATTACACGTACGGCTGGGGTTATTTCGCCGTCCTCGTGTGGACGGCCTTTGACTTCGTGGCCTTTTTTATCCTGGTTGGTCGGTCCTCGTCCTTTCGCATCCAGCGTTTCTCGGGCACGGCGGCGCTCGTACTGCTGGGTGGCGCATTCGTTGCCATCTCGTATGCGTTGCGTGTGCCCTGGGCATGGAGGCTCAACTTTTCGCTCGTCTATTGCATCCTGTGCGTGGTGGCGATGGAAATCTGTCTCGATTGCGGTGTCATTCCGTCGTATCACGACATCGCCGGCATCTTCGACACCTTGCCGCTTGACCTCAAAGTTCTAACGCGCGACCTGCAGGAAGTCTATGCCACGCCAGTTTCAAAGCCAATGCCGGTAGGCGTGCGCGAGGAGTTGCGGACCCAGGAGCACGGCCGCGCCCATGCCTTTGCCGTGGCGTCCGATCCCGATGTGATGTACCGTGCCTTTCCACTGCTGGGCGGATCGGCGCTGCTTGCCCAAGACGTGTCGGAGCTCAACGAGCTTAACCGTGAACTGGCGCATCGTCGCATGGAGCTGCAGCGTCAAAACGAGCTACTCGCCGCCGACTACGACCTTAAGACGCACCTGGCAGATCAAGAGGCCGAGACCTTGCTGGTCCAAGATGTGGACCAGGCGCTTGCCCGTGCGCTCGAAGGGATGTACGACCTGCTGAGCTCGCTGCCGCCGTTGACCGACGAAGCGTCTTCGCACGAGCGTTACCGCATGCTGCAGCGCGCCAAGATGCTCGTCGCCTATTGCAAGCGCAAGGGGTCGCTCACGTTGGCACAGCACGGGGAGAGCGGTTTTGATCGCGACCGCATTCAGCTCATTGCCAACGAGCTCGCAAGCGACCTGCGCACCATCGATATCGATTGCGCCTCGATTATCGCCATACGGCGCCCGATGCACGCCAGTACGGTAAGCGCCCTGTACGACTGCGTGTATGACTTTGCGTTTTTTGCCTACACCACCGACCATCCGGCGCTTATGTATCACTTGGGCGACCATGACCGATGCAGTGTCGAGCTGCGCGCCACGCTTTTTTCCAACGATGATGAAGATCTTTCGCAGACGCCCGCTGCGCAAGAGCTCGAAAGCGCTCTGCAAGGGCGCAACGTGGCATACCGCCTTGAGGGCGAGCTCGGCCAGCTGCGCATGATCGTTTTGATGCCGAGGGCGGGTGAGTGACGATGCAGATTTCGCTCATCCTTCCCCAAATCGTTGCGCTCGATGTTGTCTTTGCCCTGGCTGCGAGTCTGCAGACGATCCACGTCCCGCTCATCTCATCGCGCCGCTCGTCCTATAACCGTAAGGTGATTTGCGCCTACGAGGCGAGCCTTGTGCTTCACCTGATGATTTCGGCGCTCATCTTATTCGCGTCGTCTGGCTCGTATCTGCTGGCGCCGCTTGGCGTTTGCGCCAGGGCAATGGGCGGAGCGCTGTGGCTCAATGCCGCGATCTTTGCCTATGGCGTGGTGCTTATGGTGCGCTATCGTCGTCCCGTCATGCTGACTGAGCTGCTGCTCGTTGCCGCCGTAACGCCGCCAATGGTTGTTGTTATGGACTCGGCGTGGACCGTTGTCCTTATCGCAGAGGGAGCGTTCTTCCTGTTCCGTTCCATCGCGGCGCTCTTGATGGACGTCCGTAACCGCCAGGAGGATATCACCGCGTTCTCGACGATCGAGACCATCAACGTGATTCCCGTGGGCATCCTGTATCTGGACCCGAGGGGCCGTCCGCTGCTCATGAACCGCTGCATGCGCAAAAACCTAGTGGAACTTCATATGCCCACTGATCTGTGTGACATGAGCAGCACATGGAACGACCTGCGCAAACTTAGCATGCAAATGCCCGAAAGCAGCAAGAACCGCGTGCGCATTAATCTGGACCGCTTTGGTGAGGCGCGCGTTGTGGTCGAGGTTTCTCCCGCCGAGATTCGCTTGTTTGTGCACGATGACGTTATGGTTTCGGGCCGCCTCTTCGAGCGCATTATCGGTCTGGATGTAACAGAGTATGCGCATGCCCATGATCGCCTGGCGCAAGCCAACCACCTGCTTGAGCTTGCGGGCCAAGAGCTCCAAGCCCAGATCGAAGAAGCCAAAAAAGTTGCTGACAATGCGGCCTATCTGCGTATGCGCGCTCGCGTGCACGACGTGATTGGCCAGCGCCTGTCCATTCTTCATCGCTATTTGGAGGAGGGGCGCCTGGATGACGAGTCACTCGAGCAGATCGACCCACTGCTGCGCTCAATCGCTGCCGATCTGCGCAGTGGTGGTGCCAGCGAGCCTGCAGAGCAGCTGGGTGATATCGTCCATGCTTTTGGCCTGGTGAGTGTGCAGATCGATGTTGAGGGCGCGCTGCCTGAGGATGCGCGTGTCGCCGCCGCATTTTTGCAGATTATCCGCGAGGCCTCGATCAATGCCACCAAGCATGCGCAGGCGCATCGGGTCCACGTGCGCCTGTGGCAGGAGGGGGCGGATGCTGGCACCGTCGCGCACATGACGATTTCTAACGACGGGTCCCCGGCCCCCGTATCGTATCGCGAGGGAACGGGTATCCCAGGTATGAGGCATGTCGCGCAAGATCTGGGTGGCAGCCTAGAGGTCCACGCCGCCCCGCCCTTTACGCTTACGGTATCCATTCCACTTACGCCCAACGCCGCTGTTCGGAGGAGAAGCTCATGATTCGCGTCCTTATAGTCGAAGACCAGGCCATTCTGCGCGAGAGCCTGGCGCGCTCCGTTGGCGACCAGCCCGATATGACCGTTGTTTCAGCCATCGCCGATGCCTCCGAGGCCTTGGGTGTCGCGCTCAAGGAGCGTCCGGACATGATACTGATGGACGTATGCACCGAGCATGATTCTAACGGCATCGTGGCGGCGGCGCGCATCAAGGAGCAGCTGCCCGAGTGCCGCATCATTATCATGACCGGCATGCCCGAGATCACCTTTGTCGATCAGGCCCGCGAGGCGGGCGTCGATAGCTTTGTGTACAAGAACGTCGGTATCGACGAGCTGTTCGCCGTGATGCGCTCCACGCTGGCGGGCTATTGCACGTTTCCCAAGCCGCCCGAGAGCATTTTTTCGGGCACGGCGGCACTCGACGATGTCGAGCTGTCGATTTTGCGCCTTGCCTGCGAGGGCAAGAGCCGACGCGAGATCGCGGCCGAGTTGTTTATGAGCGAGGGCACCATCAAGCGCCGCATTTCGGAGATCCTGAGCAAGACCGGCTACGACAACATCATGCGTCTTGCCGTGCATGCGGTGACCGAAGGCAGCATCGTCCCCAACATGGAGCGCCCGTAGTCGGTGTGCCGCCCGTGCTCCAACGCCGAAGATAGGTCGCCCGCCGTTTTGCATCTAAAAACGGCGGGCGACCTGCTTGTATGGGCAGTGCTGCGGGCATAAAGCGGCGGGGCCGCAGGATCAACTCCTGCGGCCCCGTCTGGCATGTGCGCGGATGTGTCCGCCAATCCGCGGCTATCGGTGTCTGCCGTTACGCGATGGTTGCGCTGTAGGAGGCGACGTCCTCGTAGGAATCGGTCAGGTAGGCATCGATGCCGATGGTCGTGTTGACGAGGTCGTCAAGGCTATCGAGTGTGCCGTTCGAGAAGGTGAACTCTTCGGTGGCGTTGGTGCCGGGCATCAGGTGAGCCGAGAACCAGGCTTCCTTCATAGTGCCGTTGACGTTGGTCTTGCCGGAAGGAGCGTAGAAGGTCAGGTCCTTGTCGCTCTTGTTGGTGATGTTGACGACAAAGCCGATGTCGCCCCAGTCGTCCTTGAATTTCTCGGTGATGGTGATGGTGCACAGATCGTCATCGGCGACGGTGACGGCGGGGGAGATTTCGACGTTCTGGACATCGTCGTCTTCGACGGCCTCATCGATCTCCTCTTCCTTCTCGGCCGCTTCGCGATCCTTCTTCACCGTACCGGACAGGTCCTTATCGGACTTGGTAAAGACAAGATTGCCGTCATCTTCTTCGAGGATGAGTTTGCCGTCCTTGAGCTTCATGTCGTGCGACTCATCTTCGGCGGTGATGGTTACGGTGGTGGCGTCCTTTGCCTCCCATTTAAGGTCGACGACTTCAAGGAACAGGTCGAGGGCGCCTGTACCGTCCTCATCGAGAATCAGGACGCAGTGGACACCCCAATCCTCGAGCATCTTCATGTACTCATCGGTCAGCTCTTCGCCATCCACGGTTCCACCCGAGAGTTCCCAGCTGCCGACGAAGTTGGCCTTGGGGTCTTTGCCGCCGCTGCTGCAGCCCGTCAGGGCAAAGGCGAGCGCCAGGACGCATGTCAGAAATGCGAGTACGGACTTTTTGAACGTTGTCTTCATGGTGTCCTCCTTCTTGTGTGAAAACCCATAGAAGCAAATGCGGGGGTGGCGGATCCCCCGCCAATTACCAGATAGAGGGGCTAGGGCCGGGGCGTTCCGCAGTTGCTGCAGAACTTGCCGCCGTTTTCGCTGCCGCAGTTGGGGCAGAACCACTTGGCCGGTGCCGGGGCGGGTGCGGGACTACCGCACTCGGAGCAGAACTTGCCGGTGTTGGTGGCGCCGCAGCTGCAGGTCCATGCGCCGGCCGCAGGTGCGGCGGGAGCCGGTGTGGGAGTGGGTGCCGGAGCCGGCTGCGGGGCGGCCTGCTGCTGTGCCTGGCCGGCGGCGAACAGCTGGCTGGCGTTCATGCCGCCCATGCCGCCTGCCATGCCCATGCCCATAAAGCCTGCCATCGCGCCGTTGGGGTTGGCCGCTGCCGCGCGCATCGCGTCGCTCTGGGCGCTGGCGATGTTGGCGGCCGCCATGGTGGGATCGCGCATGACCGCAGCCTTCTGCAGGTCCTTGATCATCTGCTCGTCTTCTTGCGAGGCGGCGATGGAGTTAACGCCAAAGCTCACGATCTCGACACCGCGCAGGTCGCGCCAATCGGCCGAGAGGACCTCGTTGAGTGCGCGCGCGAGCTCGGTGGTGTGGCCGGGGATGGCACTGTAGCGGATGCCCATCTCCGAAATCTTGGCAAAGGCGGGCTGCAGGGCGGTGAGCAGTTCGGACTTAAGCTGGCTGTCGATCTTGTCGCGCGTATAGCTATCGGTCACGTTGCCGCACACGTTGGTGTAGAACAGCAGCGGGTTGGTGATGCGGTACGAATACTCGCCGTTGCAGCGCACGGAGATGTCGACGTCCAGACCAATGTTGTTGTCGACCACGCGGAAGGGCACGGGCGAGGCGGTGCCGTACTTGTTGCCGATGATCTCCTTGGTGTTGATAAAGTAGACGCGCTGGTCCTTGCCCGCGTCGCCGCCAAAGGTAAAACGGCTGCCGATATTGGCGAAGGTCTCTTTGATGGAGTCGCCCAGGTTGCCGCTAAAGACGCTCGGCTCGCTGCCGGTGTCAAAGACGAACTCGCCGGGCTCCAGCGCGACCTCGATGATCTTGCCGTTTTGCACCACGAGCATGCCCTGGCCGTCGTTGACGGCGATGACCGAGCCGTTGGAGATGACGTTGTCCTCGCCGCGCGTGTTGGAGCTGCGGCCGCCGGTGCGCTTGCTGCCCTTGCAGGCCAAGACGTCAGCGGGCATCGATTCGCAGTAGATAAATTCCTTCCACTGGTCGGCCATGACGCCGCCGGCAGCTCCCAATCCAGCTTTCAAGAGTCCCATGGTGATCTTCCTTTCTCGTCAAAGGCCGGGTGGTATTGGTCAGGATGGTTAGTCGTCCTTGTCGTCCTTCATGACGACGGTGGTCTCGGTGTGGCTGAAGGTGTCGTGCTTCTCGGTCAGGTCGAGCTCGCCACAGTAGCAATCGGCGTGGGTGGCCTCGTTGGCCGTCTTGAGCTGGCCCACCAGCAGCACGTCTCCGATAATCACGATGGTCAGCGGCGCGATGACGTTGATGAGGATGCCCTCGATATCAAAGGCGAGGTAATCCGGATCGAAGGCGTATTCCCCCATAAAGAGAATCTGGGAGAGGATAAATCCGATCATAAAGAACAGCACCGAGGCGATGGCGAGCTTGGGCTTGGAGCAGGGGAGCTCGCCGACCAAGCGGCCGGTCTGACCGTTCATGGCAAACAGGTAGCTCTTGCCGTTCCACGAGGTGGAGAGCATCCAGACGGGGAACAGGGCGTAGTCGCTGTCTTCCCAGGTGTAGTCGAGCTGCTTGCTTTCGACCGTGGCATCGTCGTATTCGTCGACGACGGTCTCGCGCAGGGCCGAGATCGTGCTTTCTTCCATACGGCGCTCGGCGCGCGCCTTGCAGGTCTCGCAGTCCTCGTCGTAACGGTTGGCGATGTAGCCGGGCATATATGCGACTGAGAACGGACGCAGTGCGTCGTAGTCAAACGGCTCGATGGCGTCCATGTGGCCGTCGGGCATCTTGGACGATCCGTCGACGGGCACGCGCTTAAACGAGATATTGCCCTTGCGATAGGCATCGTAGTGGTCGGTGGTCGTGACGGTGCGATCGGATTCCTCGGTCACGGTCTCGTTGGTCGCGTCAAAGTATACTTCGCCGTCAACGCGGGCGCCGTAGAGCCAAAACGGCACGTAGACACCTTGGACCTCGTCGATGTGGTTGCCGGTGACAAAGCTCTTGGGCAGCAGGATCTTGCCCTTGTAGTGCTCCTTGAGTGCGGTCATGACATCGTCGCGTCCGAGTTTAAACGGAATCACCAGGTCGGGCGAGAAGTCGCCAGAGAGCTGGCCGGGTGCCACGGCAGAGTTGCCGCAGTATGGACAGGTGGTAACGGCGACGGTGCCGTCGGACACGAGCTCGGCACCGCACGACGAGCAGATGTAGCCGGCGTTCTGGGCCAACTCCTGCACGGCATCGTCGGCAGCAGGTTTGGGAGCCGCGGCTGCGGCATCGGCTTTGGCATCTGCCTTGTCCTGGCGCTCGCGATAGAGGGCCTCGACTTCTTCGACTTCAAAGCGCGAGTCACAGTAGTCGCAGACGAGCTTTTGCTCGGCGCTGGCAAAATGCAGGGGGCCACCGCAGGCAGGGCACTGATAGTTAACGCTCTCGAAGGCCATGGTCGGTCCTTTCCGTGCCGGGTGCTATGCGCCGATGGCGCCGCCGCAGTATTCGCAGCGCCCGCTGGCATCGGGAATGGTGGTGGCTCCGCAGAAGGGGCAGGTCACCGCGGTCTTGGGGGCCTTGGCGGCCACGACGCTGTCGCGCGTCTCCTGGCGCAGCTGCACCAGCGCATCGCGGACCTCGGTTGCCTGGCGCTTGGCCTCGCGGTATTCGATAGAGCCGCGCTGATCGATGGTGGAGTCGTTCACGCGCAGGTTGATCTCGGTAAAGTACGGCGTGTTGACGTGGATGGTCAGATTAAAGTCGTAATCCAGGTCGTAGCGCGGCGGGTTGTAGCTCTCGCGCTCGCCGTCCTTGGTCTCGCGATAGATCTCGGTGCGCTGCTCGTCGATATCCATATCGCAGCCGAGTACCTGCGAGAACTCGATGATGTCGGGATTGGCGTCGCGCCAGCGGCTCTGCGAAGTGATGATCAGCAGGCCCGCGTCCTCATCGAGCATAATATTGGTGCGCCCGGCAGAAAGCGTGCGCGTGGGGTTGAACGAAGACAGGCGCTCGGCGTTGGCCTCGCGGTAGGCGAGTTGCTCACGGATATCGTCCGCGGTGCTGGAGCGATAGCCGTGAAAGTAGGGGGAGAGCTTGCCGGCGCACTCTTTGCACAGGTAGCCTTCATTGATTTTTGTCTTACCTAGAAGTCCCAGCTCGGTACCGCAAATCGCGCACTCTTTCTTCTCGAACATCTTGTCAAAGAAGCCCATGGCTGCCTCCCATCAACTGGTAGCGTGTGTCACTTTTGATGATGGGGGAGTGCGCGATCTTTCACGATACCCAGACGGCTCAACGAGTCTCCACAACTGGGACATATGGCCCATTTTTGGCTAGTCGCTGGGGACACTCTTCGGCCACTCATTGGGGACGTACTTAAATGAGTGGTAGTTGGGGACACTCCTGGCCGAGCTAGAGATCGCGCGCGTCCCTTCTGGTCCATGCGGCTCAAAATCGCGGCGTGATGTGGACGGCTGGGGTCGAATTGGCAGCATTTCGAGCCTGGCTTCGATATTGAGACTGGTTCTTTATTAAAATAGATTTCCAGACAATTGAGCGGCTGGGGGTTAACCATGAGGGGCATGGGAGACACAACCGCATATTTGCGTCGGGGCATTCGGGAGATTATATGCCTGGCGCTGTTCTTCTTCACGTTTTTGGCGTGCGAGTATCTTTTTGATGTGCGCATGGCCGAGTTCGTGTCTCCGAACGAGGTCGTTATTTATGAGAGCCTTGTCATCGGCGCGAGCGTGATTGGCTTCTTTGTGCGTCCCATTCTGTACTATCGCCGTCCCCATGCTATCGACGCAACGAGTGACGTCACGGGCGTTTTGCTGGTGGCGGCATTGCTGCTGTTGATTATGGCGGTTCAGGTTGAGGTGGTAATTGCCGGCGGTTTGGTGGCGTGCTGCGCGCTGGGCTACTGCGGATCGACTGCTCATGCAAATTTTGCGAGGCGCTTTGCGCGAACGCCCTGCTTGGCGCGCGCCGCCGCACTTTCTTACGCCATGGGCGTTCTGGTGCAGGTTCTCAACCACATGGTGATGCCTGTCGGCATTCCTCAGCAGGCTGTTCTGGTCGTCTGTGCGATCGCGCAGGTGGCGTTGCTCCACGGTGCCCGACGCGCCAAGCTGCGCGACGAGTCCGATCCCAGCTTTGAACCCAGTGCTGCCGGGCTTTCGGTAGATGCTCTGGAATATGGCGCCAAGTGGCATGACGATCCCGAGGCAAAGGCGGCATTCCGTCGCGCCGTAGTTCGCCTGACCGTGGCGACGGCGTATCTTTCCAGCGTATTCGCCGCTCTCAACGCGGGCTTCACGACCCTGCATGCTGTCGGAACCGTCGATTTGGGCGATTGGCCGCGCCTGCTGCTTGTCGTGAGCTCGTTGGTCGCTGGCGCACTATTTGACCTGCACGGCCGCTCGTATATGAATATCGGCATGACATGTGCCGCCATACTGTCCACGCTTTCGTTCTTTGTGCTCATCGTCGATGGCAATGGCGGCAACGAGCTTGCTGCCACGATCATCTTTTATCTGGGCTCGGGCTTTTTCGTGGTGTTCTTTACCACAAAATATGCCGCCGTCTCGCTCTATGCGCGCTGGTCATATTTTTGGCCGTGCATGGGTCGCGTCGTCAACAACGTGTGCTCGATGTTCGTGACGGCGCCGGCAGTGGCGATTATCTCGAGTCAAAATGTGCTGGCTGCGGTCGGTGCGGCGCTCGTGATGTTTGTGGGCATTGCGATTACGCTGCTGGGGCAGTTGGGGCGACGAGCTGGTGATGTCGTGATGTGGGATGGACTGGCACTTGCTACCGACGATTTTGGTGGGGATTTTGCACCCGCATGTTCCGATTCCGCGCCCGTGGAGGCAGCGGAGTTCACGCCCGATGAGTGCCTCGATGCCTTCGTTGCCGCCTTTGGGCTTACAGAGCGCGAGCGCGATATTCTTGAGGTCTTGGTCGTTTCGGACCAGAGCGTTCAGGACATCGCCGCAACGCTCTTCCTTTCGCGCTCAACGCCCTACCGTCACATTTCCTCGATCAACAAAAAGACTGGCACCACCTCACGTGTGGCCCTTATCAACTTCTTCTGGTCCTGGACGCCCAAGGACTAGCTAATCCTCCAATAAGTTGCGGTGGAATAGTCCCTAAATCAAAGTCATGGGGCTTTAAACAGGAACTATTCCACCGCAACTGCTGAGGGGACAGACTGCGGCAGCGGCAGAGGCGTTGGCAGCTGTGGTAGTGGCAACGGCAGCTGGCAGGGTGTTTTCCGTCTGCTCGCTACAGCAGCTCGCCGTGGCGGGCAATGTAGCGGCGCTTTGCCAGCTGGGTGAGCGCGATATAGGCGGTAACGATGCCAATGAGCAGCCCAAAAAAGCTCGTGGGCAGCGTCATGAGGCCGAGCGCATCGGCGATGGGGCTTGCCGGCAGCCAGGTGACAAGCGCCAGGCCTAGCACGGTGAGAGCGCACAGTGCCGGCGCGGCGTGGTCACGTGGGCTCGGCAGGCGCGGGGAGCGCAGCATGTGGATCACGAGCGTCTGCGACCACATGGACTCGATAAACCAGCCACTCTGGAAGAGCGCGGCAAAGGTCGCCATACCCGCGACGTTGCCCGTCCCGGAGAGCTCGGACCAGCTTGCGCCCACGGTGGCGGGGCACACCACAAAGAAGAGCGCGGCGAAGGTCACGATGTCAAACAGCGAGCTCACGGGGCCCAGCTCGAGCATAAAGCCCTTGATGGACGCGGTGTCCCAGGAGCGCGGACGGGCGGTCCAGACGTCATCGACGGTGTCCCACGGTAGCGTGATGCACACGATCTCGTAGACGAGCGACAGCAGCACCAGCTGTAGGGCACTCATGGGCAAAAACGGCAAGAACAGGCTCGCGACGGTCACGGACAGCACGTTGCCAAAGTTGGAGCTCACTGTGGTCTTGAGGTACTTGAGCAGGTTGCCGTAGGTGCGGCGGCCTTCGATGATTCCGCGTTCGAGCACGCCCAGGTCCTTCTGAAGCAAGATGATATCGGCGGATTCCTTGGCAATGTCGACGGCCGAATCGACTGAGATGCCGCAATCGCTCGCACGCATGGCGGCGGCGTCGTTGATGCCGTCGCCCATAAAGCCCACGGTGTGGCCGAGTAGCTCGCGCATGACGCGCACCAGGCGCGCCTTCTGCAACGGCGAGAGCTTGGCGAAGAGGTGGGTTTTCTCGGCGCGCTCGGCAAGCTCGGCGTCGTCGAGCGCATCGATCTCGGAGCCGAGCAAGACGTTGCTCGCATCGATGCCGATCTGCGCGCAGACGGTGGCGGCGACGCGGTCGTTGTCGCCGGTCAGGACCTTGACCGCCACGCCCTTGGCCTCGAGGGTGGCGACGGCGCCCGCGGCACTTGCTTTGGGCGGATCGAGGAAGGCCAAAAAGCCCATCAGCACCATGTCGCATTCGTCGGCGATGCCAAACTCGCCCACGCAGCGCGGATCGGTCTTCTGTGCCACGGCAATCACGCGCAGGCCCTCGGCGTTAAGATCGGCGACCTGCTTGCGAATCTGGGCGAGCTTGTCTTCGGCGAGCGGCCGGGCGATGCCATCGACCTCGACAAAGGAGCAGATCTCGAGCATCTCCTCGGCAGCTCCCTTGGTAACCATCTGGGTTTTGCCTTGGGCGTCGGAGACAACTACGCTCAGGCGACGGCGCGAGAAATCGAAGGGAACCTCGTCGACCTTGGTGTAGCGGTCGCGCAGGCTCTGGCCCAGCATGGAATCGGGTGCGACGGTCGAGGGTGTCACATCGGCACGGTCGATTACGGCCAGGTCGATAAGATTTTTGAGGCCGGTCTGGAAGAAGCTGTTCAAAAACGCATGGCGCAGCACGCGCGCGTCCTCGTTGCCATCGGTGTTGAGGTAGCGCTCGAGCACGATGCGGTCTTCGGTGAGGGTGCCGGTCTTGTCGCAGCACAGGACGTCCATGGCGCCCAGGTTTTGAATCGCCGGCAGCTCCTTGACGATAACCTGGCGACGGGCGAGGTCCTTGGCGCCCTGCGACAGGCTTGTGGTCACGATGACGGGAAGCATCTGCGGCGTGATGCCCACGCCCACGCTCGTGGCGAACAGCAGCGCGTCGATGACGTTGCCCTTGGTGGCGGCGTTGATGGCAAAGACGGCCGGCGCCATAACGAGCATGAGGCGTACGAGCAACATGGAGACGCTCGAGACGCCGCGGTCAAACGCGCTCTTTTCGCCGCGCCCGTTGAGTATCTTGGCGATGCCGCCCAGGTAGGTGTCCGAGCCGGTGGCAACGACAAGCGCCATGGCGGTGCCGTTTTGCACGGAGGTGCCGGTAAAGACGATGTTCTTGCAGGCAGAGAGTGGCAGCGCGGAGCCGTCGGCGCCCTCGACGACGGTGACGGCAGCGGTCTTCTCGACGGCCTCGCTCTCGCCGGTGAGTGCGGACTCGATGACAAACAGGTCGCGCGCGGTGATGACGCGGGCATCTGCTGGCACCATATCGCCGGCAGAGAGACGGATCACATCGCCGGGGACGAGCTCGTCGAAGGGGATCTTGATGCGCTCGCCGTCGCGCAGGGCGGTGCAGGTGTTGGAGACCAGGTCCTTAAGGGCCTCGGCCGCATTGCCGCTGCGGGCTTCCTGGATAAACTTCATGCCGCCCGATACCAGCAGCATGATGCCGATGACGATGACCGCGGAGGGGTCGCGCTGCGGCTCGGGCACGGCGAGCACGTCGATATAGAGCGAGATCAGCGCGAGCGCGGCGAGGATGCCGGCGAAGGGATCGATGAAGGCGTCGGCGATGCGACGGGCGGGCGTCTTGGTCGGTGCCTCGATGGTGTTGGGGCCGGAGGTGTCCAGGCGCTCGGTTGCCTGTTCGGCGGTGAGGCCGTTTGCCGTGGCGTCAAGCAGTACGAGAGCGTCCTCGGCGCTATGGGTGGCGGCGAATATGGTGTTCTTGGACAGGCCGGCGTGGGCGGCGGGACGCGCCGTGTGGCGGCGCTTGGAGATTGCTTCGAGCACCGTGGCCGTTTTGAGCATCAGCATAGGGTCCTCCTTGTTAAAGGGAGTTAGCGTACGTGTCGTATTTGCTTCAAAAAACCTAGATGTCGCTCACGTCAAGCTCTTGAGCCCACAAAGGGTGCAGCGCGCCTTTGCGGTGGTTTTGGCGATCTGCCGGTGGCGTTTATGCGTGTGCGGAGTCCTCGCGGCGTGCCGAGGGCGACATGCAGGTTTTTCGACTAGGACTGCCTTCCATGGCACACCTCCTAAAGGCTGAGCGCAGTGCGCTTTGGGTATCTCGTACCCCTTTTTAATCCGCCCGTATTCTTGATGAGGGGGTTTGACATGTCAACCCCATTGTTCGGAAAACCATTCCCCCTGACAAAGCCTTTACAGAATGCCGTGGCCCCAAAGCGCGTCCGCATCTACGCTTCGCCTGCGCTAAACTGGAAGGCACGTACGCGATTACGAGAGGAGCCCGCATGGAGGCTTACAAGCAAGAGTTCATCAAGTTTATGGTCGAGTCCGACGTCCTTAAGTTCGGCAGCTTTACGCTCAAGAGCGGCCGTCAGTCCCCGTTCTTTATGAACGCCGGCGCTTACGTGACGGGCTATCAGCTCAAGAAGCTGGGCGAGTATTACGCCCAGGCCATCCACGATAACTTTGGCGACGACTTTGACGTGCTGTTTGGACCGGCCTACAAGGGTATTCCGCTGGCCGTCGTGACCGCCATTGCCTACCATGAGCTGTACGGCAAGGAGGTCAAGTACTGCTGCGACCGCAAGGAGGCCAAGGACCACGGCGCCGACAAGGGTAACCTGCTGGGCTATGAGCCCCAGGACGGCGACCGCGTGGTCATGGTCGAGGACGTCACCACCAGCGGTAAGTCCATCGACGAGACCTATCCCAAGGTCAAGGCTGCTGCCGATGTCGAGATCAAGGGCCTCATCGTGTCCCTCAACCGCATGGAGGTCGGCAAGGGCGGTGTGACCACCGCTCAGAAGGAGATCGAGGCCAAGTACGGTTTCCCCGTCGCGAGCATCGTCTCCATGGCTGAGGTCGTCGAGACCCTCTACAACCACGAGATCGACGGCAAGGTTGTCATCGACGACGAGCTCAAGACCGCCATCGACGCCTACTACGAGCAGTACGGAGCACGTTAGTTACGGCGTTTTACCAAACGCCGTAACTGCTCGACGCTGCGCGGGCCGCATTTGGACAATCTGACGTTCAACTTCAAGGGCGCGACCAGAAGGTCAGCGCCCTTTTGTTTCACGTCACCTTGTCACAAATGCGACCCGCTCGCTGTCCGTTCTCTACCTGCGGCGTCGTCTTGCTCCGAATGCGGCCCGTTCGCTGTCGTTGCCGAAACATCGGCGATGCCGGAGTAGTCATTGGGGACGTTCATAAATGACTACTCAGGAATGAGCGTGGATAATCTCCCGGTTTTGGCCTGTGTGCGGGCTCAAAGTGGGAGATTATCCACGCTCGCTTTAATTTGCCTGGGCTGCGATGCCTATCTAATCGGCTCGGCGTCTTCCCTGAGAATCGAAAGATACTCTTCATACCCGTACTGCCGGTATCTCTGTCTTGACTCGTCGAGCGGACGGAGGATACCCAATTCTTCAAATGATTTGACGAGCGCGCTCGCGGTACTCCTGCCGATATCGAGTTGGGCAGCGATGAATGCGGTGTCGACGATGGGGTGCTCTTCAAGAATGCCCAACAGCCTTTGCCCGTTTGCAGCAGTCCTTCCGAGATTTTCGGTAATGGTTGCTGTGGAACGGTTATGGAGGTCAACAAGGTTTTTTAAAGACCCTACCGAGTCCTTCGCACTTTCGAGAAGACTGTTGCAGAAAAACTCTATCCATTCCTCGTAAGTGCCTCTCTCCCTTACGGATGTGAGTTGCCGGTAGTACTCGCTTCGATTTTTCTTGAACTGGAACGATGGATAGAACAAGCAAGAATGAAGAACGCCATCATTGATGAGCATAAGTGTAATGAGAAGCCTGCCCAGGCGACCGTTTCCGTCTAGGAATGGATGGGCAGTTTCAAATTGGTAATGGACGAGCGCCGCCCGCACAATCGGATCCATTTCGACTTGAGGCTCATTGATAAAGCGTTCGAGGTCCTGGAGCGTGTTACTCAAATCTTCAATGTTTGGAGGGACAAACGATGCGGTTGCAATGGTGCAGCCTGAGGGGCCAATCCAGTTTTGTGAGGAGCGCAGCTCGCCTGGATTCTTCTCCGTTCCGCGCACTCCGTCCAGCAGGACCGCATGAACTTGCCTAAGAAGTCTCGTGCACAAGGGCATCTTTTTGAGCAGTTCTACGCCGCGGTCGACAGCACGGACGTAATTCACGACGTCTGCAACATCTTTATGATGGAGTTGTGTTTGCGATGGACTAAGTAGGTCGTCAAACGTGCACTGGGTTCCCTCAATTTGCGAAGAAAGGAGTGCTTCTTTGCGCACGTACATTGTCAGATACATGTCGGCGTTGGGAACAAAGTAGAGCATGCCTTCAAGCTCTCCAAGCTTTCGTGAGCATGCGGAAAGCGTGCGATAGGTTTCCTCGGTGAGGTTTAGCTGCCTCAATGATTGCAAGGGCGTTGGAAAAAACGAATAGTAAGCCAATTTCCCCGATAGATTATTGCGGAGCGTTCCCTGGCCGTTCTCCTCGATTTGCATCGCGCCCTCCATATCTTTAGTGCCGGAAACTCGTTATTAGGCCAATCATATCAATTCTAATAACGAGTTTAAGGATTAAATAGTTATTAGAATTGATGTAAACAATCTAATGATGAGAAGTCGTTATTACTTGACCATGGAGCTCGGCTTGGTACAGGGGGGGGGTCATCCAAAATGAACGTGGATAATCTCCCGTTTTTGGCTCGGTGACGGCCTCAAAGTCAAAGTGGGAGATTATCCACGCTCGTTAGTTAAGCGTCCGAAAATCCACACTCGCCAAACCTACCAAAAAGGGACGGGTTTATTTTGGCACGTTTCGGTAGGTATCAGGAGGTGCCAGGAGCGGGGTGGCGGCGGGGTGCCGCTGCGAAAAGAAGTATCGGGTTTGGCGTGCCCGCTTCTGCCCGTCCCGCGCGTGGGCGATACTCGGCTTATCGAACCGCGATGCAAAGGAGATGCTCATCCCACGAGCACTACCGGGAAGGGCTTGCGATTCGAGTCCCCACCTTAGCATTTGAACCATTTGGCACTATAATTACCGTAGGCATGCGCACAACGTTGCGCTTAATCAAGAGGAGAAAACGTATGGGTCTGTTTGATATGTTCAAGAAGAAGGCTGAGCCCGCGGCTGCCGCTGCTCCGGCCTCCATCTCTGCTTCTGCCGGCGCCGACGTGCTGTGCTCGCCCGTCAAGGGCAAGGTCATCAAGATGGCCGACGTGCCCGATCCCGTCTTTGGTGGCGAGGTTCTGGGCAAGGGCTGTGCCGTGTGGCCCGAGGACGATCTGGTCTACGCTCCCTGCGACGGTAAGGTGACCGTCACCATGGGTCACGCCGTGGGCCTGCAGTCCGATAGCGGCATCGAGGTTCTGGTGCACGTTGGCGTCGATACCGTCAACATGAACGGCGATGGCTTCGAGGGCTTCGTCAAGGCCGACGACGTTGTGAAGGCTGGCCAGCCCATACTCAAGATCGACCGCGCCAAGATCGCCGCTGCCGGTTACAAGGACTGCGTCGTCGTGGCCGTGTCCAACACCGCCGAGTTTGCCGATGTCGAGCTCACCGTTGAGGCAGAGTCCGCCGTCGCCGCCGGTGACGCCATCGTCAAGGTCGTCCGCAAGTAAACTGCGGCATCCAAAGGCTGTGCGAGGGTGGTCGGGTTTTCCGGCCACCTTTTTTATTGCACCGCGGGAAAGCGTTTTATTGCACGTTGGGTGGGCTTGCAAACCGTTCGGACGCTAAAACGAACCGACCGCGCCTTCGCGTTGCCGAGGGTGTTCATAAGTGGATAGTATGGGCTTACTTATTACAACGTGTGCCGCGTCCGGGAAGCGCGGTGCCGCTCATTGGGAGGAACAACATGAAAAAGAAGCTGCTGCTTGCGCCCCTCATGGCCGTCTTGGTTGCATGCGTGGTCGTGCTTTCCGGCTGTGGAGGTCCTTCGGTTGAGGAGCTCATCACCGAGGATCTTACGACGCAGTTTGATGAGGTCAAGAACGGTGGCGACGACTTCCTTTCTGGTCTGGAGGAGGCTTCGGGCGACGAGTTCGAGCAGCTGGGTATCGATCCCAAGGAGTACGCCAAGACCTATCTTGAGGGCTTTGACTACAAGATCGGCGACGTGACGGTCGACGAGGACAAGGGTGTCGCGACCGCCGAGGTCTCTATTACATGCAAATCTATGAACAAGATCGTCGAGGACTTCTCCACCCAGTATCAGGAGAAGGTCGCTGCGCTTGACACGGTTCCTTCCGATGACGAGCTGTACAAGATGGCCGGTCAGGTTATGGTCGATGTGACCAAGGCCACCGAGCCCAGGAAGACCACGGTTATCTTCAAGTACACCTGCAACGACGATGGCGAGTGGTCTGCCGACGACTCCGTCAACTCCGAGATGATGGATGCAATGCTGAGCTAGTTCGTTGCGCGGTAGTTCGTTACGGCGTTTTACCAAACGCCGTAACTGCTCGACGCTGCAAACGCCCCTAAGCGGCAATCTGACGTTCAATTTCAAGGGCGCGACCAGAAGGTCAGCGCCCTTTCATTCAAGACTTTAGTCCGCTGGCCGCGCAGCGGCCAGCTTTAAACCACCCGCTACGCGGGTGGAGACAAACGGCTTTACAAAGCCACCCCTCCGACCGATATTGACGATTGTTCAGGCCGTCAAGAATTCGAGTCGAAGGGGTGGTCGCCATGGCCCAGAAGGCCTACAGCCTTTCCCACACGAAGTGGATGTGCAAGTACCACATCGTGTTCACGCCGAAGTATAGGCGCAAAGTGATCTACAACCAAATCAGGAGCGACATAGGGGAGATCCTCAGGAAGCTGTGCGAGTGCAGGGGGATCGAGATAATCGAGGGGCACCTGATGCCCGACCACGTGCACGTGCTGCTGGCGATCCCGCCGAAGTACAGCGTCGCGAGCGTCATGGGCTACCTGAAGGGGAAGAGCTCGCTGATGATATTCGACAGGCACGCCAACCTCAAGTACAAGTTCGGCAACAGGAAGTTCTGGGCGGAGGGCTACTACGTGTCCACCGTCGGCCTGAACGAGGCGACGATCGCCAAGTACATCAGGGAGCAGGAGTCCCACGACATCGCGCTGGACAAGCTGAGCGTGAAGGAGTACGAGGACCCCTTCAAGAGGGGGTGATCCCGCCGGTTCGACCGGCGCGCCACGGGTCAAGATGCACTAGGCCTGGACGAAGTCCGGGCCCGCGCCTTTAGACGCGAGCCCGGGGCCCGTGGGTTATACCCTAAGAGCAAACCACCCTTTTTAAGGGTGGTTCTGATTTCACGTCACCTTGCTCGCTTAGGGGCGTTTTCGCTGTCCGTTCTCTACCTGCGGCGTTGCCATGGTGGTCATTGGGGCGGCACTTGGGGACGTTCCTTTTCTGCCGGTAGTTGGGGACACTCCTTGTGCCAGCGTTGCATCGAGTGCTTGGGAAGATGCGACCCGGTTTTTGGCCGAATAGTGGGTCGCATTTTCCGGATGGGGTGGGTTGCGGAAAGTGCGACCCGGAATATTGCTCTGAAATGGGATGCGGTTTCCCTGATGCGTCTCAAACGGAAAGCGCATCCCATTCCGGAGCTCCAAAACGGGATGCGCTTTCCGCGCGGAAGAATTGTCGCAGCTGCGTTAAGCAGTGTCGCTCGTTACTCGCCCAGAATCAGCGCCGCTAGCTCGTCCTGGGTGTCCACCACGTAGTCGGCGTCGGCGGCTTCGAGCTCTGTTCGGCCGCGGAAGCCCCAGGTGACGCCGGCGCTCTTAAGGCCGGCATTGTGGCCGGTCAGAACATCGACATTCGAATCGCCAACGTAGAGCGTGGTCGCCGGGTCGGCGCCCAGCTCCTCCATTACATGCAGCGTGACGGGAGCCTCGGGCTTGGGTGGAAACGCGTCGACACGACCCTGCACCAGCGCAAAACGATCGGGGCCAAAGTACTTTTCGATAAGCGGAGCCGCCGAAATATGGTCCTTGTTGGTGAGCACGGCAAGCTCAACGCCCGCGGCGCGCAGACGGTCGAGCATCTCGACCGTGCCGGCATAGGGGGCGGTGTGGTCCTCCTTGTGCTCGCCGTAATAAGCCCTAAACTCGGCGAGCGTCTGCTCAAACATGCGGCCGTCGCCCGCGTACTCGGCGGGCATAAAGCGCTCGACCAGCTTGAGCATGCCGTTTCCCACCTTGTAGCGGTACTCGTCCACGGCAAACGTGGGCCAGCCGTGCATCTCGCAGGTATGGTTGCCGGCTGCCGCCAGGTCCTCGAGCGTATTGAGGATGGTGCCGTCCAGATCAAAAATCACATGGGAATAGGCTGCTGCCATGGGTGCTCCTGCCGTTTGAGTTGTAAAGCGCACCCCATGATACTGGGCTTGCGTGTCGGGCGCGTTTGGAATCTGAACATCTTTAACGGCATCGGGGCGCATCGCGCCAGCGCAAGCCTTTGCCGCTAGCAAATCCTCGGCAGCTGCTCTCCCACGAGCATGTCGAGGATACGCGTCGAGCCCCAGCCGGTGCGCACACGCACGGCGGGACGAGCACCTTCGGCGACCGGCAGCACGCGACCGATGATGGCGGCGTTCTTGCCGTAGCGGGCGGCGCGCATGGCCGCTAGCGCCGCGTCGGCCTGCTCGGCTGGCACCACGGCGACCATCTTGCCCTCGTTTGCCACCTGCAGCACGTCGTAGCCGAGCATCTCGCAGGCGGCCTGCACGTCGGGGCGCACGGGTACGGCGCCCTCGTCAATCTCCATGGCAACGCCGCTGGCCTGCGCAAACTCGTTGAGCGTGGAGGCCAGGCCTCCGCGCGTGGGGTCGCGGAAGCAGCGCGTGTCGGGGGCGGCGGCCAGCACGTCGGCAATCAGGTGGTTGAGCGGCGCGGCGTCGCTCTCGATGCTGCTCGAGAACGCCAGGCCCTCGCGCTGGCTCATGATGGCGATACCGTGGTCGCCTAGCGTGCCCGAGACCAGGATGACGTCGCCGGGCTGGCAGTTGGCGCCGCTGAGCGTCACGCCCGTAGGAACCTCGCCCACGCCGGCGGTGTTGATGTAGACGCCGTCGGCCCCGCCGCGCTCGACCACCTTGGTGTCGCCGGTGATGATTTTGACGCCTGCCTCGCGCGCCGTCTCGGCCATGGTCTGCACAATCTGACGCAGTTTATCCATGGGATAGCCCTCTTCGAGGATAAAGCCGCACGAAAGGTAGCGCACGTTGGCGCCCGAGGTCGCGACGTCGTTGACGGTTCCGCACACGGCGAGCCTGCCGATATTGCCGCCGGGAAAGAACTGCGGCGTCACCACAAAGCTGTCGGTCGACATGGCGATGTGCCCGCTCGCGGGCAGGGCGGCGACACCGGCATCGTTGCCTTCGAGCAGCTCGGGCGACCCAAAGGCATCCAGGAAGACCTCGTCGATAATGCGCTTCATCATCTGCCCGCCGGAGCCGTGGCCCAGCAGGACAGTGCTATCGGTGACGCTATGGGACATATCGAAAACTCCAATCGTGGTGCGTCTGGTGCGTGGGGGGCGTTCGGGCTAGCGTTGGTAACGGTAGTACGCAGCGCAGCTGCCTTCCGAGCTCACCATGCACGGGCCAACAGGATGCTCGGGCGTGCAGACGTGGCCGAACAGCGGACAGTCGCTCGGCGCTATGGCCCCGCGCAGTACGTCGCCGCAACGGCATCCGCGCGGCTCGACCGTCGGTTCAACGGGCACGTCATAGCGGGTGCCGGCGTCAAAACGCGAGAACTCGGGACGGATGGAAAGGCCCGAGGCGGCAATCGGTCCCAGCCCGCGCCACGTGGTATCGCACGGCTCAAACACCTGCTCGACCAGCTGGCGTGCTACGGGATTGCCGTCCGCATTGACGCCGCGACGGTACGCGTTGTCGATCGCGGGCTTCCCCTCAACGACCATCTGGACCAGCATGCAGATGCCCTGCAGAATATCGACCGGTTCAAATCCGGTAACCACGCCCGGGGTCTTAAACTCGTCGGCCAAAAAGCCAAAGGGTGCAAGCCCAGTGATGGTGGCGACATGGCCCGGCAGGATAAAGCCGTCGATGGTCGTCTCGGGGTCGTTGGCAATCGTGCGCAGCGCCGGTGGCGTGGTCTTGTGGGCGCAATAGACCGAGAAGTTCTGGAGCCCGCGCGCATCTGCCTCTAGGATGGCGGCGGCGATGGTGGGCGTCGTAGTCTCAAAGCCCACGCCCATAAAGATGACCGGGCGGTCGGGGTTGTGCTCGGCAATATCGAGCGCATTGAGTGGCGAGTAGACGATGTGGATGTCGCGTCCGGCTGCCTTTTGCGCGGCAAGCGAGGTAGACGATCCGGGCACGCGCATCATGTCACCAAAGGTAGTGATGATGGCGCCGTCCATCTTGGCGAGTGCGATTGCGTGGTCGATGTCGCGGTTCGCGGTAACGCAGACGGGGCAGCCCGGGCCGCTCAACAGTTTGAGCCCCGCCGGCATAATGGAGCGAAAACCATAGCGGCCAATGCTCACGGTATGCGTGCCGCAGACTTCCATAAGGTTGATGCTGCGGTCGCCGACAAGCTCATGAATGCGGTCGATGAGCTCGCGAGCGAGCCGTGGGTCGCGGAATGCCGAAAAGTCGATACCGGAGTGAACCGGTTGCGCCGCCGCCACTAGTATGCCTCGGCCGGGTTGGTGGCGAGCTGGTCCTCTTCGACCAGCTCGGTCATGGCGTTGACGAGTTCGAGCGTCTCCTTCGCTTCTTGCTCGTCGACAATCTGGATGCCAAAGCCGGCGTGTACGAGAACATAGTCACCTACTTGTGCCGTCGGCACAAGTCGCAGCGACACGGGGCGCTCGATGCCCATCATGTCGACGGTCGCCTTTAGGCCGTCGTCGCGTTTGACCACTTTACCGGGAACGGCAAGGCACATAATGTTCCCCTTTTATACGCTTTGCGCTGGATAGGCGCTTAATAATCCATCAGTTGATGGTAGCGCTCGCGGGGGTTGCGGGCAAACGCGTTACACCTGTGAGACGGCGGCTTGCGGGCTGGCCGAACAGCCTATTGTGGCGCGACCTGTGCGAGGCGAGTGCGTGCGACTGCTGCCTGACCGTAGGCGATGCAGCCGTCATTGACGGGTACGGTGTGGGGGACAAGGACAGTAAAGCCTGCGCTTTTGAGCTCGCGGGTGAGAAGCTGAAGCAGAAGTCGGTTCATGAACACGCCGCCCGAGAGCGCGACGGTGTCGATGCCCTTGTGCACGCAGATATCGCTGGCGATGCGCGCCGAGGAGCGCGCGACGGCGACATGGAAATCGAGTGCGAGCCTGTCGGCGGGCGCTCCGGCTTCAATTCCTCCCAAAAGTGCCTCAAAGAGCGCTTTCTGGTCCAGAACATAGGGGCCGTCCAGCCACGATGGGCCAGATGCGAAATAGCCGGCGTTGTCGTCGGGAAAATGGGCGATTTCGTTGTCGAGCGCGCGCCAGGCGGCGGCTTCGAGTTCTATGGCGGGTTCGCCCTCGTAGGTTGCCTTGTCGCAGATGCCCAGAATTGTTGCCGCGGCATCAAAGAGACGCCCCATGCTGCTGGTACGCGGGCTGTTGATGCCGCGCTCGATCATGATGGCTGTCACGCTGCGCGTTTGCTCGCCGAGGCTGTCCAAAAGCCGAGCGGTACCTGGGTGCTCGAGCAGGCCGAGCTCACTGAGCAGGGCAAAGGCGTTGCGGCGGGCGTCGCGCACGGAGGCCGCCCCACCGGGGAGCGCCCAGGTGTGCAAATGCGCGGCGCGCTCAAAGCCGCCAAGGCTGGCAACAAGAAACTCGCCGCCCCAAATGGTCCCATCGGTGCCGGCGCCGGTGCCGTCAAAGGCGATGCCAAGGACGCGCGCGTCGGTTGTAAGCTGGCCAGCGGCGATGGCCTCGGCCATTACGCTCGCGATATGTGCATGATGGTGCTGCACCTCGACGAGCGGCAGATTGCATTTTCGCGTCTGCTCGCGCGCCCACTGGCTCGATAGATAGCTGGGGTGCACATCGCAGGCCAAAGCGGCGGGCGCCAAGTCAAAGAGATCTTCCAAGCGCGTGCGCGCGGCGTTCCAGGCATCGAAGGTTTCGCCGTTTTCAACATCGCCGATATGCTGCGACACAAAACAGGTCGCTTCGCCGTTCGTCCCTTCACGCGTGAGCGCAATCGTGGCCTTTTGTTGCGGCCCGCAGGCGAGTACGCAGGACGGAGCGCCGTCGAGCGCCGGCAACGACAGCGGTTGCGGCGCATATCCGCGTGCACGACGTACGGGCATGACGTCGCCGTCGACCACGTGTACCACGGAGTCGTCGTAGCGCGACAGGATCGCGCGGTCGTTGCCGAGCAGCGCGTCGGCGATGCCGGCGGCAACGAGATGCTCCCATGCAAGGGCGTCGTCGGTCTCGATGGGCTCTTCGCTCAGGTTTCCGCTGGTCATGACGAGCGCGTGCATACCGTGTGACGCGGCAGCTGCAAGCAGAAGATGCTGAAGCGGGGTGTAGGGGAGCATAACGCCAAGCTCGGGCAGGTCGCGCGCGACGGACGGTGCGAGTACGAGGGCGTCGGAAGAATCGCCGTCGTTCCCGCAAACAGCCCGCCGGCGCAGCAGCACGATGGGGCGGATACTGCCGGCGAGCAGATCGCGTTCAGCATCGTCGATATGGCACAGGCGCCCGGCATCGGCAAGACTGCGCACCATGACGGCAAGCGGCTTATTGCTGCGACGCTTGCGACGGCGCAGCTCGGCCACCGCCTGCTCGTTGGCAGCGTCACAGGATAGATGGAATCCGCCCAGGCCCTTGATGGCGACGATGCCACCGCTGGCCAGCAGCTCAACGCAGCGCTCGATGATAGCGTCGCTGGCCTCGCGTGTGGTGCCGACGGCCGGTGTCGCGGACGAATTCCCGCACGCATCGCCGTTCACAGCCTCGCGCCACGTAATATGCGGCCCGCAATCAAAGCAGGCATCGGGTTGCGCGTGAAAACGCCGGTCGAGTGGGTCGGCATACTCCGCGGCACACCTGGGACACATGGGAAAACAATCCATCGACGTGGCCGCTCGGTCATAAGGCAACGATCGGATGATGGTAAAGCGTGGCCCGCAGTTAGTGCAGTTGATAAAGGGGTAGTGATAGCGTCGGTCGGCGGGATCGAACAATTCGCGCAAGCAATCGTTGCAGGTGGCGATATCGGGCGAGACAAGCGTCGTGTGCGCGGTCTGGTCCTGCGATGCTACGATGCGAAAGCCCTGTTCGTTGGCGGCATCCCAACCGTTGGCTGCCAAGTCCACAACCTCGACATGCTCTACGCGGGCTGCCGCAGGCGCATGCTCAGAAAGCGCGGCAACAAAAGCATCGAGTGCATCGGCCGGAGCGTGCACCTCGATATGCACGCCGTCGCCCGCATTGAGCACCCATCCGCAAATGCCATGCGCCATGGCCTCGCGATACACAAACGGTCGCATGCCAACGCCCTGTACAATGCCCGTCACATGAATATGCACATGCCGCATGCGACACCCCTCATCAAAACCGACCAAAAAAGGACAGGTTTATTTTGGTAGGTAAAACGCTAAACCTGCCAAAACAAACCTGTCCCTTTTTGGCAGGTGCGCTGCGGGAAATTCCGCTACAGCCCCAGGCTCTGCTTGGTGGCGGCGCACGTGAGCTCGCCGTGCTTAACGCCGCGCAGGCCCAGCAGACGGTCGGCTAGTTCGTAGACGCGCTCGCCGCGACCCTTGAGCGCCAGAATCTCCAAGCAGTTGTGGTGATCCAAATGCACGTGCATCGTCGATACGATCTCGTCGGTGTAGTCGTGCTGCACCTCGTCCAGGCGGCGCGTCAGATCGCCGGTGTGATGGTCGTAGATCATGGTGAGCGACCCGATAACATGCTCATCGGGCGTGCGCATCTGCTCCTTGGCGATCGAGGCGCGAATCAGGTCGCGCACGGCCTCGGAGCGGTTGGCCACATCGCCGCGGCGCGCGATCTGCTCGTCAAAACGGCGCAGCAGGTCGTCGGGTGCGGTAACCGAAAAACGGACCAGCTCGGAGCCGGAGCCACTACAGCGGCAGCCCGCGTCACCGTCCGCCCCGTGCGGATGCTCGTGCTCGTACCCGCAGCAGTGCTCGTGTTCGGCCACCTTACACCAGCTTCACGGAGCCGACGGAGTTGTGGTCGGCCTCGATGGCCTCTTCGTAGCCCTCGAGTGCGTCGTGGGCCTCGTGCAGCGCAGCCATGGCGGCCTCGAGCTTGGCGCCGATGCGCTCCATGTCAAAATTCTCGGTCGCATGCAGCAGCTGATGGCTCCACTCGTGAGCGAGCTCGATGGTGTCGTCGACCTGCTTGACGCTCATGGCAAGCTGGCTCATGTTCATTCCAACATCATGCATGGGAAATCTCCTTTTGTATGGGGCAGTTCAGTGGTTCAGATTTTACTACGCCCGCTCTGCGCGCAGCTGCATAAGAAAACGGGTACGAGTCTGTGCGACCCGCACCCGTTCACTGGGGGCTGTTTGTGACTACCATATTATCCGTGGTTGCACTCGGTGCATCCAGAAGTCCGGCGAGCGGTGCAAAAGCGCTCATAGACGGCGAGTAAGTAACAAGCGTATTACAGATGCTTCTCCAGCAGCGCCTGCAGCCTCGCCTTGGGTAGAGCGCCAACCGAGCGGTCAATCTCCTCGCCGTTCTTAAACACAATCAGCGTGGGGATGCTCATGACGCCATACTTCATGGCCAGGTCCTGGTTGTCGTCGACGTTGCATTTGGCAACGGCAAGCTTGCCTGCCAGCTCATCGGCAACCTCGTCAACGATGGGCGAGAGGGATCGACAGGGCCCGCACCACGGTGCCCAAAAATCGACCAGCACGGGCAGGCTGTCGTTAACGATGGAATCGAAGTTCTCGGGGGTAATCTGCTTAATGTCAGCCATGGTGACCTCCATAGTGTGACGCGGCTCGGCCGCGTAAAACTCAGTACGACCGTGCTTATACCCAGCGGCCCGCAAAGCAACCACTCGCGGGCGGCTCTTTTATCAAAAGCGCCGCAAAACCCCTTTCTTCAGATATGGGGATATAAGGCGCATCGGCGTCAGCCGATATACATATACGGCTGCAAGTGGTATACTGTTTTCATGGATAGATACAGGAGCAACGACAACATAGTCTGGGACTGCGACTACCATGTGGTCTTCTGCCCGAAATACCGCAGGAAGGTGCTCGTGGACGGCATCGGCTCCCGCTTCGAGGAGATCGCGCACGAGGTCGCGGAGGAACTCGATTTCGAGATAAGGGAAATCAAGGTCATGCCCGACCGCGTGCACATGCTCGTCTCAGTCGACCCCCAGTTCGGCATCCACCGGGCCGTGAAGCGCATCAAGGGCAGGACCAGCCACGACCTGCGCGCCGAGTTCCCGCAGCTGAAGCGCAAGCTGCCGACGCTCTGGACGAACAGCTACTTCGTCTCGACCGTCGGCGGGGCGACGCCCGAGGCCGTCAGGCAGTATATCGAGGACCAGAGGAACGCGTGAGGGCCATGGACAAGACCTTCGAGTACCGCATATACCCGAGCGCCGAGCAGGAGGCCCTCCTGCAGAAGACCTTCGGCTGCTGCCGCTGGGTCTACAACAGGGTGCTGGCGATGAGGCGGGACGAGTACGCGTGGACGGGCAAATCGAGGCACATCAACTCCTACATCACCCAGATCCCCGCCTGGAAGAGGGCGGACGCGCCGTGGCTCTCCGAGGTGGACTCCATGGCACTGCAGCAGTCCCTGCGCGACCTGGACAAGGCATTTAAGAACTTCTTCCGCGCACCAGGCAAGGTGGGCTTTCCGAAGTTCAAGTCCAAACGCGCGGGGAGGAAGAGCTACCGCACGAACGGCGTCGGGATAATCGACGCCAGGCACGTGAGGCTGCCAAAGCTGGGGACCGTCAGGGCGCGGGTGAGCCGTCCCGTGGAGGGGCGCGTCCTGTCCGCGACGGTCAAGCAGGTGCCGAGCGGCAAGTACTACGTGGCGATATGCTGCGCGGACGTCCCCGCCACGGACGCGCCGGCCCCGACCGTCGGGTTCCTGGGAGTCGATGCGGGAATACACGACATAGCCACCTGCTCCACGGGGGAGCGCCTGCCCAACCCCAAAAACCTGCAAAGGAGCGAGAGGAGGCTGGCGCGGGAGCAGCGGCGGCTCTCGCGCAAGCGGAAGGGCTCCGCAAATCGCGCCAGGCAGCGTGTCAGGGTCGCGCGGGCGCACGAGAAGGTTGCCAACCGGCGGAAGGACGCCCTGCACAAGTTCACGACGCATGCGGTGGGAGAAAGCCAAAACATCGCGGTCGAGGACCTGAACGTCAGGGGCATGCAGAGGAACCGCCGCCTCGCCAAGGCCGTGGGCGATGCCGCCATGTCGGAGCTGGCGCGCCAGCTCGAGTACAAATGCGCATGGTCGGGGCGCGGCTTCGTAAGGGTGGGCAGGTTCTATCCGTCCAGCAAGACGTGTTCCGCATGCGGTTACGTCTACAGGGGACTGACGCTGGCCGAACGGGTATGGGACTGCCCCGCGTGCGGCATGCGTCACGACCGCGACCTGAACGCCGCCGTCAACATCGCCCGCGAGGGAAGGAGAATCCTGGAAGGTACCGCAGGGCATGCGGGAACCGCGGCAGACGCCGCAAACGCTTGTGGAGAGGGCGTAAGACCTACGGCTGCATGCGCAGTCTAGGCAATTCTCGGTGAAGCAAGAATCCCCTGGCTTTAGCCATGGGGAGTGTCAAATAATGGTGGGCACGCAAACGATTGGAGAGCGCATACCTATGTCACAAAGCCAGAAAAAAGAAGCCATCGCCCAGGCGGCCGAGCAGGAGCTCGCATCGCTTGCGGGTCGTGGCGTGCGCATCGCAGGCAACGCGTGCTCGCCGATTGTGCTGGTAAAAGGCGATTTGGATGAGGCCGAGCGCTCGGGCGGCGAGCTTGCCGCAGGCGCGGATGGCGCGGCGCTGCGTAAGGCGCTCGGGGCCATCGGTTATGCGCCCGAGGATTTTTGCGTGCTGGCAAGCGTCGCCGGTGCGGGCGACGGAACGGTGGCGGTGGGCCATGCCCTGCCGTGCGAGCTGTTCCGCGAGGCGCTCGAGGCGCTGGACCCCGAGGCGGTGCTGTTGCTGGATGATCGTGCGGCCGATACCATGCGCGAGACCTATGCCGATATGCTCGTGGCGATCGACGACTTCGACACCGCCATGCTCAAGCCCGGCCTGGTCGCCCATGTGCAAGGGCGCCGCGTGCTCGCGCTCGACGGCTTTGAGGCGGCGCTCACCGACAAGGCCGCCAAGCAGCGCATGTGGGCCTACATTAAACAGCTGACTCCGGCCGCCGCGCCGCTGTAGCGGACCGGCGCTGGCAAGGTGGCCCCGGCGGGCCGAGCATGCCGGCAGCTTGTCGCGTCCCTACATCACGGCACGCAGCTCAAATCGGTCGCCGTGAATGCGGAACTGGCAGTTGCCGTTCATGCGCTCGACGGCGAGCTTAATGCTCTTGGTGCCAAAGCCGTGGCCGGCGTGCTGGGCCACGGGCATGCCGTCAACCATACGCGGCGGGCGGTCAAACGTGTTAGAGACCAAAAGCAGCAGCTGCCCGTCTTCGTAGCGCAGGTCCAGATCGACGAATCGTTTGCCCTGGGGAGCGGCGCTCGCGGCGACGATGGCGTTGTCCAGGGCATTCGAGAGCACGCTAAACAGGTCGACATCGGCCACATGGACGTTCTCTGGCACGGCGGCGCGCAGGTCGGCGGTGATACCGTTTCGGTTGATATCGGAGCTAAATGACGAAAGCACGATGTTGACCGTTTCGTTGGCACAGTAGCGGCGCACGGCGGTGCGGTCGTTTGTCTCACAGAGTTCGTTGATGCGCCCGAGCGCCTCGTCGACGTGACCCTCTTCGATTAAAACCGCAAGGCCGCGCAGGAAGTGCCGCATGTCATGGCGCAGAACCGAAAGCTCGCGTCCAGATTGACGCCAGGCTTCGAGCTCTTTGATAGCTGCGCTATCGCGGGTCTCGAGCATCCAACGCTCGCGCTCGGCGGCCTCTTTAGCCTCGTATTCGCGCAGATACACAGCAAGAAACATAAGGTAGAAAGCGCAAAGCGCAAACGCCAAAAACTCAACGGTCACAACCGAGCCCGAGTGGAACAACGTGGTGTAGACGTTGGTGGCGTAGTCAAAGATGTAATAGACGAGCGGCAGGATGAGCAGAATCTCGAGCTCGGTAGGGCTTTTGACTGCCAAGCGCGGACCGATGTCGCCGGCCCAGTGCAGCAGGAGCACAAAGACGGCGACCGTGGTGATAATGCGTGTCGCGTAGTACGCGATTTGCGAGCCGCAGGCGGCGAGCGCGGCGATGCCCATCCAGTTGCTAAATTGGCAGCTCAGGTATGCGCTGGTGACGCCGAGCATAACGAGCAAAGGGCTCAGCCGATAGCGCGCGCACAGATAGATGACGAGCGGCAGATGCACGACGAGCGGATACACCTGTCGAGCGAAAAGTTCGCCGCCAAAGACATTGGCGAGCGCAAAGGCGGTACCGGTGAGCACGTCAACCGCGATCAGCTCAAGCGCATGACGGCGGTTGATCTCGACCCCGCACAGCGCTGCCGAGGCGAAAACGCCAAAGAGCAGGGTCGTTGCGTGGTGGATTGCCCAAAGCAGCATTTCGGCCGTGGGGAGCATCAGTGCCTCCCGCCCTCAAAGCGCGCCGCAAAGTAGGCATCTTGGAACCCCTGCTTGCAACTGCGTGCCAACGGGATACAGGCGCCCGATCTCATGAAGATCTCCGTGCGATCGAAGTGGTCGATGTTGCGCAAGTTGACCTGGTAGCTACGGTGGCATTTAAAGAAGGTGGCATTTTGCGCCAAACGGTCCTCGACGCTGCGGAACGACTCGAGTGCCTCGATATCGCGTCCGTCGCGCAGGTGGAAGACCACGTGCTTGTTGCGCGCCTCGGCATATTCGATGTCGGACAGGCGCAGGGCGTGGTAGCCAAAGGACGTTTTGATCACGAGCTCGTCGGTTGCCGCCGGGCGCATGCTCGAAAGCTCGTCGAGTAACTGTGCCAGGCGTTCGTAAGTCACGGGCTTGAGCAGATAGTCGAAGGCGCGGACCTCGTAGGACTCCAGTGCAAACTCGGGCGATGAGGTGAGAAACACCAGACGCACAGCGGTATCGGCCCGGCGCAATTCGCGCGCGGTGTCCATGCCGTTGACGAGCGGCATGATCATGTCGAGCAGGATGATGTCGGCGCGCGATGCGGCATGGCGGGCCAGCAGGTCCTCGCCACGCGTGACGAGCGCAACATCGACCGCCGTGCCCGTCTCGGTCGACCAACGGTCGATTATCCGGTGCAGTCTATCTAGAAAAGCGACGTCGTCGTCGCAGGCAATAATCTTGAGCATTCTGAGCCCCCTTAGTAGTTCGATTTTGCCACATTGGGCGCGGACCACTCGCGGGGGAGCGCCCGTTCGTGCCTCATGGTGCGCAACTCGCGCCGAGCGGTATTGCGGTGGCGAAAGATGCCTCCTGCGCTATCGAGAGCTCGGCTATCCTCAGCTTGCCAGTTCGAAAATGGACCTGCCGCATGATTGAATCTTTATTTCAACTTTACACCTAGGTTTACAGCTGTCTTGTCAGCTGTAAACCTAGGTGTCATACTAAAGCCCCAAGATTCGCCAAAAGAGAGGGGCCTTGATGGCACAGAGCGCGAACATGGATGCGTCGGAGCTTGCACGCGATATCGCGGCCGGCCTGGCATCGGCAGCGACGGCAACGGAGCGCGCGGCACTGGTGCCCGCAGAGCTCGTCGAGGCCATTCAGCAACTAAAAACCCAACGTGACGCGGTGATTCTGGCTCACTATTACGTGGCGCCCGAGGTCCAGGCCGTTGCCGATTACGTCGGCGACAGCTTCTACCTGGCAAAGCTCGCCAAGAGCCTGCCGCAGCAGACCATCGTGCTGTGCGGCGTGGAGTTTATGGGCGAGAGCGCCAAGCTACTCAATCCCACCAAGACCGTGCTGCTGCCCGAGCCGGGTGCGGACTGCCCCATGGCGCACATGGTCAAACGCGAGACAGTCGACGCGGCCCGCGCCGAGTACGGCGACGACCTGGCCGTGGTCTGCTACGTCAACTCGACGGTCGAGATTAAGAGCTGGAGTGACGTGTGCGTCACCAGCTCCAACGCCGTCAAGATCGTGTCCGAGCTGCCGCAGCAGCACATTCTGTTTATTCCCGACCAGAACCTGGGCCGCTTTGTGGCCGAGCAAGTGCCGCAGAAGCACGTCATTCTCAACAAGGGCTACTGCCCGCGTCACCACATCATCACCGTCGAGCAAATCGTCGACGCGACGGAGGCCCATCCCGACGCGCTCGTGCTGGCGCACCCCGAGTGCAAGGCCGATGTCCTTGCCGAGGCCGACTACATCGGCTCCACCGCCGGCATCATCAAGTATGCCGAGGAGTCGGACGCGAGCGAGTTCATCATCGTGACGGTCCGCGGCGTGCTCTACGAGCTCGAGCGCCGCTGCCAGGGCACCGGCAAGAAGTTCTACTTCCCCGCGGTGCAGCCCACCTGCGTCAACATGGATCTCATCACGCTCGAAAAGCTTGTGCACTGTCTGGAGACGGGCGAGGGCGAGGTGCAGATCGGCGTCTCGGACGAGGCTGCCGACCAGGCCAAACTCACGCTCGACCGCATGCTCGAGTACGCGGCGCGCTAGAACAATGCGGCATGAGGGACTGTCCCGCATGCCACATTACAAGGGAGAGGATTCCTGTGGAAACCAAGCAATACCCCAACATGGAGTGCGACGTCGTCATTGCCGGCTGCGGCGTGGCGGGCCTGTATGCGGCCCTCAATCTGCCGACGAGCACGCGTGTGATCATGCTCTCCAAGGGCGCGGTCGACGAGTGCGATTCCATGCTCGCGCAGGGCGGCATTTGCGTGCTGCCCGAGGGCGCGGATTACGATGCCTTCTTTGAGGACACCATGCACGCCGGCCACTACGAGAACCGCCGCGAGAGCGTCGACATCATGATCCGCTCGAGCCGCTCGGTCATTAACGACCTGCTGGCCATGGGCGTGGACTTTGAGCGCAAGGCCGATGGCAGCCTCGACTTCACTCGCGAGGGCGCGCACAGCCGCCCGCGTATCGCCTTCCATGCCGACATTACGGGTAAGGAGATTACGACCAAGCTGCTCCAGGCCGTGCGCAAGCTGGACAACGTGCAGATTCTTGAGCACGTGGCCATGACCGACATTCTGACCGGCGAGTGCGACGGCGCCACGGTGTGCACCGGCGTCATCGCCGTTCCCGTGGACGAGGACGATTCGGCTCGTCCAGCCGACGAGCTGGTAAATGCCGCCGAGGGCGTGCATGCCGGCAAGCCGTTTGAGATTCACGCCTGCCATACGCTGTGGGCGACGGGCGGCATCGGTGGCGTATACGACCACTCGACCAACTACCCGCAGCTCACGGGCGACGCCTGCTACATCGCCCAGGAGCACGGCATTACGATGGAGCACCTGGACTACGTGCAGATTCACCCCACGGGCCTGTTCTCGCCGCAGCCGGGCCGCACCTTCCTGATCAGCGAGAGCTGCCGCGGCGAAGGCGCGATTCTGCTCAATGCCGCCGGCGAGCGTTTTACCGACGAGCTGCAGCCGCGCGACGTGGTCGCCGCCGCCATCCGCGAGCAGATGAAGCAGGACGGCACCGAGCACGAGTGGCTGAGCTTTGCCCCGGTCGAGCGCGACGTGGTGACCGGGCACTTTGCCAACATCCGCGCGCGCTGTCTGGAGGACGGTCGCGACATCTTGGACGAGCCCATCCCCGTCACGCCCACGCAGCACTACTTTATGGGCGGCGTGTGGGTTGACAAGGACGGCCGCACCTCGATGCCCGAGCTCTACGCCGCCGGCGAGACGGCTTGCAACGGCGTGCACGGCAAGAACCGCCTGGCCTCCAACAGCCTGCTTGAGTCCCTCGTCTGGGGTCGTCGCGCCGCTTGGCGTATGCGCACCGGCGAGTCGCTTGCCGTGGAGCAGGCGGGCGAGCCCGCGCTCGACGGACGTCACCGCGCCCTGAGCGCCGACACCCTTGCAATCGATGATTTGGCCCGTGCCGCCGGCACGCAGGCCGCGGAGGAGTAGACCATGAATCCCATTACCATGAAGCTCGTCGTCGATGATCTGATTTTGCAGGCCCTGCGCGAGGACATCACCTTTGAGGACGTGAGCACGGCGAGCGTGTGCCCCACGGCGCGCCCCGCCACCGTTGAGCTCATCGCCAAGGCAGATGGCATCATCGCCGGCCTGGACGTGTTCGCCCGCACCTTTGAGCTGCTGGATCTGCAAAGCTCCGTGCTGTTTGATGTCGCGGATGGCGACGAGGTGCACGCCGGCGACCATGTGGGCCAGGTGCGCGGCGACGCGCGCGTGCTGCTTTCGGGCGAGCGCGTGGCACTCAACTACCTGCAGCGCATGAGCGGCATCGCCACCTATACGCACCAGATGGCCGCGGCGCTCGAGGGCACCAAGACCGTGCTCGTCGACACGCGCAAGACCACGCCGGGCATGCGCGTCTTCGAGAAGGCGGCAGTCGAGATCGGCGGCGGCAGCAACCACCGCTACAACCTGTCGACGGCCGTCATGCTCAAGGACAACCACATCGACGCCGCCGGTGGCGTGGCGCGTGCGATCGAGATGGCGCGCGCCCATGCGTCGTTTACCACGACGGTCGAGATTGAGTGCGAGAATCTGGATATGGTGCGCGAGGCCGTTGAGGCCGGTGCCGACATCATCATGCTCGACAACATGACGCACGACGACATGGCCGCCGCCATCGAGCTTATCGACGGCCGCGCCAAGACCGAGTGCTCGGGCAACGTGGATGCCGGCAATATTCGCGCCTTGGCCGACCTGGGCGTCGACTTTATTAGCTCGGGCGCCCTGACGCACTCCGCGCCGATCCTCGACTTCTCACTTAAGCACCTGCGTCTGCTGGACGGTAAATAATGAATGCTCGCGAGCGTCGCCGTGCCATCATGGCCGTGCTCGAGGGGGCCAAAGATCCCGTTTCGGGCAGCGCGCTTGCCCGCGAGGTGGGCGTGAGCCGTCAGGTCGTGGTGCAGGACATCGCCCTGCTGCGCGCCGACGGGCACGATATCGTCGCCACCAACCGCGGCTACGTGCTGCAAGAAGCCGCGAGCAGTCCGGCTGTGCCCACGCGCCTGGTCAAGGTGCGCCACAGCGTGGAACAGGCGGGCGATGAGCTCACGAGCATCGTCGATGCGGGCGGCGCCGTGCTCAACGTGATCGTCAACCATCGCGTGTACGGCAAGATCACGGCCGACCTGGACATTCGCAACCGCCGCGATATCGAGCGCTACCTGCACGACATCGCCAGCGGCAAGAGCTTTCCGCTGCTGACGGTTACGAGCGGCTATCACTTCCACCGCATCGCGGCAGAAGACGAACAAACCCTCGACGAGATCGAGGCCATGCTCAAGGAAAAGGGCTACTTGGCAGATCTGATGCCCTATGAGGACAACCTCGGCTAGACCACCAATTTGGGGACAGGTTTCAAATTGAGGGTTGCAAAAACGAGGGCTATCGCGCCGATGCGATTGCCCTCGTTTTATTAAATATGAAATGCTAAATCCGCAAGTAAAAACGTGTTTAAGATGCGGTGCTACTGGTGGTCTCCGGAATATCGGACGTAGGCATCCGACATGCCTTGATTTTTTAAGGCAGAAACCGCTTGTTCCGCCTCAGTTCGACTTGAAAACCTGCCAGCGGAAACCGAATACCACGTCTCCTTGTTAAGGTTTGTCCAGTCTGTTGTGCACACGACAATTGCGTCTGGGAACCCGCTGTTTCTAAGATCATCTGCCTTTTTCTTCGATGTTGTATAGTCCTTACTGGCCATGACGAATGCGCCCCAAAATGGGCTTATTTCTGAAAGAGAAGACGTCGATGACTCATTCTGCTCGACGGCTTTCTTTGCATTTTCAGCCTCTTGCTCAGCGCGCTTTTGAGCGGCAGAAGCATCCTCGGCTTGTTTGGCGGAAACTGCTGCATCACGAGCTCCCCTTGCGGCTGCAGCTAGAGCTTTCGCTGAGCTCTTCGAATCGCAACCTCCCCGCTCGGCTAACTTTTCTGCCGCATTGATTTGCTCGTCGGTAACATCGGCTGGATCGATCTTGTCACCCAATGTCAGCTTTGCCATCTCGCGGAAATCAGCCTTTTCGCCATCTTTGAGAGCACGCTTCACTTTAAATTTTACGCTCGAATCGGAAACGTTCCAGAGCGAGCCGTCCGCTCCAATCGGAGTACCCTCTATTGCGAGCCCATATGTTCCCGGAATGAGTTCAAGACCTTTTCCATCGGAATCGACAAATGCCGTTTCGTCGATTTTGCTTCCGTTGACATCGGTTCCTTTCACGCGGATCGGTAGCTTGGAAGCTCCTTCTGATGTATTCCATCCATCTCCGGAAACACTGATAAGAACAGAATGCTTCGAGTATTCAGCTGCAGTGGTCTTCTGCTTCTTTGTCGTCTGTTTCGATTGCGGCATGTACACGCCAAAGTAATAGCTGGCACCTCCGCATGCGACTAACGCCGCAATCATCGCTGCTACAATGATTCGCGTACGCTTTTTGGGTTGTCTGCTCCGCCTGGTTGTAGAGACATTGCGCAGCCGATTGCCAAGCGCAGGCTGAGTTGGCTCAAGAGGTTGACTAGATAAATCAACCTGGGCTGAATCCAGTGGTGCCCCGCATTGAACGCAGAATTGCATTCCGTCTTCGTTTTTCGTGCCGCATTCTGTGCAGTACATATGAGTCTCCTCGGTTTGATTTACAGAGACCTTCTATTCAAAACGATGGCCACATTTGCCACAGAATTTTGCAGACTCATCCTGCATGGCGCCACAATCGGGACACCATTTCTTTCCAGCTTCGTTGCCTGCCGTTTCGTTACTCGTTATCGGACTGCCGTCGCCTTGCTTCTGCGCAGTATCTTGGTAGGTATTGGACATACTTCCGACCACCTGCTCGGCAGCTTGCTTTATATTTTTCAATTCAGAATCAGAAAAGAGGTCTTTCCCGTTGCGGCCCAATACCGCGCGAAGATGAAATACGACCATCATGGCCGTTCCCGCTACAAGCAATACCGCACCGACGCCAACGCTGAAACCAAATCCTGCATCTCTGATAAGGCTGTTCAATATAACAACTAAAGAAATGCCGCCTGTTGCGACGCCAATCAAAGGAAGGCCACAGCAGCCCAAGACGGTTGCAATAATCCAAATAGGCTGAAACCACCAATAGCCCATGGCAACATAGCTGCCGCCCAAATAGGATGTGGAGGTCAGTTCTTTGGAAGAAAAACCGAGAAATGATGCGACGATGGCAATTAAGGTGGCTAGCACCATCATTTTCTGGTTAAACCCAAAGGAAAAAGAAAGGCCTATTTTCTGCTGCTTCGTGTTAAATGCGGTCTGTTGCACTTGATTTCCGAGGTTCGAAATGACGGCCCTGGCGCTATCGACTGCTTCGTGTGCTGTCTGAATATTGTCCGCTGCTTCGCTCCTATCCGCCGGATGAGATGTACGCTCGCTGCTTCTATTCGGTTCCGTTTGTTTTGCGGCCGCTCTTTTGCTTTCGTCGGTTTGCGCGTTCGCTCTCGTCTCTTTATATGAGCTATTAGGCTCACAAAGAGACGCTCCGCATTTCTCGCAATACACTGCTATTTCAGAATTCTTGTGGCCACATTTCCAGCAGTACATTTTTGTCCCCATTTCCTATCTAAAGCTAGAGCTCCTGCATGCTGCAGGGTTCATTTTTGTCATTGGAAAACGCCTCTCGATACTTCACGGAAGCCTTTGAGACCCTGGTTCTTTCGAACTCGACTACGTCATGCCGCCAGTCTTCGTTCTCGAAATAATGGTTTGCGTATGATTCGAAGAATCCTTCTCCGGGGATATGGTTCGAATCATTCTTTCTTCCTACCAGCGCGGGCAAGCTTGGCAGGCCTGCGCTTTCGCACCATTCCTGGACGGCATCTAAAAGAAAAGCAACCTCTCTGCTATGAGGATTTCCCATATCCATCCTCTGAGCGAACTCCGAGTAACTAATCGGGTCCTGTCCCTCATGAGACGCTTGCCATATCACCATGGCGGCCTTTTGGATCTTAGTTTCGGCGAATCGATGGTTTTGCTTATCCATAGAACCACTCCTTTGCTAACGCCTTGTTTGCATATTAAGCTGGGAAAAGTCGGTTTGCAAACTCTCTGTTTGTTGTTCAACAAATCCGTATGTCATAGCGTTGATTTATGCAAACAGAGGGTTTTCAAAACTTCAACAAGCAGCTGGGCCACCATCTGCAACTTCTTCGAAAGAGCCAAGGGTTGTCCCAAGAGGCTGTCGGAGAAGCGCTCGGCATGGACCGGGTTTCGATTGGATATATCGAGCAAGGAAAGCGAGCTCCTCGGCTTCAGACCCTCTACGCGTTGGCACTTCTCTACAGAGTTCCCGTTGCAAAGCTGTTTGATTTTGAATAGGGCGCTCGGTGTTGTAAACGAAATGCTTTTCTATCGCTACGTCTAACTTTAAATAGCTGCTTCCTATTAGTAAAAAGATGCAGAACATTTTTGCCAGCGTCTGTTCAGTCTGACTTCTTCGGCTGTCGTTGGTTTGTCTCGGCTGCTGCAGATTTAGTTGTTAATGCGGGTGATTTTGTCCACATTCCCATTTTGGGCGAACTCGTGGCGGGACAAAACCGCCAATTTGAAACCTGTCCCCAAATTGGTGGTCAACCTGCGGCGTTGCTATAGTGGCTGCCCGCGCTGCGTAAGCAAAAGGAGGCCTCCGCGGCGATGCGGAGGCCTCCTTTTTTGTGCACGGTGTACTTGTGAGTGTGCAAGTGGGGGAGTTGTTACTCCTCGACGATCTCGGTGATCGCGCCGGCGGGGCAAGCGTCCTGGCAAGCGCCACAGGCGACGCAGGAATCCTCGTCAGCGACGGTAGCGACGTCCTGGAGCTCCAGAACGCCAGCGGGGCAGGAGTCGACGCAAACGCCACAAGCGATGCACTCGTCGGCATCAATTACGGGATGAGCCATGGTAGTTTCCTCTCTGTTGACCGACGCTACAGGCGATGCGCGTCGGTTTGATTCGGGCAAAAACATACCACGGGAGCGACCGTTTGCAATACCCTCTGACCGGCATCTTCATACCGTTCGCCGAGTATGCCAAGGTTTACTAAAAAATGCGCAGGTGGGGCCGTTGAGCTGCGCAAATGTTAGCTAAAGGTGACTTGAAATATTGAGCTATTGAGCGCGCCTGCGGAAAGGGCATCCCGTTATTTGGCCGAAAACCGGGTTGCAGTTTCCGGTTAGGCCCGCTAGCGGAAAATGCGAGCCGGTATCAGCTCTCAAAACGGGATACGGTTTCCGGTTGAGTCTTCAGACGGAAACTGCGACCCGGAATCCACGCTCAAACCGGGACGAGCTTTCCGCAAGGCAGCCCCAGGCACCCTCGGACCCAAGCCTCAGCCATCTCTACATAGATCTCGATAGATTTGCCTAGAACTCAAACAGCGCATCTACCTGCGCATTTAAGAACCTAAACTCTTGGCAATAAGAAATCTTATATGAATTGACTTAGATTTTGTATATTCCGGCCCATAAGGGGATACACTACATCCTGAAAGACAAGCCGAAACACCGCGCGGCAGACCGCCGAGTCGGTGCAAACGCACAAGAGAGAGGGAATTTCTAATGGGCAAGATTCTTGGTATCGACCTTGGTACTACTAACTCCGCAATGGCCGTTCTCGAGGGCGGTTCTCCGACCATTATCGTGAACGCCGAGGGCGACCGCACCACCCCGTCCGTCGTGGGCTTCCGTGCCGACGGCGACCGCGTCGTGGGTAAGGCCGCTAAGAACCAGGCTGTCACCAACCCCAAGAACACCGTGTTCTCCATCAAGCGCTTCATGGGCCGCAAGTACTCCGAGTGCACCTCCGAGATCAAGACCGTGCCGTATGAGGTCAAGGAGGGTCAGGGTGGCCGTGCCGTCGTCGACATCGAGGGCAAGGATTACACCGCCGAGCAGGTGAGCGCCATGACGCTCGCAAAGATGAAGGCCGACGCCGAGAAGTATCTGGGCGAGACCGTCACCGACGCCGTCATCACCGTCCCGGCCTACTTCAACGACGCCCAGCGTCAGGCCACCAAAGACGCCGGTAAGATCGCCGGCCTCAACGTCAAGCGTATCGTCAACGAGCCGACCGCTGCTGCTCTGGCCTATGGCCTGGACAAGCAGGGCACTGACCAGCGCATTCTGGTCTTCGACCTGGGTGGCGGCACCTTCGACGTCTCCATCCTCGACCTCGCCGACGGCGTGTTTGAGGTTCTGTCCACCTCGGGCGACAACCACCTGGGCGGCGACGACTGGGATCAGCGCGTCATCGACTGGATGGCCGATAAGTTCCAGCAGGAGAACGGTGTCGACCTGCGTCAGGACCCCATGGCCCTGCAGCGTCTGAAGGAGGCCGCCGAGAACGCCAAGAAGGAGCTCTCCGCCGCCCAGCAGACCACCATCAACCTGCCGTTCATTACCATGAACCAGTCCGGCCCGCTGCACCTCAACTACACGCTGACCCGCGCCGAGTTCGAGAAGATTACCCGCGACCTGCTCGAGCGCTGCAAGCAGCCTGTCACCAACGCCCTGCGCGACGCCAAGCTTAAGCTCTCCGATCTGACCGAGGTCATCCTCGTCGGCGGCTCCACCCGTATGCCCGCCGTCCAGGAGCTCGTCAAGACCATGACCGGCAAGCAGCCCAACATGTCCGTGAACCCCGACGAGGTCGTTGCCGACGGCGCTGCCGTCCAGGGTGGCGTGCTCACCGGCGACGTCGAGGGCATCCTGCTGCTCGACGTTACCCCGCTGTCGCTGGGTGTCGAGACCATGGGCGGCATCATGACCAAGATGATCGACCGCAACACCACGATCCCGACTTCCAAGACCGAGGTCTACTCCACCGCTGCCGACAACCAGACCAGCGTCGAGATCAACGTGCTCCAGGGCGAGCGCGAGCTTGCCCGCGACAACAAGTCGCTCGGTAAGTTCCAGCTGACTGGCATCCCGGCTGCCCGCCGCGGCGTGCCGCAGATCGAGGTCACCTTCGACATCGACGCCAACGGCATCGTCAAGGTCTCCGCTAAGGACAAGGGCACCGGCAAGGAGCAGCAGATCACCATCTCCGGCTCTACCGCGCTTTCCGACGACGAAGTCGATCGCATGGTCAAGGACGCCGAGGCTCATGCCGAGGAGGACAAGAAGCAGAAGGAAGAGGTCGAGGTCCGCAACCAGACCGACAGCCTGTGCTACTCCACCGAGCAGACCCTCAACGAGCTCGGTGACAAGGTTTCCGCCGACGTGAAGTCCAAGGCAGAGGCCGCTATCGCCGACGCCAAGAAGGCGCTCGAGGGCTCTGACGTCGAGGCCATCAAGGCCGCCGGCGAGTCCCTGCAGTCCGTGGCCTACGAGCTGGCTCAGGTTGTCTACGCCGACGCTCAGCAGCAGACCGACGGTGCCGCCGGCGCCCAGCCTGCCGACGATGACGTCGTCGATGCCGACTACGAGGTTGTGGACGACGAGGACAAGTAATCATGTCCGCCCGTAAAGCTCGCACGGAGGCGGCTGCCACTGGCGCCGCCCCCGTTGACTCTGAGGAGAAGGACGTGAAGATTCCCGTAGAGGCCGTCGACGATACCGAGGCCAACGAGGCCGCGGCCGCCGAGGCTGCCGAGAACCAGGTAGAGGATTCCAACAAGGAGGCGACGATGACCGAGGACGAGATGGTGGAAGCCGCTATCCGCGCCGGTGAGGAAGCCGCCGACAACGACTTTAAGCTCAAGTTCGAGCAGGCCCAAAAGGAGCTCGCCGACGTGCGTAGCGAGCTCGATGCTGCGGCAGAGGCCCAGAAGGCCGCCGAGGACAAGGCAAAGGACGCCACTGAGCGTACCGCCCGTCTTCAGGCCGACTGGGAGAACTTCCGTCGCCGCACCGCCAATGAGCGTATCGCCGAGCGCGAGCGCGCGACCGAGAAGCTCGTCACTGCGCTGCTGCCGGTGGTCGACGATATCGAGCGTGCGATCGACCATGCCCGCAGCCAGGAGCTTGCCGACGACTTTAAGCAGTTCGTCGACGGTGTCGACGCGGTGCATGCCAAGCTGCTCGATGTGTTTGCGCACGAGGGCGTTGAGCCCATCGACCCCAAGGGCGAGGCGTTCGATCCGCTCGAGCATCAGGCCGTGGGTCGCGTCGAGGACGCATCGCAGTACGACGAGACCGTCAACGATGTATACCAGAAGGGCTACCGCATGGCGGATCGCATCCTGCGTTCCGCGATGGTGACGGTGACCTACGGTGGCGAGAAGCGCCCCGCACCGGAGCCCGAAGCGGCGCCCGAGGATGCTGCGGCCGATACGGCCGAGAGCACCGAGGAGTAATTGAGAAGGGCCCCGGGGCAACACCCGGGGCCCTTTCTGGCCTAGTGCCATATGAAAGCATGAGCCGCCGCCCGCTGGGCGGCGGATGAAACAGGAGAGGAGCTACGATGGCTGCAGGCAAAACCTTCTATGACATCCTGGGCGTATCCAAGAGCGCCTCCGACAAAGAGATCAAGAGCGCGTTTCGCAAGCTCGCGCAAAAATATCACCCCGATGCCGGCGGCGACGAGGCTAAGTTCAAGGAGATCAGCGAGGCCTACGAGACGCTTTCGGACGAGAAGAAGCGCAAAGAGTACGACCAGATGCTCATGTTTGGCGGCATGCCGGGCGCGGGCGGCGCGTATGGCGGCGGCTACGGTGCCGGCGCGGGTGCCAGCGGCTGGGGCGACATCTTCGACAGCATCTTTAGCGGCAACGGCGCCTGGGGCAGCGATTGGGGCTCGGGCTTTGCCGGGGCTGCGGGCGCTGCCGGTGCCGGCGCGGGTCGCAGCCGTGCTCGCAAGGGCGGCGACCTGTCGCTGACCGTCGATGTGACGGCCGAGGACGCGTTTCGCGGCGTGACGCACAAGGTCACCTATCGCATTCCCTCGACAGGCGAGCAGCAGACCATTACGGTCTCGGTGCCCGCGGGCGCGGTCGACGGCGGCAAGCTACGCTACAAGCGTCGCGGCGAGTATGGCGTTGCCGGCGGCGAGCGCGGCGACCTGGTCGTGACCACGCATGTGGAGGAGCACCCGCTGTTTAAGCGTAAAGGTGCCGACGTGACCATGGAGGTACCGGTCTCGGTCTATGAGGCGGCGCTCGGCTGCACGGTGGACGTGCCGACGCCCGGCGGTGCGACGGTTCGTCTGAAGGTGCCCGCGGGTACCCAGACGGGCAAGAAGTTTCGCTTTAAGGAGATGGGTGCGCCTGACGTTAAGCATCGCGGCCGCACGGGTGCGCTGCTCGTCGAGATTAAGGTGCAGGTCCCCACGAACCTGTCCGACGATGAGCGCGATGCCATGACCAAGCTGCGCGAGGCCGACACGCGCGATTATCGCGAGAAGGTCAACCGTTACAAGGCGACGTACTAGGGCGGTCGTGGCGCACGCCCGCGCCCGCGGGCTTATGATGGACGATAACGAGACGGAAAGGGATCAGGTAGCATGGCCGAGGACAATAGGAACAAACCGCTGTACATGATCAGCGTGGCGGCCGAGCTGACCGGCATGCATCCGCAGACTCTGCGCGTCTACGAGTCCAAGGGCCTGGTGAACCCCCAGCGCTCGGGCGGCAACACGCGTCTGTATTCGCGTGCCGATATCGAGCGTCTGGAGCTCATCAACCAGCTGACCGACGAGGGCATCAACCTTGCCGGCGTGGTGCGCATCCTCGATATGAAGGAGCGTGCCGAGGAGCGCGAACGCGAGAACGAGAAGCTCCGCGCCCGCGTACGCCAGCTCGAGGACGAGCTGCACGAGTACAAGATGCAAAAGAAGATCACCGCCCTGGCCCCGCGCGACGGCTCAGTTAACCCCGAGCAAGTCATGCGCAAGCTGCTGGGCGCCGGCGGGGATTTGTAGTTACGCGGTTTTACCAAACCGCGTAACGGGCCGACGCTGCGCGCCGCCCAGAGCGACAATTTGTCATTCAAAAGGCAAGGCATGACCAGAAGGTCTATGCCTTGCCTTTTTCATGCCAACCTGTTCGCTCTGGACGTCGCTCGCTGTCCGTCCTCTACCTGCGGCGTTGCCTTGCTCCGGATGCGGTAGTCATTGGTAGTCATTGGTCATTGGGGACGTTCTTAAATGACTAGTCGAAAGGGACACTCTTGCACTAAATCTGCCGGCCCTCGCCGGGTTCATCCTTTACTTTACCGAGATAAAGTGAACGTGTAGATTCGTAACCCACTTGCAACCGTTCTATGGCACGATATTGAACGAATGTATGCTAGGCGCCCGAGCCTTTCGGGCAGAGTGGGAGACAGTATGGTTAAGCTGTACGAGGACGGCATCTACCTGCGCGGCGGCAGCGAGGTCGTGCCTGTGGCCGAGGCTGCCGAGCGCGGCATTACGCAGACGCCCGAGGACGCCAAGCGCGGCACCATCGCGTATTCGATCCTCCAGGCACACAATACGTCCGGAGACCCCGAGGCTCTCAAGATCCGCTTCGACGCCATGGCGAGCCACGACATCACCTTCGTCGGCATTATCCAGACGGCGCGCGCTTCGGGCATGGAGCAGTTCCCGCTGCCCTACGTGCTCACCAACTGCCACAACTCGCTGTGCGCCGTGGGCGGCACCATCAACGAGGACGACCACGTCTTTGGCCTCTCGGCTGCCAAAAAGTACGGCGGCATTTTCGTCCCGCCGCACATCGCGGTCATCCACTCCTTTATGCGTGAGAACTTCGCCGGCTGCGGCAAGATGATCCTGGGTTCCGACTCGCACACCCGCTACGGCGCCCTGGGCACCATGGCCGTGGGCGAGGGCGGCGGCGAACTGGCAAAGCAGTTGCTGCGCGATACCTACGACGTTGCCTATCCCGGCGTCGTGGCCATCTACCTCACGGGTGCCCCGCGCCCCGGCGTCGGCCCGCACGACGTGGCGCTCGCCATCATCCGCGCCGTCTTTGCCAAGGGTTACGTCAAGAACAAGGTCATGGAGTTCGTGGGCCCCGGCATCGCGAGCATGACGACCGACTACCGCAACGGCGTCGACGTCATGACCACCGAGACCACCTGCCTGTCGAGCATCTGGGCCACCGACGAGGACACGCACGCGTTTTTGACCATGCACGGCCGCGGCGAGGACTACCGCGAGCTCAAGCCCGCCGATGTTGCCTACTACGACGGCTGCGTCGAAGTCGATCTGTCGAGCATCAAGCCCATGATCGCGCTGCCGTTCCATCCTTCCAACGGCTTTGAGATTGACGAGCTCAACGAGAACCTCGAGGACATCCTGCATGAGGTGGAGCTCGAGGCCGCCAAGATCGGCGAGGGCAAGACGCACTTTAGCCTGCTCGACAAGATCGTCGACGGCAAGCTACACGTGCAGCAGGGCGTTATCGCCGGCTGCTCGGGCGGCAACTACGACTCCGTGGTCCAGGCTGCCCGCGTGCTCAAGGGCGCCAACACCGGCTGCGGCGAGTTCTCGCTGTCGGTCTATCCCACGAGCCAGCCCGTGGCGCTCGAGCTTACACGCCGCGGCTATATCTACGACCTTATGGAGGCCGGCGCGATTGTGCGCACGGCATTCTGCGGCCCGTGCTTTGGCGCCGGCGACACGCCTGCCAACAACGGCCTTTCGATCCGCCACACTACGCGCAACTTCCCCAATCGCGAGGGTTCCAAGCCGGGTAATGGCCAGCTGAGCGCCGTGGCCCTGATGGACGCCCGCTCCATTGCGGCGACGGCGGCCAACGGCGGCGTCCTGACGCCGGCGACCGACCTGCCCGAGGAGACTTGGGACGAGGCCTGCGAGTACAACTTTGACGACGCGCCGTACAAAAAGCGCGTGTACTGGGGCTTTGGCAAGGCGGAGCCTGCCGACGAACTGGTCGAGGGTCCCAACATCAAGCCGTGGCCCGCGATGGAGCCCCTCGGCGACGATATCCTGCTCAAGGTGTGCTCTAAAATCATGGACCCGGTCACCACGACTGACGAGCTCATTCCTTCGGGCGAGACGAGCTCCTTCCGCTCCAACCCGCTGGGCCTGGCAGAGTTTACGCTGAGCCGCCGCGACCCGGCCTACGTGGGCCGTTCCAAGGAGGTCGACGCCGTGGAGAAGCGCCGCGTTGCCGGCGAGGCAGCAGGCGACTTGGCCGCGCTCGATGCCGAGCTTGCCGGCGTGTTTGAGGCGCTGGCCGGCGCGGGTGTCGCTGCCGACGCCAAGGCGACCGAGTACGGCTCCATGCTCTATGCCAAGAAGCCCGGTGACGGTTCTGCCCGCGAGCAGGCCGCGAGCTGCCAGCGCGTAATTGGCGGCCTGGCCAACATCGTCCACGAGTACGCCACCAAGCGCTATCGCTCCAACGTGATGAACTGGGGTATGGTGCCCTTCCAGATGGAGGCCGAGCCCAACTTTGAGGTGGGCGATTACGTCTTTGTGCCGGGTATCCGCGCCGCGCTCGATGGCGACCTGAAGGGCATCGTCGCCTACGTGGTGCGCGCCGATGGTGCGGTCGAGCAGATTGAGCTCTACATTGCCGATATGACGGCAGAGGAGCGTGCCATCGTCAAGGCTGGCTGCCTGATCAACTACAACAAGTTCAAGGCCGCTGCCGAGTAACGTTGCTGTACGCCCCGGACACACCTTTCCCTCGTGCTCACGCGCTTCGCGAGGGTCGCCCGAGGGAAAGGTGTGTCCGGGGCTACCGCGACGTTCTCGTTGGGTCTTGAGGGGCGCTAATAATTGACCGGGACCACCACAAAGTTGCCTGCCCGGCGGGTTCTTATTTCGATGGGGTCCAGGTTATTTCATCGTCAAATAGCCAAGTGCGTGCTGAGCCACTGTCGCGCGCTGTCTGTGGATCGGGCTCGCAAGTTTGTTCGTAGGCATCCTCGGTACACCGATCCATAAAATCGACGACTGCCGTCTGGTCGCCTTCCATGACGTAGATCACGTTGCCATCCGAGATATAGACTCCCGGCCCTTCGTTGTCCACGTAGCCGGGGTCGTATGAAACGTTGCATAGTCTGCTCCCGTTTGCCGCATCGAGTTCAAGGGTCGAATAATACCCGCCATTCATTTGGCCTTTCTTGGCTCGATATATTGCGGCGCCGTACCATCGCTTAAACGTCTTGCCTTTGAGTAAACTGGTCGCCTTGCCGATAAGCTGCTCATCTTGGGTATAGCGCGTGGCTCCAAGTTCGATTCGGGGATAGTTGCTGACCCCAAGCGTTGCGGGCGTACCGTCGAAATCGACGGTGATTGAATCGGGTTTGACGATATCGGTGAGGATTTCGATGGGATAGCTTATGGTTTCAACCGCCGCCTGCGTCGCCGAGGCAGGGAGAAATGCGAGATAGATAATGCCTACGCCGACTGCGGTAATTGCAAACGCTAAGACGAGCAGGCCGATATAGGTGGAGCGTTTCACGGTGGGCACCTCTCATGTAATATGCAATCATTAAGATAAATGATACAAGCTTACGACAATATTCAAAAGAAAGCGATCGTTCGAAATGGGGGGCTAAAAGGCCCTATTGGGCTTCGATTTGGGATCGCCAAACGTAGACTGGGCTTGATACCGCCTCTTTTAATCGGGGCTGATTCTTCTCTGGACCACCACAAAGGGGACAGGCACCTTTGTGGTGGTTTGCATGTCATGAGAGCACTCAGAAAATCTTATATATAGAGACTTAGATTTGTGTATAAGATCGCGCAAAGTTGGCAACAATACTTCTCGAACAACGTGAAGCCGCCCCGTAGGGCGGCCGCCCCAAGAGAGGTGATTCCATGAGAATCGATAAGCTAGCAATGACGTCGCGCGAGGCGTTGCAGACCGCCATGAGCACGGCTGCCGACGCGCAGGCCGGCGCGGTTGAGCCGATTCACCTGCTGTCTGCCCTGCTCGGTGCCGGCGAGCGCAATATCTCCGTGATCATCGAGCGCATCGGCGCCGACCCGGCCCAGCTCGCACGCTCCACACAAGATGCCATCGACCACGCGCCCAAGGTTTCGGGCGAGGGTCAGCAGATGGGCCTGTCCAACGAGCTCGTCCGCGTCATCGAAAAGGCCGAGAAGAAGGCCACCAAGATGGGCGACAGCTTTGTGGTGACCGAGCATCTGCTGATGGCACTTGCCGAGGACAAGGGCGAGGCTGGCCGCGTTCTGCGTGACGCCGGCGTGACCAAGGAGCGCATCGAGCAGGTCTACGAGGAGTTGCGCGGCGATGACCGCGTGACGTCTGCCGAGGACAAGACGCAGTTTGAGGCGCTGGAGCAGTACGGTCGCAACATCTGCGACCTGGCCCGCGCCGGTAAGCTTGACCCGGTCATCGGCCGTACCGACGAGATCCGTCGTACCATCCAGGTCCTGTCCCGCCGCACCAAGAACAACCCCGTGCTCATCGGCGAGCCGGGCGTCGGCAAGACGGCCATCGTCGAGGGTATCGCCCAGCGTATCGTGGCCGGCGACGTGCCGAGCACGCTGCGCGACCGCGACCTCATCGAGCTCGACATGAGCGCGCTGGTCGCCGGCGCCAAGTACCGCGGCGAGTTCGAGGACCGCTTAAAGGCCGTGCTCAAGGAGGTGCAGAAGTCCGAAGGCAAGGTCATCCTGTTCATCGATGAGCTCCATACCATCGTGGGCGCGGGTGCCACCGAGGGCTCCATGGACGCCGGCAACATCCTCAAGCCGGCGCTCGCCCGTGGCGACTTACACGCAATCGGCGCGACTACGCTCGACGAGTATCGCAAGTACATCGAGAAGGACGCGGCACTCGCCCGTCGTTTCCAGACCGTGATGGTCTCCGAGCCCACCGTCGAGGACACCATCTCGATCCTGCGTGGCCTCAAGGAGAAGTACGAGATCTTCCACGGCGTGCATATCACCGATAGCGCGCTCGTGGCAGCTGCCGACCTCTCCGATCGCTACATCGCCGACCGCTTCCTGCCCGACAAGGCCATCGACCTGGTCGATGAGGCGGCAAGCCGCCTGCGCATGGAGCTCGACAGCATGCCGGTCGAGATCGATGCCACCACGCGTCAGCTCACCCAGCTGCAGATCGAGGAGCAGGCGCTCATGAAGGAGACCGACGACGCCTCCAAGGAGCGTCTGGAGGCCCTGCGCCAAGAGATTGCCGAGGTCCAAGAAAAGCTCAACGTGCAAAAGGCCGGCTGGCTCAACCAGAAGAACGCCATCGACCACGTGCAGGAGCTCAAGGGACAGCTCGACGAGGCCAAGAGCGAAGAGGAGCGTGCGACGCGCAACGGCGACCTGGGCCGTGCGTCCGAGCTGCGCTACTCCGTGATTCCGGGCCTGCAGCAGCAGATTCAGGATTCCGAGGCTGCGCTCGAGGCGCAAAAGCAGCAGGACGGCGAGGGCCTCAACGAGCAGGTGACCTCCGATGAGATCGCTGAGGTCGTGAGCGCTTGGACCGGCGTGCCCGTCTCTAAGATGATGCAGGGCGAGCTCGACAAGCTGAAGGGCTTGGAGGGCGAGCTGCATAAGCGCGTCATCGGCCAGGACGAGGCGGTCTCCGCTGTCGCCGCGGCCGTGCGTCGCAGCCGTGCGGGCCTCTCCGATCCGGACAAGCCCATCGGCAGCTTCTTCTTCCTGGGCCCCACCGGCGTGGGCAAGACCGAGCTCGCCAAGGCGCTTGCCGAGTGCCTGTTCGATGACGAGCGTGCGCTCGTGCGTATCGACATGTCCGAGTACATGGAGAAGTTCAGCGTCCAACGTCTGATCGGTGCGCCTCCGGGATACGTTGGCTACGACGAGGGCGGCCAGCTCACCGAGGCCGTGCGCCGTCGTCCGTACTCCGTGATTTTGCTCGACGAGATGGAGAAGGCTCATCCGGATGTCTTTAACGTGCTGCTGCAGGTGCTTGATGACGGCCGTCTGACCGATGGCCAGGGTCGCCAGGTGTCCTTCAAGAACACGATCATCATCATGACGTCTAACGTGGGCTCCAAGGCTATCGCCGAGCTTTCCGGCAAGGACGAGGAGGGGATGCGCCATCAGGTCGACGCGGCCATGGCTCAGACCTTCCGCCCCGAGTTCCTCAACCGTATCGACGATATCGTGGTGTTCCATCCGCTCGGCATGGCGCAGATCGAGAAGATTGTCGACATCCAGCTTGCCGACGTCCGTGCACGTCTGGCCAAGGAGCGCATGACGCTTGCCATTACCCCGGCGGCCAAGCAGATGCTCGCCGTGGGCGGCCTGGATCCGGTCTTTGGTGCCCGTCCGCTCAAGCGTCTGGTTCAACGCGAGGTCGTGGATGCCATCGCCGCCGCTATCATCGACGGCACGGTGCGCGAGGGCGATCAGGTGACGGTCGATGTCGACAAGGACGGTGGCTTTACCGTCGTGTGCGACAACACGCCGGCGGCCACCTACGAGGTCCCCGACGCCGAGTAGGCTTTTGGGGCATGCCTTAAAATCTGCCAGCCGTCTCTAAACGCCAAGGGCGGCGGATCCAATTGGGTCCGCCGCCCTTTTTCGTGCGACAATCGATGATGTTGAGCGGATGCGATGCAAGGAGCTATGCAGATGAAAGACGAGAACAAGACGAACGCACCGGCGGCTGAGATAGCGTCCGCCGCACCAAGGCCCGCGCCGAAACCGGCGCCCAAGCCGCGCGACCCCTACATCCGTGCCGAGAACGAGGACGATGACGGTTACGACCCCTACAGCGACCGACGCCCCGAGCGTGAGCCGATGTTCGAAGCTGACCCGTGGCGCTAATTGCCACTCAAAAGGCCACCAATAAGTTGCGGTGAAATAGGGATTGTTTTGCGGTTTGACCAGCAAAAACAGTCCCTATTTCACCGCAACTGCGTTAGGGATTTTTCTACAGGGGAAGGGTAGTCAAAAAAGTCCCGTCCCAAATCGACTGTCTAGGGAGTCGCATTCGAGCTTGGTTGTCCTCTCAGCCACTCGGCATCCTTCGAGCAGTAATAGTGAAAAAACTTGCTTAAGTGCTAATCAAGTCAGACATAATCTTGCTCTCTAATTAATCAAGAATCGCTATAATTTTGATTAGCTAGAGAGCAAGATTGGAGAATCATGGCATTCAACGACTTGATCGCCCGGAAAATAAAGGACTTTGAACAGCAGGGGGTTCCGCGGGTCTTTGAGCGAGACCTTGATCTAGGAAATCCACAGGAGCCAAAGCGCGACAACATCGTAAATGTGATTGTGGGGGCCCGCCGTTGTGGAAAGACGTATCGCCTGTATCAGGAGATGCGGCGGCTTCAGAGCCGGGGCGTCGAGCTTGACCGGATGCTTTACTTCAATTTTGAGGATGAGCGCTTGCGCCCGTATGAGCCATCGCTGCTGGCGGACGTGCTCGACACGTTCTATGCGCTGTATCCTGCTGCTCGAACCGAGGGCGCTTATATTTTCTTTGACGAGATCCAGGAAATTCCCGAATGGGGTGCGTTTCTGCGGCGTGTAGTCGATACGGAGAAAGCGACCGTCTATGTGACGGGATCTTCTTCTAAGATGCTGTCCTCAGAACTTAAGAGCGAGTTCAGGGGTCGTTCTCTTGTGCGAGAGCTTTTTCCATTGAGCTTTTCGGAATACGTTCGATATAAGACGGGGAACGTTCCCGAGCCAGATGTGACCTTTTCCCCGAGCGATGCGGCGCTGCTTCGACATCATCTGATCGGATATCTTGAACGAGGGGGATTCATCGCGACACTTGGGCAGACGCCCGCAGACGCGATTCAGCTGCTACAGGAATATGCTTCGCGAACGGTCGCCATGGACGTCGTTGAACGCTACGACGTCAAGAACCCTCGCCTGGCATCGCTGTTCCTGACGCGGTGTATGGCATCTTCGGGACGAGAGCTGTCGGTGAACAAAGTGTATAACGAGTTCAAGAGCAGGCAGATACCCGTCAGTCGTAATTCGCTCAGCGACTTACTTGAGTATTATGAGGACGCCTACCTGTTGTTTTCTGTGCCGGAGTTCACGCGTTCACTGGCAAATAACATGCGGTCTGCGTCTAAGGTCTACGCTGTCGATCCTGCGATGTTTGGAGCATTCTCTCCCGCATCGGCATTGGACCAGGGCCAGAGGCTCGAGACCGCAGTGTTCAATGCGCTAAGAAGAAGGACTCCCGCGGTGAGGACCGGCTCGGTCTGCCGTCTGCTGATCAAAGAGAAGAGTAAAAGCCATGAGGTGGACTTTGTTGCTGGGGACGCACTTCTCATGCGGGCTTATAGCCTGATTCAGGTGAGCGCGGATATGGCAAGTGAGAAAACGCGCGAGCGCGAAATTGCCGCGCTTGATGCCTCGATGGCCCAGTTCGATCTTGGCGAGTCGGCAATCGTTACCATGGATGAACAGACCGATATTCCATGCGAGCACGGTGTGGTACACGTTATGCCCGCATGGAAGTGGCTCCTTGCCTAATCATCTATGGGCCTGTGGGGTCAGGACCTCCTGGCTCCTTCATCACGGTTGGGGAGCACCTTGCTGTGCCAGGCTAGTCCTGGGCTTTGATGCTCGGCAGGAGAATCTGGGCGAGGTAGTCGGTCTCGAGTTTGGTCGCGGCGCCGGCTTTGCCGTCTTTGCCGACCAGCACTTTTTTGATCTGGCTATAGGTATAGCGGTTGCCGGTCGTAAGTTCGACAAGCTCAACTGCAGTGTCCATGGGGTAGGTCGACACGGGGTCTTGCGTGCGTCCGTTGATGGTCTGGGGCACCACATACGGATAAACGGGGCCGCTGGCGTAGACGGTGTAGCCGTTGCCGAGGTTTGCCGCACCCAAAACCGCGTCGCCCTCATCGGGCGTAAAGCTCTCGCCGTCGCGCACCGTGACAAGCGTCACAAGCGGCGTGTTCGTGTCGCCGGCAAGATATATGCACAGCGTGCTGCCGTTTTGCCAAGTCGCGACTTTGCCGTACCACTCAACGGGAATATCGAGCTGATACAGGTCCGTTGCCTTATGTCGAGCATCGGCGTCGCGGGCCGCCTGCGCCTTGCGGGAGCTCACGGCGTTGGTCGCGGCGTCGCGTCGCGCGGTTGCCGCCTGCTGGAGTACCTTTGCGACCGCGGCGGAATTCACCCCGCCTTCCTCGGCATACTTGGCGGCGGCATCGATCTGGTCGTCGGTCACCGTGTCGGCCGAAGGCACCTCGAGCTTAAAGGTGGCCTGGGCACTCAAATCCTGCCCATCGCTCTTAATGGCGACCTGCGCCTTGGTGGTCGGGACGGTGTAGATGGTGCCGTCGGCCGCGATGGGGGAGGCGGCAATGGAGAGCGTGTAATCGCCGGGCAGCAGCTTAACGCCGCGACCGTGCTCGTCAACATAGAGCGTTTCGCTCACGGAAGAACCGTCGGAATCCTGCCCGCTCACCTGCACGGGAATCTTGGAGCCAGTTGAGCAGTCGAGGCCCGCGGCATGCACGCCAATCTGCACCGACATCATCGTGTGGGCATTGGCGGCGACAGCGGCAGCCTGCTCTTGTTGATATCCGTTCCAGGCAGCATAGCCTGCACCGCCGGCGACAAGCGCGACGGCCACGACGCCGGCGACCATCAGATTGCGGCGCTTTGGCGACATCTTGCGATGGCGGACCTCGGCTTCGCGTGCCGAGGGAACGGACGGCAGGGGAATATCGCCCATGGCGATGGTCTCATCGACGACAGGAGCAGAGCCTAGGCCGGGGAGCTCGCGGGTCAGCGAATCCTCGGCCGGCAAGCTGTCGAGCAAGATGGTTTCCTCGCTCGTATCGGATTCGGTCTGGTCGTCGGCCTCACATTCGGATTCCTCGTGCCCCGCCTCGTCTTCGGTGGGCGCGGCGCCATCGTCTTTTGCATCCTGATCATCGGGCTGCGCCTCGATTTCCGGCTCATCCTGCGCATCGACGCTCGAATCGTCAAACGCAATCTCGGCCAGCGCGATCTGGTCTAGGCTCTCCAGGGCCTCGGCGCACGCTTCTGCATCTTGGGCCGCATCCTCTTGGTCCATCGTCTCATCTTTCATATATCCCCCAAGCTCAATATCGGGACAACACTGTACCCAAAAACGGGACCCCATAGAGCCGCCGCATGATTTGAAATCCGATTTTAAATATGCGCATGTTTTTGAATAGATGAATAGAGGCGCGACGACAAAAGCCCCCGAAAAGCGAGCGAAACGCTTTCCGGGGGCTCTGCGAGACATTGGATTGAAAATCCTGGCGGGCGGGCCTATGCCCAAGTGCCAACAGCGACCAACATGTTACTCGGTGTTACTCGGCGTGCGCGTAATCAACCTTGGCGCGGCGAGCGGTAGCCTTCTCCCAATCGCTGGTGCCCTCAAAGACATCCTGCTTGTAGGGGTTGCGGCTGAGCTTTTTGGCACGGTAGGCGATGTAGATGATTGCGGCGACATTGGCGACCAGTGCGGCGATCGAGACCGCGGTGGCGGCGCCGGGGTCGAGCGTGGAGTGGGTCACAAAGATGGACTCCTCCTGGAAGTACGGGAACACCTGGGCAAACATGCACCAAATGGCCAGCGTAAAGGCGCGGTTCTGGATCCAGCCGCCCTTGTTCCAGATAAAGGCGGCGACGGTGGGCGCCAGCAGCAGCGCAAAGCCGCAGAACCAGGAGTGGGTGGGCAGGCAGTTGTAGGTGTAGCAGAAGTTCCAGATATCGTAGGCGATGATGTAGACCCAGGTCATGTCGGGCCACAGCATATCGGTCTGATCCTCGGAGGCGTAGACGCTCCACCAACCGGTCATGCAGAAGATGTTGATGATACCGGCGATGCCGTTGAACACGTTGTTCCAGCCGGCCAGCTGCGTAGCACCTTCGGAGGTGACCCAGGTGGACTCGCCCAGGACAAAGAAGTGATAGGCGCTCTCGAAGTCGGACACGACGGCGATCATGATGTTGATGGCGACGATCACAAACGGCCATGCGCGGAACCAATGCGCCTTGCCGATCTTGCCCCACTGATACTTAATGGCAATGAAGCCCCAGCAGCCGGCCAGCGCCGCGTATACCTTGGCGTAGTGGAACCAGCTGTTCTGGTACACATGGGTGGGGTTGGTGAGCGCCCACTCGGCGCCCTGCGAAACGCCGATGGCGATGGCGACGCAGTAGATGGTCATGGCCAGCGGAGCCACGCCAAAGATGATTGCCGCGCCCAGCTTAGTGCGGCGGCCGACCTCGTTGAGCACGATGAGGCCAATAAAGACCATGGCCCAGCCGGCCCAGTGGATAAGGGTATCGCTACCCCAAACATCGAACAGCATGCTGCTCTCCTTTCACACGCCCGCGGCCCCTCTTCCGATCGCGGGCAGTTTGGCCAAATGTCGTCAGTTCTGGGGCTTGCGCTCCGGATACTTGGCGGTATAGCCCTCGATGTGGAGTGTCGAGGCGATGATTTCCTTGACCGTCTCGTCGGGCACATCGGGGTGCGTGCGGATATACATCAACAACCCCATGATGAGGGTGTAGAACGTCTCGTAGACATGGTCGATGCGTAGCTCATGATGGGCGACAAAATCCACCACGGTGGTGTCGCAGATATACTGCGCCACGCGCTGGACCACGTTGTGCAAAAAGCCGCCGTAGAGCGCGCCGCTGCTTGAGGTGAGCGTACTCGGCAGCTCGTGGCCGCTGACGACCAGGCGCTTGAAGAGCGGGGCGACGGTGTCGAGTGCGCCCTCGATATCACCGGCGATGCGGCTGGCATTCCACTGCTCGAGCTCGGCGATAAAACCGTCGATTGCCTCGTCCATGACAGCGGTGACGGCGGCGTCCATATCGGCAAAGTAGTGGTAGAACAATGAGCGCGTGCAGCCGGCGCGTTTGGTCACGGCCGAGACAGATAGATGCGACACACCCAGCTCGGAACTCACGGTGCGCACGGCGGCGAGGATCTCGCGACGGCGTTCGTCGCCCGTCAGACGTTTGGCCGTGCTGTCGGGCGCGGGGACGGCATCGGCCACAGAGGTATCTGCTGTGTTGTTGCCCATGTTTTGCCGCCTTTCATCCTCTTTTGCCTGACCGTTCACCTAACAGTCTTGAATATTGTTGACGGTTCGTCAATACTGTTTTTGACACAATGTCAACAATAACGGGTGAACGGCGTGGGGGCATGTCGAGCCCGTAAAAAGAGGGGCGCTGCGTGCCTGCCAGGTTGCGGCAAGAGAAGGGACGACTATGATTCTCAACGGACCGGGGATTAGCTACACCGAGCCCGATATCGGTGCGGAGTTTGTGCCGCCGCTGCCGGAGCATCCGCGCGAGGCCATCGTCAAACTGTGCGAGCACTGCACTAACCGCCTGCTGCATCGCGACGAGCTGCTGGGCTACGAGTACTGGTCGTTTGCCGAGGCCGCGACTGACGAGCAGGCCGAGGTACTCTGCAAGATGAAGATGCGCCGTCCCTACACGCTGCCCGAGATGGTCAAGCTCACCGGCATGCCCGAGGCCCAGATCGAGAAGATGCTCGACGATATGAGCTACACGGGCCTGCTCGAGTACAACTGGGAAAATCCCGAGCGCGCCAAGCAATGGGTGTTGCCCATGCTGGTGCCGGGTTCCGCCGAGTTTCTCAACATGCGCGTGAGCCAGCTCGAGGAGCACCCGGTCTACGCCAAGTTCTTTGAACAGGCATCCAAGGGCCCGCTGTCCAAGGCCACGCCGATGGTGCCGCCCGGAGGTGCCGGTATCGGCATGCACGTCATTCCGGTCGAGAAGGCCATCGATGCCGCAAGCACCTCGGTGCCGATTGAGCATATTGAGCACTGGCTCGACAAATACGAGGGTAAGTATGCCGCCAGCACCTGCAGCTGTCGCGCGAGCCGTCGCGTGATGGGTGAGGGCTGCGCCGACGACCCGGCCGATTGGTGCATCGCCGTGGGCGATATGGCCGACTACGTGGTCGAGACCGATCGTGGCCATTACGTGACCCGCGACGAGGTTTACGACATCCTGCGCCAGGCCGAGGACAACGGCTTTGTGCACCAGATCACCAACATCGACGGCGAGAACAAGATCTTCGCCATCTGCAACTGTAACGTCAACGTGTGCTACGCCCTGCGCACCTCGCAGCTATTCAACACGCCCAACCTGTCGCGCTCGGCCTATGTCGCCAAGGTCGAGAAGGACAAGTGCGTTGCCTGCGGTCGCTGCGTTGAGGTGTGTCCGGCCGGCGCCGCCAAGCTGGGCCAGAAGCTCTGCAGCAAAAAGGCGGGCGGACGGGTCCCCGAGTATCCGCGCCAGGAGCTGCCCGATGCCACCAAGTGGGACCACACCAAGTGGTCGCCCAACTACCGCAACGACAACCGCATCGAGACGCACAAGTCCGGCACCGCGCCCTGCAAGACGGCCTGCCCCGCGCATGTTGCCGTTCAGGGTTATTTGAAGCTCGCGGCGCAGGGTCGCTATGACGAGGCCCTAGCACTCATTAAGCGCGAGAACCCGCTGCCCGCTATCTGCGGCCGTGTGTGCAACCGCCGCTGTGAGGATGCCTGCACCCGCGGCCGTGTGGACGCCGCCGTGGCCATCGACGAGGTCAAGAAGTTTATCGCCCAGCGCGATCTGGACGCCGCGACCCGCTATGTCCCGCCCGTGGTGACGCCGACGCGTGCCGGCGGCTTCGACCAGAAGATCGCCATCATCGGTGCCGGCCCGGCCGGTCTGTCCTGCGCTTTTTATCTGGCCGAGAAGGGCTATAAGCCCGTCGTGTTCGAGAAGAACGAGCGTCCGGGCGGCATGCTCACCTACGGTATTCCCAGCTTTAAGCTGGAGAAGGACGTTATCGAGGCCGAGGTCGAGATCATTCGCCTGATGGGTGCCGAGTTCCGCTATGGCGTGGAGGTCGGTCGCGATGTGACGCTCGATGAGCTGCGCGAGCAGGGTTTTAAGGCCTTTTATGTTGCCATCGGCTGCCAGGGCGGCCGCCTTGCCGGTATTCCGGGCGAGGATGCCGAGGACGTGACCGTGGCCGTCGACTTCTTGCGCGAGGTCAACAGCGGCAAGATCGACGCGCTACCCGGCCGCACCATCGTAGTGGGCGGCGGCAACGTGGCTATCGACGTGACCCGCAACGCCTGCCGTCTGGGCTCCGAGCATGTTGAGATGTTCTGCCTGGAGAGCGAGGCCCAGATGCCCGCCAGCGAGGAAGAGCGTCGCGAGGCCGTTGAGGACGGCGCTCACATCAGCTGCGGCTGGGGTCCCAAGGAGGTTCACCTGGACGAGTCCGGCCGTGTGTGCGGTATCACCTTCAAGCGCTGCACGCGTGTCTTTGACGACGAGGGCCGTTTTGCGCCCGAGTACGACGAGAACGATCTGCGCCGTGTCGATGCCGATCGTGTGGTCATGTCGATTGGCCAGTCCATTGTGTGGGGCGACCTGCTGGCTGGCTCCAAGGTGGAGCTTGGCCGCGGCCAGGGTGCCCTTGCCGACCCCCAGACCTATCAGACCGCTGAGCCCGACATCTTTGTGGGCGGCGATGTCTATACTGGCCCCAGCTTCGCCATCGATGCCATCGCCGCCGGCCACGAGGCCGCCGTGTCCATCCATCGCTTTGTGCAGCCGGGCTCCACGCTCACCATCGGCCGCAACCAGCGCCGCTACACCGCGCTCGACCGCGACGATGTCGTGATCGAGAGCTATGACAACGCGAGCCGCGAGGTGGCGCATGTTAACCGCGACCGCGAGAAGGCTGCGCCCTTTAGCGAGTACGTCGAGACCTTTACCGAAGAGCAGGTGCGCGCCGAGACCGCCCGTTGCCTGGGTTGCGGTGCCTCGATCGTCGACCCCAACAAGTGCATCGGCTGCGGCCTGTGCACCACCAAGTGCGCGTTCGACGCCATCCATCTGGATCGCGACCGCCCCGAGTGCTCCACGATGGTCAAATACGAGCAAAAGCTCCCAAGCCTGGGCAAGTACGCGCTCAAGCGCGCCATCAAGATTAAGTTCGGTCGCAAGTAAGTAGCCATAACGGGAACGGCGGAAGAAAAAGTGCATGAATTGGGGATCGTTTACCACATCATTCGCGATGTCGAGAATGTAGCGCGCGCTCATGGCGTGCGTCGCGTTTCGAGCGTAACGTTGCTGTTGGGCGAGGTCTCGGGCGTCGTTCCCGACTTGCTGCTCGACGCTTGGCGCTGGGCAGCAGATAAAAAGCCTATCGCGCAGGGCGCGGAGCTTGTTGTGGAGCCCGTCGAGGCTGTGACGCATTGCGAGGCATGTGGCCGCGACTACGCGACGGTCGAGCACGGCAAGACCTGTCCCCATTGCGGTAGCGGCGAGACATACCTGCTGCAGGGCCAAGAGGTCATGATCAAACAGATCGAGACCCCCGAAGAGGATCCGGCAGACGCTGCTCCTGACGGCTTCTCCGACGCCCCCGATGCCGTCGACGCCGCCAACCCACTCCACATCGCCTAGGATTCCCTATAAGTTGCGGTGAAATAGTTCCTAAATCCAGCCTTCTGGCTCTTAAACAAGAACTATTCCACCGCAACTATTTTGAGTGGTTTCATAGACCATAAGTCACGAAAATAGTCAAGCCATGTCTGTTTAAACAAAATAGCGGCAGTACAAGCGCATTCGCGCTTGCCTAAAATCGATATTAATGAACAGCCTGCTTGTATCTGTAAAATGCTTGGCTTGATGAGCGACGCCTTGTCGTGTAATGAGTCAAAAAGCAGTAACGTAATCAACTTGTAACAAACCTAGACGTTTAAACAAATAATCCAACCTTTTGCGGATTTAGCTATAATTCCACAAACCAAACAGCTATACTCCTTTCATGTCGTGTAGGAAATACGTAGACAAAAAGGAGGTTATGTGATGGTAAGTATTGTTCTTGCTAGCCACGGGGACTTGGCAGCTGGAATCAAGCAGACGGGCTCGATGGTCTTTGGCGATCAGCCGTCTGTTGCCGTGGTCTCGCTCGAGCCGAGCATGGGCCCCGACGATTTCCGTGCCAAGGTCGAGGAAGCAGTCGCTTCCTTCGAGGACCAGGAGCAGGTGCTCTTCCTCGTTGATCTGTGGGGCGGCACGCCGTTCAACCAGATCAGCGGGCTCATCGAGGGCCATGATTCCTGGGCTATCGTCACCGGTGTCAACCTGCCTATGCTCATCGAGGCATATTCGCAGCGCTTTGACGCAAAGAACACTGCACATGCGATCGCAAAACATCTCGTGACTGAGGCTAAGGCTGGCGTGCGCGTCAAGCCCGAGTCTCTGGAGCCCGAGGAGAAGAAGCCGGCTGCGGCCGCCGCTGCTCCTGCAGGCGCCATCCCTCCGGGAACGGTCATCGGCGATGGGCACATCAAGATCGCCCACGTCCGTATCGACACCCGTCTGCTTCATGGTCAGGTGGCCACCACGTGGACCAAGCAGATCAACCCCAACCGCATCATCGTGGTTTCCGACGGCGTTGCTCACGACGAGCTCCGCAAGACCATGATCGAGCAGGCTGCCCCTCCGGGAGTCCATGCCAACGTCGTGCCCATCAAGAAGATGGCCGAGGTCGTCAAGGACACGCGCTTTGGTGACACCAAGGCCATGCTGCTCTTTGAGAACCCGCAGGATCTGCTCAAGGCCATCGAGGCCGGTGTCGACATCAAGGAAGTCAACATCGGTTCCATGGCTCACTCCAAGGGCAAGGTCGTCGTCACCAACGCCGTCGCTATGGGCGATGATGACGTTAAGACTCTCGAGGCCCTCAAGGCCAAGGGCGTCAAGTTCGAGGTCCGCAAGGTTCCTTCGGATTCCTCCGAGGATCTCGACGCCATGTTGAAGAAAGCTAAGGCCGAACTGGCCGCTCAAGCATAGTAAAGGAGGGTCCGATACATGTCTGCAATCACTATTCTGCTTGTTGCGATTGTCGCGTTGCTTGCCGGTATGGAAGGCATTCTGGATGAGTTCCAGTTCCATCAGCCGCTCGTGGCATGCACGCTTATCGGTCTCGTAACCGGTCACCTTCAGGAGGGCATCCTCCTGGGCGGTTCGCTCCAGATGATGGCCCTTGGCTGGGCTAACGTCGGCGCCGCTGTCGCGCCTGACGCCGCTCTGGCCTCGGTCGCTTCTTCGATCATCATGGTGCTCGCCCTCAACGGTGGCGCCACCGATTCGGCCAAGGCCGTTACCACCGCTATCGCCGTCGCCGTCCCACTGTCGGTCGCTGGTCTGTTCCTGACCATGATCTGCCGTACCATTGCTACCGCTATCGCTCACGCCATGGACGGTTGCGCCGAGAAGGGCGACTTCTCCGGCATCGAGCGCTGGCAGTATGCTGCCATCCTCATGCAGGGCCTTCGTATCGCCATCCCGGCAGTGCTTCTGTGCGTCATCCCGGCCGAGGCCGTTACCAACGCGCTTAACGCTATGCCCGACTGGCTGTCCGGCGGCATGGCTGTCGGCGGCGGCATGGTCGCTTCCGTCGGTTACGCCATGGTCATCAACATGATGGCCACCAAGGAGACCTGGCCGTTCTTCGTCCTCGGCTTTGTCCTTGCTGCCATCCCTCAGCTCACGCTGATAGCCCTTGGTCTCATCGGCATCTCCCTTGCCCTCATCTACCTTGGCCTTAAGGATCTGGCCAAGCAGGGTGGCGGCATGGGCGGTGGCTCCGGCGACCCGCTCGGCGACATTCTGAACGATTACGAGTAGGAGGGGAGTGATACATATGGCAGAGAACAAGATTCAGCTCACCAAGGCTGACCGCAAGAAGGTTTGCTTCCGTCATCAGTTCCTTCAGGGCTCGTGGAACTACGAGCGCATGCAGAACGGCGGCTGGTGTTTCGCAATGATCCCTGCGATCAAGAAGCTCTACACCAGCAAGGATGACCAGATTGCCGCTCTTAAGCGCCACCTGGAGTTCTATAACACCCACCCCTATGTTTCCGCCCCCGTCATTGGCGTTACCCTCGCCCTCGAGGAGGAGCGCGCCAACGGTGCTCCGATCGATGATGTCGCCATCCAGGGCGTCAAGGTCGGTATGATGGGCCCGCTCGCCGGCGTCGGTGACCCCGTCTTCTGGTTCACCCTTCGCCCGATTCTGGGCGCTCTGGGCGCTTCCCTGGCCATGTCCGGCAGCATCGTCGGTCCGCTGCTGTTCTTCTTCGCGTGGAACATCATCCGTTACGCTTTCCTGTGGTACACGCAGGAGTTTGGCTACAAGGTCGGCTCCTCCATCGCCAAGGACCTCTCCGGTGGTCTGATGGGCAAGGTCACCGAGGGCGCTTCCATCCTGGGTATGTTCATCATCGGCGCCCTGGTCGAGCGCTGGGTGTCCATTTCCTTCACCCCGATCGTCTCCACGGTCAAGCAGTCTGCTGGCGCCTTTATCGACTGGGCTAACCTGCCCTCCGGTTCCGAGGGTATCAAGGAAGCGCTGACGATGTACAACTCCGTCGGTGCTACCGCCCTTGATCAGATGAAGGTCACCACGCTCCAGGGTAACCTCGATCAGCTCATCCCCGGCCTTGCCGCCGTGTGCCTGACCCTGCTGGTCTGCAAGCTCCTCAAGAAGAAGGTTAGCCCGATCGTCATCATCCTGGCTCTCTTCGCCGTCGGCATCATCGGTCGCTTCTGCGGCTTCATGTAAGCACGCTTCGGCTTAAGACCGAGAGTTGCTAGGTAAGGGCTTTTGAGCCATTGAAACGGACCGCACCCGGTGGGTACACTGGATGCGGTCCGATTGTTTTTATTGGAGGGCGAGGCGCGTATGGCGCAATCTCAGAACAGCACGGTCGATCTGGCAACGCCGGCAACCTGCCTGATGGGGCTTACCAGCCACGGTAACGTGATGGTGGGCAATAAGGCGTTCGAGTACTATAACGAGCGCAATCCCGAGGATTATATTCAAATCCCGTGGGACGAGGTCGACTATATTGCCGCCGAGGTTTTGCGCGGCACCAAGAAGATTACGCGTTTTGCCATCTTCACCAAGGACAACGGTCACTTTACGTTTTCGACGCGCGACGACAAAGAGACGCTTCGCGCGGTCCGCAAGTACGTCGACGAGGATAAGCTCGTGCGTTCGCCCGACTTTATCGATGTGACCGCCAAGGGCGCCAAGAGCATCCCCTCCGTCATCAAAAGCCTCTTCCACAAAGGCAACTAGCTCCTCATAAGTTGCAGTGAAATAGTTTCTAAATACGGCTTTAGATGCTTCAGACAGGAACTATTCCACCGCAACTTCGAAGTCTAGTCATGCGACGTATGGCGATGCAGTAAATCTGCTACACTAGTACAACATGCCTCCGTAGCTCAGGGGATAGAGCACCGCTCTCCTAAAGCGGGTGTCGACGGTTCGAATCCGCCCGGGGGCACCAAGGAATATGACGGCGTCGCGGGAGCGGCGCCGTTTCTGGTTTGCGGGGGCCGCCGTGCTGCTCGCCCGTGGGGGACTGGCATCTGTTTCCTAGAGTGCGCTGCGGTAAATCTTTCTCGCGTTGTCCAGCGTGAGCTTCCTGAAGCTGCCGAAGAGCTCTCCGCGGTTGATCTTGAGGCCCGGAATCATCTTTTCGATATCGTCCTCGGTGACTCCGAACTCCGATAGCGCGCGCGGCATTCCCAGCGAGACGAAGAAATCCTGCAGCTCGTCGATGGTCGCTTCGACCGCGTACTCGATTGCCTGCTCGGGGGTTACCTCCACATCGAGCTCGTCCGCGTCCGAATCGATGGGTTCGATGCCAAGGGCCTGGGCGCTGAACTCCAGGAAGCGCTCAGGGTGCTCTCGCCATACGTAGCGCATCCAGGCGGGGAAGATGACGGCGAGGCCGGCGCCGTGCGTGATCTTGGTGTCCAGTGCGGATAGCTCGTGCTCAAGGCCGCGGCAGGTCCAATCGCCGTCGCGCAGGGCGTTATGGGCGAGCGTACCCACCCACATGATCTCGGCGCGGGCGTCGTAGTCATCGGGGTTCTCCATCACCTTGGGCGCCGCCTCCCTCGCGGCGCGCACTAGCCCGCAGGCGATGTTGTCGGTTACGCCCACGGCGGGCTCGCCGGAGAAGAGTCGCTCCATGATATGGGCGATCATGTCGGTCACTCCCGCGGCGGTCTGGCAGGCGGGCAGGCTGAAGGTCAGCTCCGGGTCGAGGAAGGCGATGGCCGGGCGGTTGAGGTCCGTGTTAATGCTGCATTTGAGGTGCTCCTCGTCGTTGCTGATAACGCAGGAGTTAGAGGCCTCGGAACCGGATGCGGGGATGGTCACCACGCAGGCGACGTCGATGCGGTCGGCGGGAACGGCGCGCTTGCGGAAGAAGTCCCATACGTCGCCGTCGTATACCGCCCCAGTGCGATGGCCTTCGCGCAGTCCATGACGGAGCCGCCGCCCACGGGCAGGATGATGTCGGCGTCGTTTGCCCGTGCGAGCTCGACGCCTTCTCGTGCCAAGCCTATTTCGGGGTTTGGACGCACCCCTCCAAGCCCGATGTGCTCCACGCCCGCGGCATCGAGCGATGCCCTCACGCGGACGAGCGTTCCGCAGCGAACTGCGGAACCCCTGCCGTAGACAATGAGCGCTCAGCGGTAGCCGGAGGCGGACAGAGTCCCCCAACCTTGTCGGTCGCTTTTCGCCCAAAGACAAAGCGGGTGGGGGAGTAGAAGGAGAAATCGTTCATGGAGCTCCAATCTGGCGTTTCGCCCTACATGCGCGGAGGAGTTTTTCGGGCGCATCGCCTGCGTTCGCGTCGCAATCTCGGCGGCGCGGTGCGGTCCGTGGATTCCATCGTATCGCCCGCGGCACCCCTTACCGACGATTGAGGCGAGTCTGCATTTCGCGGCGCGACGTCCACCTGGCGGACGATATCCGTTCGCGACACGTGGCCGTCCCGGTCGCAATAGCGTATGCGCACCGGGTTGCCGAGATGGGCCTGCGACCCCTTCTCCTGATGCGAGCGCGCGAGACGGGCGAGCAGCGGCGCGAGCACCTGCTCGACCGTCTCCTCCCGATACCACGCCGCCACGGGCAACCCGTTCACGTCAAACCCGTACGTTCGCCATGCCATTCGCCTCGCCGCCTTCGCCGAACGAAACCGCGTATCCAGACCGCCGGTCCCCCACCCAGCACTTCGACGAGCCTTCGCGCTCACTTCTGCGGTCGGGATGCGCCCGCGAGGCGCTCGGCAGGCAGCGCCATTTCCGCTCGCTGTGTCGAGCGCGAGTGTCGAGAAGTCGCCATATGCCACTCAGATGTAGCATGGAGTGCCGAAGTGCACGCGCCCGTGACGAAACACTGGCGCCAACCCGTTCCGCGCACCACCCCGCCCGTAAGGTGTGTGGCGAAAGGAGGACCAGCCGCATGAACATCCCCGAGACACAGAGCCTACCTCGATCGCATTCCGCACGAGCTTCTCTGACATTTCCGCCCATTACCACGTGGAGGTCCCCGTCGCGGAGATCGCCTACGCATACGACTACATCAATTCCCGGCATGCCCCGCGCAGGCAGGCCACGCTGAACGACGGGTCCGCGGCCCGGCAGGACGAATGACGCGCTTCGGCACAGGCCATGCCGAAACGCGTCACGCAAGCAAAGGAAGGAAGCCAACATCACATGAGCATCATCGCAGCACGCATCGACAACCGCCTGCTACACGGCATAGTGGCAACCCAGTGGGTACCCGAGTTCCGTCCGCAGCGTCTCATGGTCATCGATGACATCGTCGCCAACGACCCGACCAAGAAGGCCGCCATGCGGATGGCAAAGCCCTCGGGAGTCGCCCTCTCCATTATCAACAAGGAGACGGCTCTCACGAACTATCGGGCGGGCAAGTACGACGACCACACGGTCTTCATCGTGGCGCGAGACCCCCAGACCATCCTCGACGTCATACAGACGGGCCAGGTTGTTCCCACACTCGTGGTCGGAGGCACAGTCTTTCCCGAAGAGGGGTCAGACGCCGTCCAGGTGAGCAGTCGCGCCTACGTCACCAAAGACGAGCTGCCCGCATATCGAGCGATTGCTGGCACCGGCTGCGACATCACCGTTCGCTATGTGCCGGCCGACAAGCCCGTAGAGCTCTCCAGCATCATCACGCTTTAGCAAGGGAGTGAACTTATGACACCATCCATCATCCAGATAGCCGTCGTTACACTCATCGCCTTCATCTACGGAGCCGAGAAGAACGCGGGACAAATTCTCACGAACATGTCCGTCACGCCAGCATGGTTCGTCGGACTTGCGCTCGGCGACCCCGTAACCGGCCTCGCCGTCGGCGCCATCGTCCAACTCATGAGCCTGGGCGTGGCGGCCATGGGAGGAGCCTCCGTCCCCGACTATCCCACTGCCGCCATCATTGGCGCCGTCGTTGCCATCACCTCGGGTCAGGAGGCGAGCGTCGGCGTTGCCGCCGGAATCGCAGTCGGCATGCTCGGCCTTCAGCTCGACGTCATCGCCAAGACGGCAAACGGCTTCCTCGGGCGTACCTCGCAGCGCTTTGCCGAAGAGGGCAAGTACTCGCAGATGAAGAGCGTACTTTTCCTCGGTCCGGTCTTCTATGGCCTTACGGCGGCCATCCCCACGTTTGCCGTACTGCTCTTTGGCGCCGATGCCGTCAACGCTTTCCTCTCCGTCATGCCCTCCTGGTTCACGACCGGCCTCTCCATCGCCGCCGGTATCCTCCCCGTCGTCGGCCTTGCGATGCTTCTGTCCTTCATGCCAATGAAGAAATTCATCGCCTACGCCATCGTTGGCTTCGTTCTGGCCGCCTACCTGCAGATAAGCATTCTCCCCATTGCCCTGCTCGGTGCCGCCGCGGCCATCGAGTACTACAAGTCGCACAGCAATCCGTCCGTAAACGCCCTCGACGCTGGAGGTCTGGAAGATGAGTAACGAAGTTAACGCCACCAAGGCAAACGAAGCGCCAACCCGCCTGGCAGACGGAACGTACCAGCCAGTCCTCACCGTTTCCGATCTCGACCGTTGCGGCCGCCGCTGGATGCTCGGCGCGTCCATCTATAACTATGAGTCCCAGTGTGCCCCGGCGGTCATGTTCGCAACCGAACCCGCCCTGCGCAAGATCTATGCAGGAGACGAGGAGGGCTACCGCAGGTCACTTCTGAGCACCTATCGCTATTACAATGCGACTCCCCAGGTAAGCGGCCTGCTCCTCGGCGCCGGCCTAGCCTTGGAGGACAAGGGGCACAATGACGCCATCGACGCGGTCCAAGACCTTAAGATTGGCCTCATGGGCTCCCTCTCAGGAGTCGGCGATACGATCTTCGCCATCCTCATTCCCACCATCTTCGGCTCCATCGCCGCCTACATGGGACAGGCGGGAAACCCCGTCGGCGTGCTTCTCTGGCTCGCCGTCGCCATCGCCATCTTCGTATGGAAGCTCTTTGACTGGCGCATAGGCTATAAGTTCGGCGACAAGCTCTTCACGACCCTTGCCGAGAAGATGTCCGTTTTCACCGAGTCGACGTCGGCACTTGGCATGATGGTCGTCGGTGCGCTCATCCCCACCGTCATCAAGGTCTCGTGTGGTCTCACGTTCACCATGGGTGACGTCACGCTCGACGTCCAGACGGGCATCCTCGACCAAATCATGGTCGGCATGCTGCCCGTAATAGCCACAGCCATCGTCTACGCCCTCGTCAAGCGCAAGGTCAGCATCAACAAGATTGTCCTCGGCATCCTCATCATCTCGTGGGTGTGCGCGGCTTTCGGCATTCTTGCTGCCTAGCCTAGGGCTAGACCAACCCACAAAGGACGCATTATGAGGCACATCATCATTGCATCGCACTACGGCCTGGCAGCCGGACTCGGAGACACGCTCAAGGCCATCATAGGACCGGGGCACGACATCAGGGTTGTCTGCGCGTTTACAGACGAAACCCCGCTCGAGGAGAAGCTCGCCAGCGCATTCGAGGGCATCGCCGAAGATGACGAGACCCTCGTTCTCACCGACATCCTTCAGGGCAGCGTAAACCAGCTCGTAGCCTGCTCGGCTCCGCGAGGCGCGTTCATAGTGACCGGCGTAAACCTTCCCGTGGCCCTCGAGCTCTCGCTCCACGCCGGACAGCTTACTCCCGATGTGGTGAGGCATGTCGTCACCCAAGCCAAAGAGCAGCTCGTCTACCTCGGAGATCTTACTCCGGACGTTGACGAAGAAGACGAATAGGAAAGACGCGACAGTAAGGAGGACGAGACATGCGCAAAGTCCCGACCAATAACCAGCACCTGTTCTACCAACCGAAGGACGTGTGGGTGGGAGACGTCATGCCCTTCGGCAAGGACGGCACGTTCTATCTATACCACCAGCGTGACACGCGCGACCCCGCTCCGCTTGCCGAAGGACAGCCCTTTGGGTGGTCGCTCGCGACCACCCAGGACTTCGTGACGTACCAGGAACACGGAACGGCGATCCCCCACGGCGGAGAAGACGACCAAGACCAGTTCATCTACGCCGGAACCGTTTACGAGGCAAAAGGGGAGGTACGCGCTTTCTATACCGGGTTCAACCGCAACTACCTGCGAGAAGGCAAAACGTCCCAGGTGCTCATGCAGGCGAAGGCCTGCTCGGATGATTATGCGACGTGGAAAAAGACGGGCGTTGCAGTAGAGCTCACGCCTCAGCCAGGATACGATGGGCGCAACTGGCGCGACCCTTTCGTAATATGGGATGACGACCGGAAGGAATACCTCCTCGTACTGGGCACGCGTAAGGGAGACGACCCCTCCAAAACCCTCCAAACTGGCAGGCTCGTTCACTTTACGTCGAAGGACCTCGAGCACTGGCAGTTCAAGGGCGACTTCTGGGCCCCCGGCCTCTACACCATGTTCGAAATGCCAGACATTTTTAAAATTGGCGATTGGTGGTACCTGGTCTACTCTGAGTACAGCGACGAGAACAAGATCGTCTACCGCATGAGCCGCGATCTCTACGGTCCGTGGGAGAAGCCGAGAGATGACGCCTTCGACGGGAGGGCGTATTACGCCGGACGGACCGCCTTCGACGGATCGCGCAGGATTCTGTCCGGCTGGGTCCCCACGCGCGAGAACGACGATGACCGGGCCAACTGGCTTTGGGGTGGCTCGTTTATGCCCCATGAGGTGTACCAGCGCCCCAATGGCACCCTCGGCGTTCGCCCTCCCCAAAGCATAAAGGATGCGTTCGAGTGCCCTGATGCCGTCCCGGATATCGAGCTTCGCGGAGACCACGAACGAACGGAGTGCGTAATCACCGAAAACGCAGGCGAGATCTTCTGCTTCGAGGCAGACGTGACGTTCAGGGACGCTTGCGACTTCTCAATTCGAGCCTACAAGAATCTCGAGACCGACGAGTCGTACGAATACCGCTTCGACCTCGACGCGAATCGGCTCTCGTTCGACAAGAGCCCCTGTTACAAGTGGTTCCGCGTAATGGATAAGGGGCTTTGGAGGCCAGTCTGGCTCGAGTCCGGGCGTTCTTACCACCTGCAGCTCATCGTTGACGACAACATCCTCGTCCTCTACCTCGACGGTACCGCACTCACGACACGCGTCTGCGAGAAGTTCGGCCACTCGCTTGCTGTTACGGTAACGAATGGCGAACTCAAACTGTCCAACATAGCCTTGGCGAAGGGGCTGCGCGAACAGGAAAAGTAAGCCAGTGAACCTCGTCGCCACAGCGACTCCCCCAGCAAAACACGCGAACAACGGGTCCGGCCGCATTCCGGCGACCGGACTCGTCCTGTGCCCTGATGGCACATGGCCCCGGGCTGCCGACAGCGAGGCGGCCTTAGGGGCCTCGCCTACAGATTCCTGAGTGCGTCGACGAGGGAGACCTTGCCCGCGGTGACCTCGTCGGCCTGCTTGATGACCTTTGCGGGCACGACGGCCACCACAGCGCCGGCGGCAGAGTCGATTCGAGCGATGTGGTCAGAGACGGAGCGAACGGCGAGCCGCTTGCCGACAGGGAGGCAGTCAAAGGTGGCAAAGCGCACTCCTACGGTTGGGATACGCCCGTGAGGCGCTCGGCGGACAGCGCTGTTGCCGCTCGCTGTGTCGAGCGCAGGTGTCGAGAAGTCGCCATATGCCACTACAGATGTATCATGGAGTGCCGAAGTTCACGTGCCCGTGACAAAACGCGGGCGCCAACCCGTCCCGAGCACCACCCCGCCCGTAAGGTGTGGGACGAAAGGAGGACCAGCCGCATGAACATCCCCGAGACACAGAAAGACCTGCTTGCCTACCTCGATCGCATCACGCGCGAGCTTGGCAGCACGCGGGGCGGGCGCATCCAGAACCGTCTCGACCACTTCACCACGGCATCTATAACCGACTCGCTCGCCATCTCGCGCAGCCTGGCAAGTCAGTATCTCAACGAGCTCGTGCGCGCTGGCCTCGTGGTGAAAGCAGGGGCACGACCGGTGTGCTACTTCCACCGCCGCTCCCTCGAACGCTTCTTCCAGTCTCGCATTGAGCGTAGCACCTACCCTTCGGTCGAGCAGCTCTTCGCCACGCTCGGAAACGGCGAGCGACTCGACTTCGACCGCGCAATCGGTCACGAGCTGAGCCTTGCGCCCTGCATCAGCCAGCTCTGCGCCGCGCTCAAGTACCCGCCAGCTGGCCTGCCCATCCTGCTCTGTGGCGCCTCGGGAACCGGCAAGGGTCTACTCGCCGAACTTGCCCTCGAATACGGCAAGAACGTCGGCGTCCTGCAGCAGGAAGCCAAGCTTGTGAGCATCGACTGCTCGCATTACGCAGACGATGCCCGCGCGCTCACTCACGACCTGTGCGCAGATGGCGGGCCTGCAGATCGGGCGAGCGGCGGCATCGTTTATCTCAAGGACGTCGACGCCCTCTCACCCGCTGCCCAGGACGCGCTCTTGGAGTGGGCCTCCGCACAGGCGGGCGCCATTGTGCCAGCCCCTGCTGTGCGCCTTATCTTTGCCACCTCAAACGAGGCAGACAGTACCGAGTGCCGCAGCCTCACGCGTCGCATCCCCATGTCCGCCCAGGTGCCGTCTCTGCGCGAGCGCACCCAGGAGGAGCGTGAGGAACTGACTCTCCACTTCCTCAAGGAGGAGGGCCGACGCATAGGACGCGACATCCTCATAAGTCGCGGAGCCTTCCGAGCCCTCGCCGGCACCAACTTCGAGGAGAACGTACGCGGCCTGCGCGACTGCATCACCAACTGTTGCGCCGAGGCCTATCTAGACACGAAGGGTGACAGCCTGGAGATTCGCACCTACCAGCTTCCCTCCGCAATCCTTGCCGGCTCCGCACTCGAGCGCAGCGAGAACGACATGCAGCTCATCGACACCACCCGGAGCATCCAAAGCCAGGCGGACGACCGCGCACGGCATGTACTCGACGCCATGCTGGAGCCATACGAGAGCTATCGCGAAGGCACGCTTGATGGGGGCGCGTGCAGCGCTCAGCTGGTGGAGCGAGCCCGCGACCTCGAGGACTACCTGGCGTTCGGGCAAAACCCGGGCCGCTCGAAGTCCGACGCATACGAGCAGATCGCCGACAGCGTCGTCACTTCCGTGAACGAACTCTACTCGATCGATTTGTCCCGAAAGAGCTCGCATCTAATCGCCCAGGGCATCTGCCTCCAGCTGTGGCCGCCCGCAAGCCTCTCGCGTTGGAAGAGCTCCCATGCAAGCGAGCTTTCCGGCATGCGCGGCGTCGTGGCCCAGCGCAACCGCTTTGCCGTTACTGTCTGCGCCTGCATCGCTGATGAACTCAAGGCCACGCTCGGCATCGCACTCGACGATCTCACGTGTCTGCTCGTCCTTGCGCATGCGGCACTCGCACTCGACCCGTCTAAGCGTCGTCGGAGCGTCGGTATCGTCCTCAGTCATGGCTACTCGACCGCCACGAGCATCGCCGACGCCGCCAATCGGATTCTTGACACGAGGGTCTTCGAGGCCATCGACATGCCCTACGACCAGAAGGTTACGGACGTCGCTGTTCCTCTTCAGCAAATCATCGACCGCTTCTCCTACGCAGACGAGGTCGTCATCCTCGTGGACATGGGATCGCTCCAGGATATTTATAAGAGTCTGGAATCCACCTCCGGCATGACGCTCGGCATCATAAACAACGCCTCTACCGGCCTTGCGGTGGAGGTTGGCGCCGGACTTATCGCGGGTCGCTCCGTGCGAGAGGTTCTCGACGATGTTGCGGCAGCTTGCACCTGTAATTATCACATCGTGGCGCGCAACGCCCGACCGGACGCGATTGTCTTCTGCTCCGAAGGCGGACTTGACGCAGCTGCGCGGATCCGCGATCTCGTGGCGCAGAGCCTGCCTGGCGAGTCCCCCGCGCGGCTTGTCGCCGTTGACTGGCGGCAGCTCGCCAATAACGGATCTGAGGATGCCGCCTTCTCCCAGTACAACGTGCGCTCGGTCATCGGCACGGACAATCCGCACGCCGACGGAGTCCCGTTCATTTCGCTCGAGGAACTCATCGCCGGCGAAGGAACGGCCCAGATAGACCGCGCCTTCGCACGCTTGCTCGACGCTGACAGCTTGCGCACGTTCCACCAGAATCTCGTCAAGAACATGACCCTCAGGAACGTGGTCGAGTCCATCACAATCCTTAACCCCAACAAGCTCTTCGGCGAAATCGAGAGTGCCGCAGAGCGGCTCCAGCAGCTCACCGGAGACGTGATTGGCGCTCGTGTGAGCATGGGGCTCTACGTGCACCTGTGTTGTCTCGTGGAGCGCCTCGTGACCAGAAGCCCCATCGAGAACTACGCAGACGAGCAGCGCTTCGCCAATGAACACAACGATTTCGTCGAGGCATTCCGCACGAGCTTCTCTGACATTTCCGCCCATTACCACGTGGAGGTCCCCGTCGCGGAGATCGCCTACGCATACGACTACATCAATTCCCGGCATGCCCCGCGCAGGCAGGCCACGCCGAACGATGGGCCCGCGGCTCAGCAGGACGAGTGACGCGCCTCGCAAGCAAAGGAAGGAAGCCAACATCACACGAGCATCATCGATCGCTGCGTGCAAGGCGGCGGGCCTCACCGTGTTCGCCAAGCGCGAGGAGCGTTTTGGTTTTTCGCAAGCAAATGCGGACGAAATCAGCGACCAGATTCCCGATACGCTCAAACATGCAGGGCCCCTATGTGTTTAACCTCATTTTTCCGTGTGCGGTAGAATGGAGTCGTTGAGATCGCGAACGCCTTAAAGGGAGAGTTTTTGTGGATGCGCATCTGGATGGGGGCTCTTCCGCCCCGCTGTATCAACAGGTGCTCGATTTGCTTAAGAGCGATATCGAACAGGGGACATATCCCGTTGACTCGCAGATTCCAACGGAACTTGAGCTTTCTAAGATGTACGGCGTGGGAAGGGTCACGGTTCGCCGCGCAATAGAGGAGCTTGTGGGCGAGGGGTATCTCACCAAGCGGCAGGGGCGTGGTACGTTTGTGACCGCGACAAAGATAATTCGCAAGGTGCATCAGAAGGACGATGTTCAGAGTTTTACCCAAGCATGCGCTGAAAACGGCATGAAGGCGGGCGCTCGCGTCGTTGCCCGCAAGACCGTTGCCGCCGATCGCGACCTCGCTTCTTTCTTTGGCTTGGATGAAGGCTCTGACCTCATCTTGGTCTCACGCGTGCGTACCGCAGACGGCGTGCCGGTCCTGTTCGAGAACAACTACTATCCTGTCGATGGATTCGAATTTCTCAAAGATATCGGTCTCTCCAATTGTTCGATATTCGAGGCCGTGGGGGAGCGTACGGGTAGGTATCCCTGCTCGTCCGATCCCTGCAGGCTGGAGATCGCCCGTGCGGGAATTGATGCCGCCCGCGAGCTCAAGGTCCCAGTAGGGGAGCCGCTGTTCTTCATGAACGCGGGCTTTCTCGATTCCAACGGAGAGCGCTTCTGCTATGGCAGACAGTACTACGTGGGTTCGCGCTACAGCTTCGATATCTAGCGGCTCTGTCTCACACAGCGCTGTTCTCGTATTGCCGCGGCAGGTCCGTTTAGCGCGTAAAAGTTACCACTTATAGAACAACCTAATATGTTTCTTGACCGACGCCTTCATGCAGGTTATACATAGAACAACCTAAGATGTTTGCCTATACGTGAAGGATTTTTGGCAAGCATCGTTGCTCTGGCAGGAGGTTAAGAATGCCGGATGCCAAACAGGAGAAGCCCAAGCGCAGATTCCATCTCCAGCTTCCCCATGTGTACACCATCGCGTTCATGCTGATCGTGTTCTTCGCGGTGCTCACATGGATCGTCCCATCGGGTCAGTTCGACCGCCAGACCATTCAGACGGCCGCGGGCGAGCGAGAAGTCGCCGTAGCCGGAACGTACCAAGAGGTCGACAAGGTCTACACCGATTCGGAGACGGGGGAGACCGTCGATCTGCGACAGGGCATCGATGCCGTCCTGCAGGCTCCCGCCAAGGGCATTCAGGCTGCGGCCGATGTCGTCGCGTTCGTCCTGCTGATCGGCGGATCGTTCGCCATCGTCACCAAGACCAACGCCCTAAACGCCGGCATGAGCCGCGTGATCAAGAAGCTGAAGAACAAGGACATCTTGATCATCCCCATCTCCATGATCCTGCTCTCGATCTGCGGCACCACGTTCGGCATGTCCGAGGAGGCGCTGCCGTTCTACGCGATCTTCATCCCCATCATGCTGAGCATCGGGTATGACTCCATGACCGCGTTCATCATCTGCTTCCTCGGCCCCAACCTTGGTTACTGCGCATCCACTATTGATCCTTTCAACGTGCTGATCGCCCAGGGCGTTATCGGCATCGAGGGAAATCCCCAGCTTTGGCTCCGCGCCATCCTGTGGGTCATCTTCACCGCCGCGGGCATTTTCTGGGCCATGCGCTACGCGCGCCGCGTCAAGCTCGATCCCAAGTCCTCCATCACCTATGAGGACGATAAGCAGAAGCGCATCGAGTTCTCTGTCACCGATGCCTCTATCGAAGAGGAGTTCACGCTTCGCCACAAGCTCGTCCTCATTGATTTCGCGGTCGGCATGGGCGTTATCGTGTGGGGCCTCGTTACCCAGGGCTGGTATATGGACGAGATCTCCATGGTGTTCCTGGCCATGGGCCTTCTTGCCGGCATACTCGGCGGCCTGGACGAGAAGACCATTGCGGAGGAGTTCGTCCGCGGAATCGCCGACTTCGCCTACGCAGCCTGCATCATCGGCATCGCCCGCGGCATCCTGGTCGTCGCAGAGGGCGGAATGATCATCGACTCTATTCTTAACTGGCTCGTCGGACTCCTTGCGGGCGCTCCGTCCTTCATCTATACCACCTTCATGTACATCGTCCTCGGCCTGCTTTCGCTGCTGGTTCCTTCCAGCTCCGGCCTCGCTGCACTCACCATGCCCGTCATGGGCCCGCTGACCGAGCTTATGGGCCTCAATCCCGGGGCTGCCGTCACCGCTCTGCAGTTCGCGAACCAGACCGTCAACACCATCAGCCCCGTTGCGGGCATGACCGTCGCGGGTCTTGCCGTGGCGAAGATCTCCTTCGGGCAATGGTGGAAGACCATCTGGAAGTTCTTTATCTTCATGGTTCTGTTCGGATTGGTCGCGACTGTGATCTCCGGCCTACTGCCGATGTAGGAGGTGCCCGGTGTTTGATCGTTCGCTAGTATTGCTGTCCCGCAGCATCTTTACCGGCCTTTCCGATGAACCGATCGACGGATATGTTTCGATTCGCGGTAATCGCATCGAATCCGTGGGCGCCTCTGATCGGGCTGCCGAATATACTGCGCATGCGGACGAGGTTCGCGACCTTGGCTCCAGAACCGTCATGGCAGGCCTTGTCGACGTGCACACGTTCTTTACCGGCTGGGTGCTCCGTCGCATCGGCGCCGATCTTATCGATGCGACCTCGGCAGATGATGTTTTCACCGCGATGTCGAATTGGAAGGAGGAGCGGCCCCAGGCCCCTATGGCGTTGGGCATGAACCTTCCGGAGACCCTTATGGGTGACGACTTGGTTGATATGTTGGACGAGAAGTTCTCATCCACGCCTGCCGTCGCCTTTACTGCCGGCGCGGAGACCTGCGTGCTCAACTCCGCCGCATCTGCGCGCTATGGTTTTACGCCCGAGGCTTGCTATGCCGAGATGATTTGGCACCTTATGCGCGATTATCTACCTCTTCAGGAAGTCCGCGATGCGTATGGCGACTACATGACCATGCTTAACTCCCGTGGCGTCACCGCCATCAAGGAGATGTGCTTTGACGATTATTACGGATTTGCGGACGAGATGTATCGCCGCGAGCAGGAAGGCGAACTTACGGTTAGGGTCGACATGATGAGCCAGCCCGTCGGGCATGGAGCCGACCTTGATTACGCCTGCTCGGCGCGCGACCGCTTCCAAGGAGACTTCGTCAGGTTCTCCGGCTTCAATCGCATGACCGATCGCGGCGTGTGGTGCGGCCTGGCCGAGATGATCGATCCCTACGAGGAGGGGGCCGATGCGGGTGCCGGCGGAAAGACCGTGGTCGAGGAGCCCGAATGGGACCTCATCTCTCGCGAGCTGTCCGAGATCGATGCCCAGGGATTCCGCTACTCCCTGCATTGCCAGGGGGATGGGGCCGTTCGCAAGACGATCGACCTGTATGAGCGGCTACCGCGTGATGAGTCGGGAAGGCTCGCTCGCAGGCATTCGATTACGGACCTTGAGAACTCCGATCCAGCTGACCTGGCGCGCATGGGCGCCATCGGCGGTATCTGCGAGGTCTATCCCCAGATCCTTACTCTTGATAAGCGCGAGGATTGCCTTTCGACCATGCGTCGCCAGATAGGAGAGAAGAGGCTCTCCCGCAGCTGGAACCGTCGCGCCATGGTGGATGGCGGATGTGTGCTGTGCTGCGGAACCGATCTTCCCCTCCTTATCCCGCATCTAGGAGATTCGATCTACAGCGCCTGCGGAGGGTACTTCGCCGACGGTTTGGACGTCAACCCGCAGAATACCGTTAGCGTTGCCGAGCTGCTGCGGGCATGGACTGCCGGGGGTTCCTACGATCTGGTTCGCGAGAACGATTTCGGCACCCTCGAGGCGGGCAAGCTCGCGGACATCTGCGTTTTGGACCGCGATATGTTTGCGGTGGACCCCAAAGATGCCAGAGACATCCAGGTCTCGCTCACGCTGAGCGATGGTCGGGTCGTGTACGAAGATTGCTAGGAGAGGAGATGCCCAGCATGGATTTAAACGCTTCCGCGCCCCGCCTGCGTCGCGAGCAGGTCGCCGGCATGAACATTCACTACATCATGTGGTCGCTCGATTATTTCCTTGATGTTCAGCAGCGCCTTGGCTTCAAAACCATCGAGCTTTGGGCGGCCGAGCCGCACGTGACGCTGGACCACACGGGGTATTTCGAGGCCGACAAGCTTCGCCGCAAGATCGAGTCCCGCGGACTCTCCGGGAGCTCCCTGTGCCCGGAGAACGTGGTGTATCCGTGGCAGTACGCTGCCAGAAAGCCCCTCCACGCGCAGCGGAGCCTCGCTTACTTCAAGCACGGCATCGAGCTCGCCGAGGTGCTCGGCGCCCCGTATATGTCCATCAACTCCGGTTGGGGCGATTGGGACGAGGACCGCGAGGAAGCTTGGAAGCGCTCTGCCGAGCACTTGGCGATTCTTGCGGACTATGCCGGCGAGCACGGCGTGACCCTCTGCATGGAGAGCCTGAGGCCGGAAGAGAGCAACTTGGTGGTTACACTCGCGGATGCCAGGCGCATGCTTGACCAAGTAGCCAACCCGCACCTTACTCCAATGGTGGACACTACTGCTATGGGAGTCGCCGGCGAGAGCCTTGAAGAGTGGTTTGCCGAGTTTGGCGATGGTGCCATAAGGAACATGCACTTCATTGATGGCGACCCATACGGCCATCTGGTTTGGGGCGATGGAAAGCACAGCATGGACGATTTCGTGCGTGTCCTCAACGCGCATGGGTTCGAGGGCTATCTTGGCCAGGAGATCACCGATGGAAGGTATTTCGATGATCCCGCAGCAGCGGACCGGCGCAACATGGACGCCTTCGAGAGGTATTTTGTCGACTAGCGCGTAGCTCCCATTCGCGTGGGGCAGTCAACACGCTTGACGAGAAGACTTGCAGTAAACGTTGGCGGATTCGTCCGCCGTATCGAAAGGAAGAATAACAATGAACGCACATGATCTCATCGCCGACGCAATCGCCGAAAAGGGCGGTTTCGATAGCGTCTTCTGGGTTGCCTGCGGCGGCTCCCTCATCGACCTGCTGCCCGCCCATGAGCTGCTTAAGCGCGAGGCGACTACGTTTGCCAGTGAGGCGTATACCGCCCGCGAGTTCGATATCATGCGTCCCAAGCGCCTGGGCGAAAAGTCCCTTGTTATCGCTTGCAGCCACTCCGGCAACACTCCCGAGGTAATCGATGCGTGCTCGATCGCCAAGGCGGCGGGCGCAACCGTTATCGCACAGACCGACAACGCCGGCTCCGGCATCGATAACGGTGAGTGGACGTGCTGGGTATATCCGTGGGGCGAGGGAGTTCCGCAGGCGGAGGTACCCGCCGGCATCTCTTTGGCTCTCGCTGCCGAGCTCTTGGATCAGCAGGAAGGTTATGCTGACCTTGCCGATATGTACGAAGGCATCGCCAAGATGGACCGGATCCTGCCTGCGGCTCGCGAGAAGGTCAACGCCGAACTTTGCGACCGTTTCGCTGCCCTGTGCCAGGACCACAAGTTCCTGTATATCTTGGGATCCGGTCCCGTGTTTAGCCAGACCTATGGCTTCGCTATCTGCTCGCTTATGGAGATGCAGTGGCAGAGCTGCGCCTATATCCACTCCGGCGAGTACTTCCACGGCCCCTTCGAGGTGACCGAGCCCGGAGTCTTCTACTTCCTGCAGATGTCTTCCAGTGAGTGCCGAGCCATGGATGAGCGCGCCCTCGCATTCCTCGAGACCCATACCGACACTCTTATGGTGCTCGACGCCATGGAGTACGGCATGGACCAAGTACCGGCAAGCGTTCGCGCGTTCCTTGATCCAATCCTGTTCTACGCGATGAACTGTGAGCTGCGCTCCGCTCGCGGCAAGGTGTTCGACCATCACCCGGACGTGCGTCGTTACATGGGCATCGAGAAGTACTAGCGATTTTAGAACGGGGCGCGAAGCGCGTTGAGACGTGCGAATCCTCGCGCCTCTTCTGCTCGCCGTAGCCACGGCGGTTTACCTGAATGGAGATAACCATGGCAGCCTATCCTATAAGCGTGCTCGGCTTTGGAGACAACGTTGTCGATAAGTACGAGCATATCAAGACTATGTATCCCGGCGGCAACGCAGTCAACTTCGCCGTCTTCGCCAAGAAGCTCGGTGTCGATCGCAGCGCCTACATGGGAATCTTCGGATCAGATGAGGAGGCCGAGCACGTTATAGCATCGCTTGAGGACGAGGGCGTCGAGCTTCTTCGCTGCCAGCAGGTCCTGGGCGTCAACGGCGCCGCTCGCGTGACCGTTGACAAGACCGGGGACCGTATCTTCCTGGGCTCCAATGAAGGCGGCATACGTGGCGACATGCGCTACGTGATAGACCGCTTCGCCGCCGAGTACGTCAGCGGCTTCGATTTGGTGCACAGCGGCAACTACTGCTTCACCGAGCGCGAGCTCCCCAAGATCAAGGCTGCCGGTGTGCCTATCAGCTTCGACTTCTCCGATGACTCCACCGACGAGTACTTCGAGCAGATTGCGCCATTTGTGACGTACGCCTTTATGTCCATGGGCGACGCTTCCCTGGAGGATATCAAGGCGAAGCTCGAGTGGGTGAAGGCCCTTGGCCCTCAAATCGTATGCGCGTCGCGCGGGAGCAAGGGTTCCGTCGCCTATGACGGCGAAAACTTCTACGAGCAGGGCATCAAGCCCGTGGCGCCCGAGGAGCTCAAAGACGCTATGGCGGCCGGCGATTCACTGCTGACGGCGTTTTTGGTCACCTATCTTTCCAAGAAGAAGGCCGGCGAGTGCGGCGAGGCCGCAATTCGCGAGAGCTTGGACTTCGCTGCCGGTTTTGCGGCGCAGACCTGCAAGATCGAGGGCAGTTGGGGCCACCCGCTGGTCTACGAGAACTAGTTTTTTGTCGTGGCGGGGTGTCTTGGGGCGCCCCGCATTGCGTTGGGAGTCAAGATGTCCGTTCGTGCCTGCGCGGCAGGATTTTGCTGTGCCGATGTCTACCAGAATCTGGATCCCCTGGGTTGCATCCAAGGGGGCCTCTCAGGAGCGCTTCGAGGGGTGCTTCTTGAGTATATGAAGGCAAAAGGGATATGCAATCTTCATATACGGCCTTCTTTTAGAGGGCGTTGTCCTTACTCTTTCATCTCCTTGCTTCTGGACATTTTGTCTATAGGCAAGAGTCCATGGTCGAGACCATGGTGAAGTTCTGCGGCTAGTAATTACTGCATCACATATCTGTTGTTACCTGAGAGGCTCGCTTTTGCGGGCCTCTTTGCGTTGCTATGGAGCCCTGGCCTGTCGATAAATAACGCGCCCGCTTGCTGGGGAGCAAGCGGGCGCCGTTGAGCGAATATGTTTGCGGCCATAGCCGCTGCAGGTGATGGGTTGTCGACTAGTTAGTCGTCGTGTCGGAATCGTCACCCGAGGCAGAGCCAGAAAGCGAAACCGTCAGCGTGATCGTGCTGTCGGTGGACTGCTTGCCGGTGGGGGAGACGCCCGTAACGGTGGCGTTTTCGTTGCCGCTCACGGGGTTGCCGTTCTGATCGCAGAATGCGATGTTGTAGAAACCGGCGTTGTTGAGCGCGGTGACGGCGGCGGAGATGCTCTTGCCGTACAGGTTACCCGGGACGCTGGCCTTGCCGGACTTCTTGGCGATGACGACGGTGATCGTGGCACCGGGCTTCTGCTTGCCGCTAGGGTTCCAGCTAATTACGGTGCCCTCGGTAACCGAGTCGTTTTCCTGGTAGCTCACGTCGACGCCAAAGCCAGCCATGTCGAGAGCGTTGCGTGCCTGGGCCTCGGTCATGTCGGTCAGATCGGGGACGGAGGTGGTGTCAGGACCGCTGGAGACCTTATACGAGATGGTCGTGCCCTTCTCGACTTCCTTGCCGGCATCAGTGCCCTGCTCAAAGACCTGGCCTTCGTCGGCCTCGTTGGCCTCCTCGGTTGCGTTGCCCTTCAGGCCCACGCTTGCCAGCGCGGCCTCGGCCTGGTCCTTGGTTAGGCCGACGAGCTGCGGAACCTCAACTTTCTCGGAGGGCTTGGGGCCCTTGGAGATCACCAGGTTCACCTTGGAGCCCTTGGGCTTCTTAGTGTTGCCGTTGGGGGTCTGCTCGGCAACCTTGCCCTCGTCGACATCGTCGTTATAGCTCTGGTCGACAGTTCCGACCTCAAGGCCGGCCTCCTTGATCAGCTCGATAGCGGTCTGCTGGTCCTTGTTAAGCACATCGGGCACCGTAACCTGCTCGCCCCCAAAGAGCCCGGTGGCGAAGGCCACCACAACGCCAACCACGGCGATTGCGGCGACTACGGCGGCGATAATCTTGTTCTTGTTGGACTTGGGCTGATCGACCTCGTAGGAACCGGTGGAACCCGAGACGGCGCTGCGGGGGTTGGTCTGTCCGCTTACGCCCGATACGGGGCGAACCATAGCGCGCGTGGAGTCAGACAGCTCACGGGTCTTGGTAGCGCCCAGGTCGCCCGCGGCGCCAATGATGCGCGTGGGCTCCGAGACGTTGACGGCACGGCCGGACAGGTAGCTGTTGAGCACCTGGCGCAGCTCGTCGGCCGTCTGGAAGCGGTTTGCCGGGTCCTTCTCCATGCACTTGAGGATGATGCGCTCCAGGTCGGCGTCGACGCCGGAGTTGATCTGGCTCGGCGGGATGGGGAGCTCGTTGACCTGCTTGAGCGCGACCGAGATGGCGTCGTCGCCGTCAAAGGGTACGCGGCCGGTGGCACACTCGTACATGACGACACCCAGCGAGTAGATATCCGAGGTGGGGCCGAGGTCCTGGCCGCGGGTCTGCTCGGGGCTGACGTAGTGGGCGGTGCCCAGCACGTTGTTATCCTGCGTGAGGTGGCTGTTCTTGGCGCGTGCGATGCCAAAATCCATGACCTTGATGTTGCCGTCGGGCAGCACCATGATGTTTTGCGGCTTAATGTCGCGGTGGATGATCTCGTGCTTGTGTGCGACCGAAAGCGCGGAGCTGATCTGCGAGCCGATCTGCGCGACCTTCTTGGGATCGAGGGCGCCGTGGCTCTTGATGCCGCTCTTAAGGTCGGTACCGCGCAGGTACTCCATGACGATGTAATAGGTGTCGCCGTCCTTGCCCCAATCGTAGACGCCCACGATATAGGGGGAGGAGAGGCCGGCTGCTGCCTGGGCCTCCTGCTTAAAGCGTGCGGCGAAGGTTGCGTCGCCAGCATACTGCGGCAGCATGATCTTGACGGCTACCGTGCGGTCGAGGACCTGGTCCTGTGCACGGTAGACGGTCGCCATGCCGCCTGTCCCCACCTTATCCTTGAGGAGGTATCTTCCCCCGAGGACCCTCTGTTCCATTCCTGCTCCTAACATAACTATTCGCTCAACGATGTGTGTAGTACCTACGATGTGGCCGCTGGGGCCGTGTGGCGCGTTGCCGCTAACTCTTCGGCCGCGGCGCGCCTCGGGTGTCCGATTCGATCATGGGCATCACGCTCCCTGTGCGGCAAGCGCCGCGGTCAGGACGATGCCGGCGATCTTAGCGGCCTCGACGTCATGCTTGTCGAAATCCTCCAAGGCCACCGAGATGGCGACCGTGGGTGAATCGTAAGGTGCAAAGCCAACGAACATCGAGTTGACGTTGGTGCCGCCAGTCTCGGCCGAGCCGGTCTTGCCGGCAACCTTGACGCCGGGGATTTGGGCATCGGTGCCGGTGCCGGACTGGACGACGGCAAGCATGGCCTGCTTGACCTGGTCGGCCGTGGCGGAGCTGACGGCCTGACCCAGCGAGCGGGACTGCGTGGTCTTGACCACGGTTCCGTCCGGGGCGAGTACCTGGGCTACAAAGTACGGGTCCATGATCACGCCGCTGTTAGCGATGGCGGCGGCAATCACGGCGTTTTGCATGACGGTGGTCTGCGGGCCGGGCGTGTGGTCCATGCCGACAGGCTGGCCGGCGCCGGCCCAGGCGGTCTCCCACTCGGTCATGAGCGACGGGTCGGCCATGATGGAGGCCGCGGAGGTCAGGTCCTGGCCGAGCTTTTGGCCGTAGCCAAAGGCGTTGGCAAACTGCACGAGCGTGTTTGCGCCAACTTCGTTTGCCACCTGGCCAAAGACGACGTTGGAGGACACGGCAAAGGCCTGCTGCAGGCTGATGGTGCCGTAGCTCTCGTTGGCAGAGTTGGTGACCTGTGCGTTGCCGATGTCCATGGAGCCGGGCGCCTGGTAGGTGCTGGTAAGGCTGGCGGTACCGGTCTCGAGTGCCGCGGAAAGCGTAACGACCTTAAACGTTGAGCCCGGCGTGTACAGCGCGTCCATGGCGCGATTGTACATGGAGCCGTCCTCGCCGCCGCCCGTCTGCAGCAGGGCATCGATGTTGGTGTTGTCGTAGGTGGGCGAGCTGGCACATGCGAGCACCGCGCCGGTACGCGGGTCGATGACCACCACAGCGCCCTTAAAGCCCTTGAGCGCCTGCTCGGCCGCCGTCTGGATGCGCGAGTCGATGGTGAGCTTGGCGGTGTTGCCCGGCTGGGTCTGGCCCGCGAGCGACGCGATGGCGTTGTTCCAGCTGGAGTAATCCTTAGAGCCGGTGAGCGTGTCGTTCATGACGCTCTCGATGGCGGTGGTGCCATACTGCTGGCTCACGTAGCCAACCACGTGCGCTGCCAGGTTACCGTTGGGGTAGGAGCGTACGTAGGTGCCGTCCTCCTGCTGCAGCGACTCGGCCAGCGTCACGCCGTCGGACGTGATGATGGAGCCGCGCTGGATGTACTTGGAGCGGGCGATGGTGTGGTTGTTGGTCGGCATGTCCTGATAGTCCTTGGCCTTAATGACCTGGACATAGGTGAGGTTGCCGATAAGGATGGCGAACAGCGCCGTAAAGGCGAGCACCGCGCGGGTTAGACGGTTGGCGAGCGCAACGCGGCCGAGCACACCGGATTCAGGCGTGTCGAGCAGGCGACGTCGCATGCGCGAGCCGACGGAATGGCTGCCGCTGCCGTAGGAAGACGAGGTGGCAAAGCGCGTGCCCGTCGGGGCGGCGGCAGATGCGACCTGATCATCGGTGATGGCGGCCATGGTGCCGGTGCCGGTAAGCTCGGCCTCGCGTCCGGTAGCCTCGTCACCGGCGCGCAGCAGGAGCGCGACGATGATAAAGCTCGCCAGCAGCGAGGAGCCGCCCTGGCTCATAAAGGGCAGGGTGACGCCGGTCAGCGGGATCAGGCGGGTGACGCCGCCCACGATCAAAAAGGCCTGGAAGCTGATGGCTGCCGTAAGACCCGTGGCGCTAAAGGCGGCGAGGTCGGATTTAGCGCGGGCAGCTGTGGTGAGGCCACGCACGGCAAAGAGCATAAACAGGATGAGCACGGCGCCGCCGCCCAAAAGGCCCATCTCCTCGCCGATAGCCGAGAAGATAAAGTCGGACTCGACGACAGGGATGTTGTTGGCCATGCCGTTGCCGATGCCAACACCGACCAGACCGCCATCGGCAAGCGAGAAGAGCGACTGGACGATCTGGTAGCCCTGGCCCTGGGCGTCCTTAAACGGATCGACCCAAACCTGGAAACGCACCTGAACGTGCGATAGGAACTTGTAGGCGCCCACGGCTCCGACAGCTAAGAGCGCAAGGCCGATAACGACATACGAAAAGCGCCCCGTGGCAACGTAGAGCATCAGCAAGAAGATGGTGTAGAACAGCACGGCCGAGCCCAGGTCGCGTTCGAAGACGACGACGAGCAGGCACACACCCCACACGGCAAACAGCGGCAGCAGCAGTCGCAGACGAGGGATCTTAAAGCCCAGGATCTTGCGGTTGGAGATGGAGAGCAGCTCGCGGTTCTCGGCCAAGTAGCCGGCCAGGAACAGCACGATAAAGACCTTGGCGAACTCGCCAGGCTGGATGGTAAAGCCCGCGATGCGAATCCACAGCTTGGAGCCCGAGATCGTGGTGCCGATAAAGATGGGCAGCATCAGCAGGATGATGCCGATAATGCCAAAGGTGTACTTGTAGCGCATGACCACGTCGAGGTTTTTGACCAGTGCAAGCGTTCCCACCATCAGGGCCACCGAGACAAACAGGATGATGAGCTGTGAGATGGCGAGAGCGGGGGCGAGACGCGTCACGAACGTGATGCCGATGCCCGAAAGTATAAATACGATGGGTAGGATGGCGGGGTCGGCGCCGGGCGCCAAGATGCGCACGGCGATATGTGCCGCGGCGAAGGCGGCAAAGAGGCCGATCGGTACGGCGAGCGTCTCAAAGGAGATGGCAGCGCCCGCGGTGAGGACGTACATCGCATACAGCAGGATGACGGGGAACGCCGAGGCGATGAGCAAGAGCAGCTCGGTGTTGCGGCGACTCATAAGCGGCACTCCCTTTCTAATTCTTATCGGAGGCTTCGGCCTCGGCGGACTGTTCGGCGGTTTTCTCGGAATCTGATTCGGAGGTCGATCCCTGATTGGTGTTGTCGCGAATCGTTTGCGCGTCGATCACCTGGCGGGTCTGCTCCTCGTCGATCTGGTGGCGGTACTTGGATATCGTGTCCTGCGCATCGTCGACACTTGTTTGCGGAATGCCCGCCTTGAGGCGGTTTTGCGTGTCTTCGGGCAGGTCGGATAGCTTGATGCTGGTTTCGCTTTCGAGCCAGTGGAGCTTGAGTCCGAGCGGCTTGCCGGGCAGGCCGCGCCAGACGGCGACATTGCCCTGGTAGGTACCCAGGTAGTACGAGCCGGTGACACCCGTGTAGGCCCAGATGCCAGCTGCCAGCACAAAGACGAGGGCCAGAATGGCGGCGATAGTAACGTTGCGGCGACGCACGCGCTGCGCCTCGCGCATAACGCCATCGTCAACCAGGTCAACGACTACTACGGTCACGTTGTCGTGGCCGCCGGCAGCAAGCGCCGCGTCCACTAGGTTGTCGACGCAGATTTGCGCGGTTGAGGACTGCGTGGCGATGTTCTCGATATCGCTATCGGGAATCATGCTCGAGAGGCCGTCGGAGCACAGGATCAGGCGGTCGCCTTCCTCGATATGCAGAGTGAAGTGGTCGGCATACATGGCGGGGTCCGAGCCCAGTGCGCGGGTGATGACCGAACGGTTGGGGTGGACGCGAGCCTCGTCTGCCGTGATCTCGCCGGCGTCCACGAGCTCCTCCACGTAGGAGTGGTCGCGGGTCACGCGGATGAGCGTGCCCTCGTGGAGCAGGTAGGCGCGAGAGTCGCCCACGTGGGCGATGGCGAGCGTGTCGTTTTCGATATAGGCGCAGGTGGCTGTGCAGCCCATGCCGGGCTTGCCCAGGCCGTTCAGGGCCGCCTCGATTACGGCGGCGTTGGCTGCCTCGACGGCTGCGGCCAGGCGTGCTGCGTCGGCGGACTGTGGGGCCGTCTTGGCAATAGTCTCGACGGCGATGGAAGAGGCTACCTCGCCGGCAGCGTGACCGCCCATGCCGTCGCATACGCAAAAGAGCGGCGACTGCACCAGGTAGGAATCCTCATTGTGCGGGCGCACGCAGCCAACGTCGGAGCGGGCGCCCCACATAAGTTGCGTGGTGGTGCCGGCATCATAGGTCGAGTCGGTCTCGATGCGCTCCTCGGTCAGGGGCTCAAAGCTCATGGTCGAGCCGGGGTCTTTGAGCTTGGCCTCAACGGCGGCAACGTCGATCTCGGCTGTGTCACCGGGAGAGACGGTGTCGGTCTCGGCGTTTGATTCGGAATCGCCGGTGTCCGGGGAGCCGGGCTCCTCGGACACGCGGGCGGTCGACTCGTCGTCTTGCGGGCTGACGTCTATAGGCTCGGGCGCCGGCGTAGACGCGGGCGCAACCTCGGATGCCGGGGCTATGGGAAACGCCGGCGCGGCGGGCTCGGGTGCCGCAAACACCGCAGCGCTCTCGTTGATTGCCGCGGCGACGGGCTCTGCAAAGTGAGCCGGCGCCGGGGTTGCTTCGGGCGCTGTGGGCTGTTCCGCAGCATGTGCGCCGATGGGCGCCGCTGCGGCATCCTCTTCGTCCTCGTTATCGGCGAGATCCGAAATATCATGCGTTACATGCGAAAGAGGCAGGGAGAACACGGTGTCCTCGGGTTCCACGGGTGCGGAGCCCGCTGGAGCGGCGTGGGCCGGCGCAGCTGTGGCGGCGGCCGGTGCCTCGGTCATAGTTGCGGACTTGTTCTCCTCGTCGATCATCGACGGTTCACCTTCATGACCACGTCGCCAATCTGGACTTCGTCGCCTTCGCGCAGCGTCGCGGGCTCCACCAGCTGGCGGCCGTTGACGAGCGTGCCGTTAAGCGAGTTGAGGTCTTCGATGATGAGCGCCGGGCCCTGCAGCGAAAAGCGCGCATGCGAGGCCGAGACGAACGGTTCGTTGATGCAGATGTCCGAAGATGGCGAGCGACCGACGATGACGGGGCCGAGCATGTCTACGTGGATGCCGCGGATACCGCGCGGACCCTTGTCCACATCGATCGTCCAAATGGCCGAGTCGCGGCGCTGTCCGCGCACAAGTCCCACGCCGGTCTTCATGACGGCGAACAGGAAGATATAGAGCAGGGCGACCAGGACGATGCGGCCTGCAAAAAGGACGATATCGATGTTCATAAGCGACTATCCCCTAAATTCAAAGGTGCTCAGGCCAAACGTCAGCAGATCGCCGTTGCGCAGCGGGCAGCGCGTGATGCGACGGTTGTTGACGAGCGTGCCGTTGGTGGAATTGAGGTCCTCGATCGACCAGTCCGAACCGGTAAAGGTGAGCTGGGCGTGACGGCGCGACACGTTGGGGTCGCGCAGGGCGATGTCCGAAACCGAGCGCTCGCGACCGATGGTCACCTGCGCGGAAGTGATGCTGTGGCTCTCGCCGCTCACGACGTCGACGAGCTGGGCGAGCGGGCGCTGCGGGGCGCGGGTGCTCGCCATGTTGGAGGCAATACCGGCCGCGGCGCCAAGGCCCACGGCGGCGCCGGTCGCGGCGGCTCCGCCCATACCGGCGAGGGCGTCACGAGAGACGGTCTGCGGCACGGGGATGGGCGCGGCGGCGGGGTCGGGGACGTTGGGCGCAAAGGGATCGGCCACGGCAAGCGGGTCGGGAGCGGCGGCGCGGGGCATCGGCTGCTGGGGCATGGCGGCGGGGTGCTGTTGCTGCGGAGCGGCGAATTGCTGCTTGCCGGCGCGGGGAGCGCTGGCGGCGCGGCTTGCGGCCGAGTTGTTCTGGCCCAGGCCATTCTGGTAGGCGCGCTCTTCCTCGTACAGACGACCGAGCGTGGGGGCGTCGACGTTCTCGGCAAAGACCGAGAACTTACCGGCACGCAGCTGCGGGTCGATCATAAAGCGAACGAGGGGTTCGCCGACAAACACATAGCGGCGCTTTTCGGCCTGCGCCTTCACAAACTCGCGGACTTCGCGCGAAAGCTCGGGATAGAACGGGGCGAGCATGGGATCGTCGTCGGCGGCGATCAGGATGGTATAGAGTGCCGGCGCGGTGTTGACACCGTTGATCACCAGAGTCTGATCCTCCATGTCGCGAGCGGCCTGCTTGGCAAGCTTCTTAAAGGAGAACGGGGCACGGGTGGCACCGAAGATGCCGGCCACGTGGTCCTCGAAGATGTTCAGGAAGTTCACGAAAGATCACTCTCCGTATAGGTTCTTTGGTATCCGAGCAAATATAGGCATATCCCAACGATTATAGAGGATAGGGTTCCCGCAACCGCCGCCTTGACGACGACCGCGGCCGCAAGGCTGGCAATTTCCATATGGTGTGCAAGACAGAGCGACGCCGCGGAGCCTATTCCGCAGCCGGCGATGGCAGCGATTGCAGCCAGGTTCGAGCCCTGCTCGGCACGCCTGGCATGGGCGTTGAGCAGCAGAGATGTCAGTGCAGCTGTCGCCGCGACAAGCACAACGGCAGCCCAGAAGAGCATGTCTCCCAGCGCCGCGGCAACATTGCCGAGCCCCAGCACGCCTCCGGCGGAAAGCGCAACCGTAGCCAGGCGGCCAAAAAGCGCGCCCATCCCCGTAGCGGCCGCGGCGCTTGCCGGGCCGAGCCAAAAGGCCGCGATGCCGGCGGCGACCCCGGCGGCAAGGAGGACGTCGCCCGTTAGACAGCCAAGTGCCACCGCGCAGGTGAGCGCGGCGCTCGCGGCGGCCTCGGTGCGGCCCCAGGCGATCCACCAACCGGACATGGTGGCGGCAAAGAGCACCGCGACGGGCAGCATCGACAGGATGCCCTGCGCCTGCATGGTGGCGTTGGCCATAAGTACCAAAAAGCCCACGGCCGAGATGGCCGAGCCAATCTGCGGGGCCAGGCCGGCGGCCGCCCCAATCGCGATGGCCGCGGCAATAAGTCCGGGAAGCGCCGCGACGCCAGCCGTCTGCATGATCAAAAAGCTAAAGGCGCCACACGCTAGCGCCGAGATGGCGCGCATGGTGTAATCGCGCGCGTGGCTCCAGCGCGTGCCGGCCCAGCCGAGTGCGGGGTCGACCTCGATGGCGTCGTCCTCATAGGGCAACGATTCGATATCGTCTGCCGCGCGCTCGTCATCCGACAGCTCGCCCACCATCTGCTCCAGGCTGCGACGGCCCTCGCGCACGCTGCCCAAGCCGGCGAGCAGCTGGTCGCAAAATGCCTCGATGCTGTTGGGGCGGTCTTGCGGCATGGGGGAGAGGGCGCTCATGAGCGCAGCCTCGGCTCCTGAGGGAAAGTGCGGGATGAGCTCGCTGGGGTAGGTGGCACCGCCGATGATGCGGCCGAGCGAGTCGCCGGGCGTGGCGGCCATAAAGGGGGCGCTGCCGCACAGGCCCTCGTAGGTCACACAGGCGAGGGCAAAGACGTCGGCGCGCTCGTCAACCGTGCCAGTCTCGATGTCGAGCTGCTCGGGTGGCATGTAGCCGATGGTGCCACCGCGCGAGCCGCCAAAGCCGCCGGCAGACGACAGCCGCGCCATGCCAAAGTCGGTGAGCTTTACATTGCCCGAGTGGTCGATGAGCACGTTGGCGGGCTTAATATCCAGGTGGAGCACGCCGTTGCTATGGGCGAAGGTGAGCGCCTGGCCCAACGCATCGGCAATTGCCGCGGCCTCGTCAAAGGTAAGTGAGTGACCGTCCACGCGATGCAAAAACTCGGCTAGGGACATGCCGTCGACATATTCCATGACTAGGTAGGCATAGGCGGTGTCGTGCGTAAAGTCGATAACCTGCACGATATTGGGATGTTGAAGCATGGCGGCGGTGTGTGCCTCGCGCAGGACATCCATGATGTCGCTGGCGGGCATGCCGGCGCCGTTGATAAGGGGGATGCGCTTAATGGCGACGCGGCGGCGCAGGTGCGTGTCGCGGCAAATCTCGATGGAGCCAAAACCGCCGGTCGCAAGTGTCTCGAGCGGCTGGTACCGCTTGAGCAGCTCGCGAGAGCTGGTGCCCTCCAAGGGAACGTCCGGCGAGAACCGGGCGGTATGTTGCGAGAAAAGCGGCATGGCCAACCCTCGTGCGTTTAAAGTTCGTTTGCGAGCGGCGGGCCGGGGTCAAGCCGTTCGCGGTGGCATAGATGCTGCTAGTTTAGCACGCTCAGGCGCATGGTGAAGGTAGCGGGGCGAGGTGGCCTGTCTGACTTGGCCTTAGCGCTTCTTCTTGTTTTTCTTCTGCTTGCGTTGCTTGCCCTTGGCCTCCTGGGGCTTGTCGCCCTGCTTGGCCTCGGCGGCGGCCTTCTCGGCCTTCATTTTCTTCTTCTTGGTCTCGATGCGGAGTTTTTTGTTGATGCGGGCCTTGAGGAAGGGACCGAACTGCTCGGCATCGCCACGGACGAAGGTGTCCTTGGGGATCGTCACGCCCTGGTCGGCGAACATGGCCACAAAGATGCGCTCGCCGTCGAGTACGTGGTCGAGCTTGTCAAACGGGAAGAACTGCGACTTGCCGCTCTTGCCCCAAACCATCAGGCCGTCCTCGTTGGCGGCGACGCGGCGATAGCGGCCACCCATGGACTCGTCGGCCTCGACGGCGTCGATAAAGTCGCGGGCGAGCGTGTGGTGCAGGTTCTTGCTCCACCAGGCCAAAAAGGCGCCGAACACGATCAACACGACGCCGAACTTGATCCAGCTGCCGCCGGCCACCAGCATGCCGATGCCGATGAGCGCGGCAACTGCCGCGGCGACATACAGCGAGCCGCGACGCCTGGGCGAGGCGACCAGGCGGGCGAAGTCGGTGACCAGGTCGTTTTCGTACTGGTACTCGTTGAGGTACAGGATGCCGTCATCGGCTGCGGCCTGCTCCTCGAGCGCGACCTCGACCTGGTCGGCTGCTTCGGAGGGAACGAGGTTGCTCTCTGCGTCTGCCATGCTCTTTGGACTCCTATCGCGGCGGGCTCGCCGTACGGGTTATTATGGAATGCAGTATGCCGTGCGACCGCATGGCCGCCGCGGCAACAAGACTCAGTATACCCGGGGGAGCACCCATGGAATCGTTGTACCGAAAGTATCGCCCGCTCACCTTCGACTCCGTGGTGGGCCAGCAGCATATCGTCTCGACGCTCGAGCACGCCATCACCGAGGGACGCCTGTCCCACGCCTACCTGTTCTGCGGACCGCGCGGCACGGGCAAGACTACCATGGCGCGCATTCTGGCCAAGGCGCTGCTGTGCCGCAATGCCGAGGCGGCGCGCGCCGAGGGTGCAAGCGGCTGCATGCCCGACGGTACTTGCGAGGAGTGCGAGCTCATTGCCGAGGGTAACCACCCCGATGTCTACGAGCTCGATGCCGCAAGCCGTACCGGCGTGGACAACGTGCGCGAGGAGATCATCAACTCCGTCAACTTTGCCCCGGTGCGCGGCAAGTACAAGATTTATATCATCGACGAGGTCCACATGCTCACGACGGCGGCGTTCAACGCGCTGCTCAAGACGCTTGAGGAGCCGCCGGCACACGTGATCTTTGTGCTGTGCACCACCGACCCGCAAAAGATTCTGGAGACCATTCTCTCACGCTGCCAGCGCTTCGATTTCCACCGCATCGGCAACGAGGATATCGAGCATCGCCTGTCTTACGTGTGCGAGCAGGAGGGTTTCGACTACGACGACGAGGCGCTTGCCATCGTGGCACGCCATGCCAAGGGCGGCATGCGCGACGCGCTTTCCACGCTGGAGCAGCTGAGCGTCTTCGGCAACGGCACCGTGCATGCGGACGATGCCCGCTCGCTTTTGGGCGAAGTTTCGGACCAGATTCTGGGCGAGTTTGCGCGCGCCATTGCCGATCGTGATGTCGCCGAGCTCTATGGGCTGATTCGCACGCAGGTCGAGGAAGGTAACGACCTGCTGGAACTGACGCGCGACCTGGTGGCGCACGTGCGCGACGTGTATGTTGCCTGCGTTGCCGGTGCCCGTGCCGAGTTGTTTGAGGGAGGCGCCGAGCAGGCCGAGGCGCTTGCAGCCGAGGCCGCTGCCTTTGGCGAGCATCCTGCCGACCGTCTGGCCCGTGTGCTGACGGTGCTCGACGATGCCGCGCTGGAGATGAGGGGTGCGAGCGACGTGCGCCTGGTGCTCGAGATCGCCTGTACCCGCCTGGCGCGTCCCGAGGCCGATTTAACGATTGAGGCTTTGGCTGAGCGCGTGGCTCGCTTGGAGGCCATGGTTGCCAACGCCGCCGTTCCGGCGAGCGTGGCTGCTGCTCGAGCGAGTGCGCCTGCGGCTGTCGCGGCTGCACCTGCGACGACACAGCAGCCGACGCTGATCTCGGGTGCCCGAGCTGCTACTCCTGCGGCGACCGCCGCCCCTGCTGCTACGCCCGCGCATCAGGGTGGCATGCCTTGGGACCGCGGCGCTGCTGTTCCGGCTGCCCAGCCTGCGCCCAAGTCTGCGGCTCCGGCTCCCGCGCCCAAACCTGTAACGCCTGCACCTCAACCCGTTGTGGCTCCGGCTCCCGCGCCTGCTGCATCGACCGTGCCGGTGTTCAAGCCCAACAACGCCGCCCAGGTTGCCGCCGCCGGTGCTGCCGAGACGCCCGCGGTCGAGGATGCCGGAGAGCTGCAGCGCAAATGGGCCGAGGTTGTCGAGCGTGTCAAGGCGCGTCAGGCTTCCTACGCAGGGCTTTTGCTCAACGCCCGCGCCACGGCCGACGACGGATCCAAGCTCACGGTCTCGTTCCCCGCGGGTTCGACTTTTGCCATTAAGATGCTCGGTCGCGCCGATACGCAGTCGGTGGTCCTGCCGACGGTCTGCGCGGTTTTCGGTCGTCGCACCGTCGACTATGTCCTGGATGGGGGTGGCACGCCGGCTCCTCAACATGAGGAGCATTCTCCATCTGCACGGGCTGCGGCATCTGCGGACCCGCAACCCGTGTTCTCGGCGGCCCCTGCATTCTCGAGCGCCAGCGCGTCGCAGCAGCAAACGGCACCGGTAGCGGCATCGACCCCGTCGGCGCCTAAGCCCGCGGCGCCCAAACCGGCTGCTCCGACACCCGCGCCCAAGCCCGTCTCGCCCGCGCCCAAGTCGTCTGACCTGGGCAAAGCCCCCTGGCTACGCTCCGACAACCCCGCCGGCGCTCCTGCCACGGGTAAGCTCCCGACCGAGCCCGCACCTCGTGCGCCCGAGCGCTCGGCTGCCCCCAAGGCTCAGCCTGTCGCGCAGTCCGCGCCGTGGGAATCCGAGCAGGTGCCCTACGACGACGCTATGGTCGGCGGCTTCGCTGTCGATGCGAGCGGGGACGATCTGCCTCCGTTCGACGTGCCGGGTGCGGCGTCCGCGCCCAAGTCCGCTGCAACTGCCCCCAAAGAGGAGGGCGCTCCTGCAGCTCCCTGGGAATCCAATCCCGGTGCTGGCAGCCCCTTCGGCCATCAGGGCGCAGCCCCGAGCATCCCGCAGACCGAGGACGAGGCCAAGGCCCTCATCCGCAGCGTCTTTGGCCAGGCCACCATCTTCAAGCCGGTGGAGTAGCTGCGCAGGCGGGTATACTGCTCAAGAAGAGGACCCCTTGTCCGGGCGCATCTGTATTTCGGACATGTGTAGTGTGGTGCCGCGTATGTCGCATTTGAGCAGACAGGTGCGTGACGGTCGGCCTAGGATGCTGAGGTCGATACGATACGTCGCATGGCTGTCCGTGTACTCGACTTGCTCGGCGTTAATGGTTGCTCCGATTGCCAAATAAACGCCTAGCTCGGCATCGACAATCTTGAAGTCCTTTATCTTGACCTTGAACTCTTGATAGAGGGACGGGCTGTTGTAGTAGACGGTTCGGGTTCCGTCGGTGCACTCATCGGTCGTCTCCCATTTGACGACGGGCTGGTCCGAGCTGGCTATCAGCAGTTCTGCTCCAAAAGCTATGGCATGGGTGATGACAACCAGCAATGCCCAGCCGACAAAGAGATAGAGAACCACATATGCAACGGGGTGTTTTGAGCGGATGTTTTGGAGCGCGTTGGGGGCATTCATGGGGCACCTCCAAATTACTATCTATGGCAATCAAATTATACCCTGCCGCCATGTGCGCCGCCTCGAGCAGCGGTTCGGCATTTAGCTATTTAGTGGCGCACATGAAATGCCGGATTCGGCTCTACTAGATTGAGTGTGCGATATTATGCAACCTTGCATAATTCGACCTTGCATAATCTTTGAGTGCGGTTTGTATTGGAGGACATGTATATCGACTGAGGTAACACGTCCGCCCCGCTCTCTCGCCGCGCGCCGTGGTACGATTTTTGAGTTTGAAAGTCCCGCCGTGCTCCGGCTGCCCTTGCAGCTCGGCGTGCGGCCGCACGTAAAGGAGCCATCATGGCCGGTATGAACATGCAGCAGATGATGAAGCAGGCTCGCAAGATGCAGGAGCAGCTTGCCGCCGCGCAGGAGAACCTCAAGTCCCAGACCGTCGACGCCTCTGCCGGCGGCGGCATGGTCAAGGTGACCGTTAACGGCGAGATGGAGCTCGTCAACCTCACCATCGATCCCGATGCGCTCGATCCCGAGGACGTCGATATGCTGCAGGATATGATCATGGCTGCCGTCAACGAGGCCGTCCGCGGCGTCAACGAGCTCGCCAACAAGCAGATGGGCGCCATCACCGGCGGCCTCAACATCCCGGGCATGCCGTTCTAAGACACGCATATATATGAGTGCCAACCACAGTCTGCAAAAACTGCTCGATGAGCTGGGCCGTCTGCCGGGCATTGGTCCCAAGTCGGCCCAGCGCATCGCCTATTACCTGTTGGAGGCCGACGCCGAGGAGGCGCGCCGCCTGGCCGAGGCCATCCTGGAGGTCAAGCAGGAGGTCCACTTTTGCAGCCGCTGCTTTAACTACGCCACGGCCGACGAGTGCTCCATCTGCCAGGACCCGATGCGCGATACCACTCGCATTTGCGTGGTGGGCGAGCCGCGCGATGTCCAGGCGATCGAGCGCACGGGCAGCTACCACGGCCTCTACCACGTATTGGGCGGCGTGATCAGTCCCATGGACAAGATTGGCCCCGAGCAGCTGCACATTCGAGAGCTGCTGGCACGCTTGGGCCACGAGGACATCCACGAGGTCATCATCGCCACCAACCCCAATATTGAGGGCGAGACCACGGCGAGCTATCTGGCCCGTACCATCAAGCCGTTGGGCGTCGAGGTGTCGCGTCTGGCAAGCGGCCTTCCCGTGGGCGGCGACTTGGAGTATGCCGACGAGCTTACGCTTGGCCGCGCCATCGAGGCCCGCCGCGCGATTTAGGTGGCGAGCCTGCTCCTGCCGTATGTTTTCCTCGCGACGCACGGGGTAGTCATAATTTCCCCGTGCGACTGTGAGTTTGTTGTGCAACAAAGATGCTTCGTATCCGCTTATCGCATGGATGCTTCCGCTCGCATCCTTAATTTGTCCATTCGTTGCGCAACCTTTTTGGTTCGCTGATACACCCAAATATGGATTCGAATGAATGCGCCGCTCCCGAGCGGCGTGTTTTTGTTGGAGGAGAACGCATGCGGCCCGGTGGCACTCAGACAAAGCGCGGCGCCGCGGTGCGCATACGACGCCGACTGGGCTTGGCGCCGCGGGCGTACGCACTGCTATCGTGCTCGCTGGTGCTGGTCATAGCTGGCGTTTCTGCCTATGGCATGACCGTGCCGTCCATGATGCAGGCGCATGCCGCACGCGAACCGCGCGTGGGGCATGAGGTCAAAAGCGATCTGGGCACCACGACTGGATATGCTTGGGCAAGTGTGGTCGGGCATATTGTGTTTGGCACCGACGATGCGGACGGCGCCGAGGCCCCGGACAACGAAGTCACGCTTGCCAATGGCAAAACCATCGTGCTCACCAACACCAAGATCATCGATCGATTGTCCAACAATAGCGTGGCGGCAACGGTGAATAAGGTCGAGCAGCAAAAGGAGCAGGACGCCCAGCAGTCCGGAAAGCCCGGTAGCTCGGATACTTCTGGCTCCGGCTCGGATTCATCGAGTTCGGGCGGCGGCTCTGGGTCGGGTTCCTCTACCGGAGGGCCTGGAAACGGCGGCTCGACGGGCGGCAACACTGACAACGATGCAAACTCCGGCGGCCTTTCCGCTGCTGAGGAAGAGAGCATTCACAGTTGGCTTGTGACCAAGTACAACATGCTCGACGGCTATGTTTCTCGTGCCAATGACGTGGTCTCGACCTATAACTCTACGGGAGATCCCAGGCCGTGCGACAGCCTGGTCGGGGAGATGTTTGTCATTCGAGCCGAGTTCGGTCGTCAGACATTCTCGCCCCGGTCAAGGTGGTATCAGCAGTATGCCAATCTGTGGGGCTGTTACACCAACCTATGTCAATGGGTCGGCCATTACGGCGATGATGACGTCGCGCTCGGTAACTTCAACAATAACGTGGCGGCGCTTGCCCTATGATGACCGATCTTGCATCCACCACACCACAATCGCTCGGTCGCGATCCCATGGTCGGCCTGCGCCTGGCGCGTGTCGACGGGTTTGAGCCGGCCATTGCGCTCGGTCAGGACGAACTGCCTGCCTATCTGCGTCGTTTTACGATACTGTTTGCCGACGATGCCACCATGCGCCGTGGCGGTATCGGCCGCGTGACGCGTGCCGTCAACGCCCAAGGCGAGGACGTAGCACTCAAACAGCTCATCTTGCCGACGCGCGATGAGTTTGACGACGATGCCGCCCATGAGTCGCTGGTCGCCAAGTTCAAAGCGGCATTTCGCGAGGAATATGAATGCCATCGCGCCCTTTCGGGCCTTAAGGGCTTTCCCCGCCTCTATGGCTGGGGCGAGGTTGACGGTGTGCCTGCAATTGTCATGGAATGGGTCGAGGGCGAGACGCTCGCCCGCTTGCGCTCGCGACTCGCCGTGGACGATGCCGGACGCCTGTCGCCGCTTGTGGCGGCGCGTCTGGGTCGCGACCTGTTCGATCTGCTCTGCCGTATGAGTCTGGTGGGCGAGGGCTTTGTCCATCGCGATATCTCGCCCGCTAATATTATGGTGCGCACGGCGCGTCTACCGCTTGACCGGCAGCTTGCCGAGGGCACCTTTGACCTGTGCCTGATCGACTTTGGCTCGTCGCTGGCGCTTGAGCCTGCGTCGGCCGTGGCCGGTACCGGCGGCAAGGCGTCGTTTACGGAGCGTTATGCGACGCTGCGTCGCGCGACGGTGGCCTACGCTCCGCCCGAGATGCTCACCGACGATATTCCCGACCTGCGCGCTTTGCGTATGTCGCCGGCGATCGACGTCTATGCCGCGGCAAGCACGGTTTACGAGCTCATTGCCGGCGTCGCGCCATACGAAGCCGTGCCGAGCACTTCGGGCGCCTCGGGTTCGCGCAAAAGGACGCGCGACATCGCGAGCCCCTACCGTCTCAAAATGGACACACGGCCCGACTATCCCATTGGTGCCCATGCGCCCGGTTGTGATTTGACTCAGCTGCTTCGTCGTGAGCCCGATGTGGCGCTCGCCGCGGCCGAGCAGGCCCAGCAGCTAGGGCTTGAGCCGGATTCCGAAGAGCTACGCGATGCGCTGGCGTTTGTCGATGCCCAGCTGTTCGACGTGGTGATGGCCTGTCTGTCCAGCCATCAAAAAGATCGTCCCGAGCCGGCGGCGGTCGAGGCGGCGCTCTCGGCGTTTTGTGACCACTATGCGCAAAATGTCGGTCGTTCGCTCCGCGGCGAGCCGCTCACGCCGTGCCCCATGGATGCGTCTGGCCGCGCGGTGCGTCGCGCGCTGATGGTCGGCGCGACGGTCGTCTGTGGCGTGGTTTGGGCTGTGGTCGTGGTTTCGGCCGCGCTGCTGGCGTCGGGCGCTCGCGTGACGGCGACTTTGGGATCGCTCGTGTGGTCTGGGTCGCTACCGGGTATTATTGCCGCACTGGCGTTGGCGCTGCCAGGCATAGCCGGCGTTGCCGCGGGGGCACTTGCGCGCGATCGGCGCTCGGGCTTCCTGCAGGGTGTGCTTGCGCTTTCTGCCTGCGAGGTTCCGGTGCTGGTTGTGGCTGCATGTAGCGTATTTTCCCAACGCGCCGTGATGGGTGGCCTTGTTGCCGCTCTGGTTGCAACCTATACGCTTACGTGGTTTTTGCTTGCGATGGGCTTTGCCTTTGAACTTCCCGTTTCGGCACCGCGACGCACAAAAGCCCAGATGGCGACTCCGCTTGCCGGTGGAGCCGCAGCTGCCCGTACTTTTGGCGGACCTGTCGAAGTATCGTCCGATTCTATTTCTACGACCAAGGAGGCCTAGGTCATGGCATCTCAAGTTGAGCTCACCCCATGCGGGGCCATGTTTGACATCTTTAAGCGTGCAGCGCATCTGAGCCATATCGAGCTGTGCGGCTTGGTGCTTTCGTCCCGTCCGCTCGCCGACGGCCGCAGCCCGCAGAGCCGAGCCGCCGATCGCTCTTGGGTTTCCCGCTTTATCGTTCGCGCGCCGGTCGGCACGCTTCAGCAGCGCTACTTTGCCGAATACGGTACCTCGGCTGCGCGTATTATGTCGCAACTGGCCCTGCGCCAGCGCAATCCCATGGACTCCACGGCTGTGATCAATATGGTGTGCGGTCCTGCAGGTGAACCGATGGTACGCGCGCTCGAAGAGTGCCACCAGGACACGAATCTCTATCGCAACGCGCTCGATCGCCTGTCCCAGGCGGCGGAACTCATGCCCGCCGAGCGCGCCGAGGCCGTGCTGGTGCTGTTTGTCGCCGTCGGTTGTTCGGCGGATGTGCGGTCCTCGGTGAACTATGCCATCGACTACGCACACGCGACCTGTGGCGGAGGCACATCCACGCCGCGTTCGCTTGGCATGTCGCTGACTGCGGGCGAACGCGAACCCGCCCCGGCGCACCCCTTGGGCTTGCTGCGCGTGCAAAACAGTTTTGTCGTGAGCGCCCCGCGCTGGATTCAGCCGAGTGAGCAGGGTGTTGAGATTGGCGCGCTGGCCACTGGTGAGGGCGATATTACCGACGTCGGCGACGATGTCTCGGCCCGCCATGCCCATATCTGGTGCGATGCTCAAAATATCTGGCGCGTCGAGGACTTGTCGTCCACCAACGGAACCGTGGTGGTAAACGGGGCCACGCGCGTCTGCATTCAGGTCGAGCCCGGCCGTTCCGCCCAACTCAATCCCGGCGATGAGCTCAAGCTCGGCGAATCCACTACCTACGCCATCCTCTTCGGTGCCCTCTAGCCAACCCTCAATAAGTTGCGGTGAAATACGGACTGTTTAAGGCTCTGAGCAGCAAAAACAGTCCCTATTTCACCGCAACTGCCGTATGGTTCACGGGGGACATTTTGCTCGGCGCTGAGCATTCGATAGTCACCCGAGGTAAACCTTCACCCGTCCACCTATATTTGCCGAAATTACACTTGACGGCGGGGTACAATAAACCCGCATGCGGATTTTCGTTGCGGGCGCTTCCCATCGCCGGGGCGTGCCCGGGAGCATCCGACATGCGGCCTTTGCGGCGCTCGGTCATGTGCAAGACGGGTAGCTGGGCCTGTGGAGCGCGTGCAGCCCTCCTCGCCTTGGCATGCCTTCTCTCCACGCCATGTACCTGCTGCTGAGTCCGCCTGCCAGATGATTGGAAGCAACAACGAAAATCCCATCACGCCAATATCCCGGCGATCGCCGGGGCCTGTATACCTATATGAGAGGAGAGGGGTATATGGCGCGTAAGTTTAAGTCTATGGACGGCAACGAGGCGGCCGCATATGTTTCGTATGCGTACACCGAGGTAGCGGGAATTTATCCCATTACGCCGTCCAGCCCGATGGCCGACCATGTCGACCAGTGGGCGGCCCAGGGTCGCAAGAACATCTTCGGCACCCCGGTCAAGGTCGTCGAGATGGAGTCCGAGGCAGGTGCAGCCGGTACCGTTCACGGTTCGCTGGGCGCCGGTGCTCTGACCACCACCTACACGGCTTCTCAGGGTCTGCTCCTGATGATCCCGAACATGTACAAGATCGCAGGAGAGCAGCTCCCGGGCGTTTTCCACGTCTCCGCGCGTTGCGTCGCTTCGCACGCCCTGAACATTTTTGGCGATCACTCCGACGTCATGGCCTGTCGCCAGACCGGTTTCGCCATGCTCGCCGAGGGCAACGTCCAGGAGGTCATGGACCTCTCGCCGGTGGCTCACCTTGCCGCCATCGAGGGTAAGACCCCGTTCCTTAACTTCTTCGACGGTTTCCGCACCAGCCACGAGATCCAGAAGGTCGCCATGTGGGACTACAAGGATCTGGCCGAGATGTGCGACATGGACGCTGTCCAGGCTTTCCGCGATCACGCGCTCAACCCTGAGCACCCGCACACCCGCGGCAGCCACGAGAACGGTGACATCTTCTTCCAGAACCGCGAGGCCTGCAACAAGGTCTACGACGAGCTCCCCGCCGTCGTCGAGGGCTACATGAAGAAGATCAACGAGAAGCTCGGCACCGATTACGGCCTGTTCAACTACTACGGCGCTCCCGATGCTGATCGCGTCGTCGTGTGCATGGGCTCCTTCTGCGACGTGCTCGAGGAAGTCATCGACTACCTCAACGCTCACGGCGAGAAGGTCGGCCTGGTCAAGGTCCGCCTGTTCCGTCCGTTCTCCATCAAGCACTTTGTCGACGTTCTCCCCGAGACCGTCAAAAAGATCGCCGTCATGGACCGCACCAAGGAGCCGGGTTCCATCGGCGAGCCGCTCTACCAGGACGTCGTCTCCGCTCTCTACGAGGCTGGCAAGACGGGCATCAAGGTCGTCGGCGGCCGTTACGGCCTGGGCAGCAAGGACACGCCTCCCGCGTCCGCGTTCGCTGTCTTCGAGGAGCTCAAGAAGGACGAGCCCAAGCGCGAGTTCACCATCGGCATCGTCGATGACGTGACCAACCTGAGCCTGCCCGAGGCCGAGGATGCGCCCAACACCGCAGCCCCCGGCACCATCGAGTGCAAGTTCTGGGGTCTGGGTGGCGACGGTACCGTCGGCGCCAACAAGAACTCGATCAAGATTATCGGCGACCACACCGACAAGTACGTCCAGGCCTACTTCCAGTACGACTCCAAGAAGACCGGCGGCGTCACCGTCTCGCACCTGCGCTTTGGTGATTCCCCGATCCGTTCGCCGTACTACGTGACCAAGGCCGACTTTGTCGCTTGCCACAACCCCAGCTACATCGTTAAGGGCTTCAAGATGGTCCGCGACGTCAAGCCGGGCGGCACCTTCCTGGTCAACTGCCAGTGGAGCGACGAGGAGTTCGCCGAGCACATGCCCGCCGTGGCCAAGCGCTACATCGCGAATAACAACGTCAACGTCTACCTGATCGACGCTATCGACCTGGCCGCCAAGGTCGGCATGGGCAAGCGCACCAACACGGTGCTCCAGTCCGCCTTCTTCGCGCTGGCCAAGGTCCTGCCTGCCGAGGACGCCCTGCAGTACATGAAGGACGCGGCTACCAAGTCCTACATGAAGAAGGGTCAGGCCATCGTCGACGCCAACCACAAGGCCATCGATGCCGGCGCTACCGCCTTCCACAAGTTTGAGGTTCCGGCCGACTGGGCAACCGCCGAGGATGCCGCCCCCGTCGAGCTCTCCGACGAGACCAAGTCCGCCATCGCCCAGCAGGTCAAGAACCTGCTCGAGCCCATCGATCGCATGGATGGCGACAGCCTGCCTGTTTCCGCCTTCGTCGGTTGCGCCGACGGCCAGTTTGAGCTGGGCGCCTCCGCATACGAGAAGCGCGGCGTCGCCGTCGTCGTTCCCCACTGGGACGAGACCAAGTGCATTCAGTGCAACCAGTGCGCCTATGTGTGCCCGCATGCCACCATCCGTCCGTTCGCGATGACCGAGGACGAGGCTGCCGCCGCGCCCGAGGCTACCCGCATGCTCGACGCTATGGGCCCCAAGGCCAAGGGCATGAAGTTCGCTATCGTCGTGTCCCCGCTCGACTGCATGGGCTGCACCAACTGCGCCAAGGTCTGCCCCAAGGGTGCCCTCGAGATGGTTCCCGCCGAGCAGGAGATAGACCAGCAGCCCATTTGGGACTACATGGTCGAGAACGTCTCCGAGAAGAAGGAACTCATCGCGGCCAACGTCAAGGGCAGCCAGTTTAAGCAGCCCTACCTGGAGTTCTCCGGCTCCTGCGCCGGCTGTGCCGAGACCGCCTATGCACGTCTGGTGACCCAGGTCGCCGGCGACCGCATGTTCATTTCCAACGCCACCGGCTGCTCCTCCATTTGGGGCAACCCCGCTGCCACCGCTCCTTACTGCAAGGACAAGGACGGTCACGGCCCGGCGTGGAACAACTCCCTGTTCGAGGACAATGCCGAGCACGGTCTGGGCATGGCCGTGGGCTATGAGGCCGTTCAGAAGAAGCTGATTGCTGCTACGCAGGACATCATCGCCGCTGATGGTCCGTCCGACGAGCTCAAGGCCGCCGGCCAGGCTTGGATTGACTCCGTCAATGACGTTGAGGCATCCAAGACCGCTGCCGCTGCCTACGTTGCCGAGCTCGAGAAGTGCGGCTGCGACGCTTCCAAGGCAATCCTCGCCGACAAGGCTTACCTCACCAAGAAGTCCTTCTGGATCTTCGGCGGCGACGGCTGGGCCTACGACATCGGCTTCGGTGGACTGGACCACGTCCTGGCTTCCGGCCACAACGTCAACGTCTTCGTCTTCGATACCGAGGTGTACTCCAACACCGGTGGTCAGGCCTCCAAGGCCTCGAACCTGGGCCAGGTCGCTCAGTTCGCCGCTGCCGGTAAGGTGACCAAGAAGAAGTCTCTGGCCGAGATTGCCATGAGCTACGGCTACGTCTACGTGGCGCAGGTCGCCATGGGCGCCAACCCGGCTCAGACCCTCAAGGCCATCCACGAGGCCGAGGCCTACGACGGTCCGTCCCTCATCATCGGCTACAGCCCCTGCGAGATGCACTCCATCAAGAAGGGCGGCATGCAGAACTGCCAGGCCGAGATGAAGAAGGCTGTCGAGTGCGGTTACTGGAACCTCTTCCGCTTCAACCCCGAGGCTGCTGCCGGCAAGAAGTTCTCGCTCGATTCCAAGGAGCCCGCGGGCGGTTATCAGGAGTTCCTGATGAACGAGGCCCGTTACGCTTCGCTGACGCGTTCCTTCCCCGAGCGCGCCGAGGAGCTCTTCAAGGAGAACGAGCAGGCCGCTATGGACCGCTACGCTCACCTGCTGAAGCTCAAGACGGTGTACAACGAGGCCTAGGTCTCCCACCGCAGGATCTGAGGGCTGACCTTCGCGGACGTCCTCGGACATGAAAGAACCCCCGCTGCGCACTACGTGCGGCGGGGGTTCTTTCGTCCTGCGGAGTGTCCGCGAAGGTCAGCCCTCAGATCCTGCTACGACTACGTCCTCGGATTGTGGGGCTGCATGAGGGACGTGGTTGTGGGGGCCTTTTGTCCCCGTCGCTGTTTCGCGGCGCGGCCGCGAAACCACGCGTTACTTTGGTTATGGAGGGGGCTTGGTTGTTGGTTCAGATGATCTAGAGAGATATGGGTGCAAATGAGAAATCGTTGTTGGGGTCGTCCTTTTCCATAAACTCATCGAGGCAGAATGTCATATAGATTGGAACGTACAGGATCTTGCCCTCTTCGCTAAGGTTTTCGTGGCTCAGCACAACGGCCTCGGGAATCTTGTACTCGCCCACACTCATCAGGCGATCGAGGGCCGCATGTGCTCGAACTTTCTTGCCCGATTTGACTTCGATTGGGACAACATGTCCTCGGGCGCCTTCGATTACAAAGTCGACTTCACCGACCTCACGTGTTTGGTAGTACCACGTATCTGCTCCGAGGGCAACAAGCTCCTGCGCGACCACGTTTTCATAGAGACCGCCGAGGTTGGGGGTTTTCATATCTAGATATACAGCGCGTGCCGTGCTACCGGGATATCGCGATGCGAGCATTCCTGTATCGGACTCGTATAGTTTGAAGGCGGCTGCCTTCTCTGTCCTCTTAAGAGGACTCCGGGCCTCCGTCACCTGGGGGACCATCAATCCAACGCCTGCGTTCACCAGCCATAGGAAATCCTGCTCGTATTTTTGAAGACGAGCTCCCTCGCCTAGAGACGAGACGATAAAGCGATGGGACTCCGCCTCAAGCTGAACGGGAATTTGCTCGAAAATGGAGCGAACGTTAAACGCTCGAGTCGATGCATATTTAGAGATATCGCTTTTGTACTGATCGACTAGCTGAATTTGAAGCTCACGCGTTCTCACGAGCGAATAGCCCGAATCGATATAGTTCTGAACGACCTCTGGCATGCCGCCGCAAACGATATAGGCTCTAAAGTTTTTGAGCATCGCCTCATGAATATAGTTTTCGACGGGACGTCTCTCGACAAGGCAGCTGCGAATGTCTGCAAGCACATTCTCGCTGATGCTGTTTGCCCAACAGAACTCTTCAAAATCCATCGGTCGCATAACAATGTGCTCGACATACCCCACCGGAAAAGAAGAGATCCCCTTAAACTCAGTCCCAAGCATAGACCCCGAGAAGACATAGCTAAAGCGTCCGTCCTCGACCAGCGCCTTCATAAGTGTAACGATCTGCGGATACTCCTGAATCTCATCGACGAAGATAAGCGTGTCTCCTTCAACAAGCGGTGCATCCGCAAGAAGGGCCACACGGTTGATGAAGTCAATGGAGTTCTTAGCGCCAACAAGTACGTCTCTTGCCTCGGCATCGAGTAGCAGATTGACCTCATAATACGAAGCGTAGTTGCTCTTTCCAAACGCGCGAATTGCATAGCTCTTGCCAATCTGACGCGCGCCAGTAACAAGCAACGCTTTATTGGATTTGTTCTTCCAGCTCAAAAGCCTGTCAGTGACCTTACGGCGTAGCATTAAAACCCCTCAATGACAAAAATTGGCAAATAGATTTGACCCTAATCATACAAAAATTGGAAGATAGATTTGACCCAAATCATACAAAAATTGGCAAATAGCAAAGCTCGCTTAGGCCTCAAAGCCAGCGAGCCAGCACGGTACTTTGCGAAAAGGCTGGCGGCGCCGTTGTTGAGGGTGGCCAGGTTGGCAGTGGCGCCGTTAGCGTTCTCGGCTGCTTGGGCGCGCAGGAGCGAAAGGGCGTCGGCAGCGTTCATGCAGAAGCCGACGGTAAAGTTCCATACTGCGAACTCGCAGTCGCTTGCCGCGGGGTGAAGCGCGATCGGCTATCCCTTATGTTGGATGAAAAGCCCCATGTTTTTGCAGGGATGCATACTCGTCAAATTAATGTATAGAATCGCGTATAGTGCGAGTAAGATATTGCGCTGTCCGTTTTGTGTTTAGCAGAGATGTAGTTTGCATAATCCGACATAATCCTCGCTGCATTTAAATAAAGTTGCACGTAAATGGCGTAGATATGTCTGAGCTGGGGTTCTGTACGCTGAGCGGATAAAAACGACCGTTCACCGTTCCGCTATTTTCAAAATGAATAAAATGAGCGATAAAGAGAATATAAACCTTAATAAACTCGCGTATTGCACGGACGCGGGTTATTAATGGGTTGTAGGCCTTTTACAGAAAGGATTCCAGCAATGTCTAAGCCTCTTGGCAAGCCCGATCGTATTGTCGTCGCCCTTGGCGGCAACGCCCTCGGCAACAACCCCGTTGAGCAGATCGAGGCCGTGAGCAACACCGCTCACGCCCTTCTCGGCCTGATTGAGCAGGGTAACGAAATCATCATCACCCACGGCAACGGTCCGCAGGTCGGCATGATCCAGAACGCCTTCGCCGCCGCCCACGACGCCATCGGCACCCCCGAGATGCCGCTGCCCGAGTGCGGCGCCATGTCCCAGGGCTACATCGGCTATCACCTGCAGCAGGGCATTGGCCGCGAGATGCACAAGCGCTATAAGCGTTGGCACGCCGCAACCGTCGTCACCCAGATCGAGTGCGACCCCGACGATCCCGCGTTCAAGAACCCGACCAAGCCGATCGGCCCCTTCTACACCGAGGAGCAGGCCAAGGAGTTCATGGCCGAGGATCCTTCCAAGGTCTTCGTCGAGGATTCCGGCCGCGGCTGGCGTCGCGTTGTCGCTTCCCCCGATCCCAAGAAGATCGTCGAGGCTGACTCCATCCTCAACCTGCTCGACAACGAGTTCATCGTCATCGCCTGCGGTGGCGGCGGTATCCCCGTCGTCCGCGACTACGAGAACAAGGGCTGCTACAAGGGCGTTCCCGCCGTCATCGACAAGGACCTGGGCGGCGAGCTGCTGGCCGAGGACTGCGACGCCGACGTTCTGTTCCTGCTGACCGCCGTTGAGCATGTCGCCATCAACTTTGGCAAGCCCAACCAGGAGGAGCTCGAGGACATCACCGCCGACGAGGCCGAGCGCCTGGCCGACGAGGGCCAGTTCGGCAAGGGTTCCATGGAGCCCAAGGTCCGCGCCGCCATCAAGTTTGCCCGCTCCCGCAAGGGTCGCACCTGCATCATCGGTGCCCTGGACAAGGCCGCCGAGACCATGGCCGGCCTCTCCGGTACCCGCATCCACGAGTAGCCTCTACTCCATTGCCTCTCTCGTGGGCGCCAGGCAAGACGCCCACAAACTAGCCTCTCTTCATGAGCCCCGCGGCCCGCTCCGACCGCGGGGCTTTTGCTATTCACCTGGTCCCCGATGGGTGGGTAGTCATTGGGGACGTTCTTAAACGACTAGTCAAACAAGAACGTCCTCAATGACTACTAATTTAAATCTGTCCCCAATGACTGCGGAAAGCGCATCTCACACCGACGCATTGCTTTCGGGCCCTCTCTCCGTGCCCCCTATAAGTTCAGCTGGACTCCCCGCAACCTGTTCCGCGTTGGCGGAACGAGAGCGACGTGGAGTGTCATTCTTTACCGCGTTAGACTAGACGCAGGGAAAGGAGGAGGACATGGATGCTCGCGTCAAGCAGCTTGTAAATATGATCGAGGACGCTCAGCCTGTCGCTGTCGCGGTGCTTGCCAAGCGTCTCGAGGTAAGCGAGCGCGCCGTGAGAAACTATATCCATCGCGCAAACGACAATCTTGCGGGGGTTGCACGCATCGTTGGCAGCAAAGGGCAATATCGTATCGATGTTGCACATGCAGATGAGCTTGCTCGCTTGCTAGACGGTGCGGCTCTGGCCCATCCGGGCATTCCTGATACGCGCGACGGCCGTGTGTCCTTCCTTCTTAACGACCTCCTCATGCGGTCCCAGTGGGTGACGATTGAGGAGTATGCGGATTTACTCTACGTTTCGGCGCGAACTCTGTCCAATGACATGCGTCTGGTAGAGCAGAAACTCGCCCAATTTGACTTAACGCTCGAAAAGCGCCCACGCTACGGAATCCGCGTTGCGGGCGGGGAGTCGCAACGGCGCCTGTGCCTGGCCTCGCTGGTGAGGCCCGTGTTGCCCGACACCGACGATGCAAAGCTCGCCGAGCGCCTGCGGGCCATCGCTGCATGTGTGGACGATGCCCTGACGGCCTCGCCCGTCACGGTGAGCTCGCTGGCATCCCGCAATCTCATCATGCATCTTTACATTGCTCTTGGCCGCATCGAGCAGGGCTGCTATGTCCCAGCTGCAGAATCGGACGTTCAAAAACTGGAGGGAACGCGCGAATACGCCGCGGCTTTCCAGATTGCCGCAAACATCAAGGATGCCCTGGGCGTGAGCATGCCCCGAGAAGAGGTTGCCTTTATCGCAATCCATTTGCTCGGCAGGGGCACGGGCGTGCCCGAGAAGGGCTCTGCCGTTATCTCGGACGAGATGTGGGAGATTGCTTCCGAGATGGTACGTGCGGTCAACGATGAGTTTAGGTTTGACTTTAGCGGCGATCTTGAACTTCGCATGAACCTTGCTCGGCATATCGGCCCTCTGGGCTATCGCCTTGAATATCACATGCATATGGATAACCCCATGCTGCCCGATATCAAGACGAGGTTTCCGTTGGCCTATTCGATGGCAGCTGGCACCTCGCAGGTACTCGAGCGCCATTTTGGCAGCCAGCCCTCTGATGAAGAGCTCGGCTACATCGCCATGGCATTTGCCCTGGCCCTCGAGCAGCAAGCCGACCAGCCGCGTCGCAAGCGCATCCTGATCGTGTGCGCCTCGGGAGCGGGAAGCGCCCGTATGCTCGAGCACCAGTACCGCAAGCAGTTTGGCATGTATATCGATTCGATTGAGACATGCGATGTCGCCCGCGTGGGAACGTTCGATTTTTCGCACATCGACTACGTGTTCACAACGGTGCCGCTCAACGTCAAGTTGCCCGTGCCCGTCCGCGAGGCCGATTTCTTCTTGGAGACGAGCGATGTCAACGCTATCCGCAAGGTGCTGAGCGACGACACTGCGCAATCGGACTCCGTAAGCTCTTTCTTTAGCCGTGCCCTGTTCTTCAACCGCGTTGAGGCGTCGTCGAAGCAGGCCGTTCTCCGATATCTCTCCGAGCGCGCCGTCGAGAGCGGCCGTGTCGATGCCCAGTTTGCCCAAGAGGTCGCCGAGCGCGAGAGCGCGAGTGCCACCTCGTTTGGCAATGGGGTAGCCATGCCCCATGGGATGCATCCCTTGAGCGCCGAGGCCTTTGTTACCGTGGGCCTGCTCGAACACCCCATTCTTTGGGACGAATACGGCCATGAGGTCGATATCGTCTTTATGGTGTCGTTTGCCCGGTCGGGCGGCGATGAGGCGCGGATCTTGAGCTCACTGCTCGCCGAGATCTTTATGGACCGCCAGGGGGTCGAGCGCCTACGCGAGCGCCGGTCCTGGCATGAGCTGATGGCGCTTGTGCAAGCGCATACGGCTTAAGACTTCTTTTGTCGATAACCCTGTCTGTCTACCTGCAATAAACCTCGAGGATTGCGGGCGGGAGATAGGCGTTTCGAATATTCAAGTACAAACCAAACATCACGGGAGAGGAGACCGTTATGGACGATCAGGGAACCGAGATGGTTTCGTTTCAGCTGGTCGCTGCAGCGGGAGAGGCACGCAGCCTTGCCTTCGAAGCCCTTGAAAAGGCAAAAGCGGGGGATTTTGACGCCGCCGCCAAACTCATGAAGCAGTCAAAGGATGCGGGAATCAAGGCTCACCACATCCAAACGCAGCTGCTTTCGACTGAGGCAGCGGGCGAGCATCTGTCGGTGGATGTGTTGCTGGTCCATGCTCAGGACCACCTCATGTGCTCCATGCTTGCTCAGGAGCTCGTGCAGGAGCTGATCTGCCTGTATGAGTGCACTGCAACCAAGAACGCCTAGCGGCGTGCGGTGACTATCCAACCAATCAATGCGAAGGGAATCCCTTATGAAGATCCTTCTTGTTTGCGCAGCTGGTCTGTCTACAAGCATTCTGATGAAGAAACTCGAGAAATATGCGGAGCAAAACGGCATCGAGCTCGATATCGATGCGGTGGGTATCGGCGAGTATCAGGAGACGTGCGCCAATTATGACGTGCTGCTCTTGGGGCCGCAGGTGTCCTACCAGCTCAACACCGTCAAGCAGGGGAGCGGTAAGCCGACCGCGGTCATCCCCGCACAGGACTACGGCATGGGCAACGCCGCCAACGTGCTGGCACTCGCCCAGTCGCTGTTGGGTTAGGAGGCGACCATGGAGAAGTTCATGACCCTGCTTCAGGAAAAACTGACCCCTATCGCCAATTTCTGCGGCACCGAGCGCCACTTTGCCTCCATGCAAAAGGGCTTTATGAGCGCGATCAGCTTCATCTTGGTATCTGCCGTCTTTATGATCCTCGCCAACCCGCCGGTCACGGCCGACCTGGTGGCGCAGGGCGGGTTCTGGTCCGTCTTTGGCCCTTGGCTCGATTTTGCGACGGCCAATAAGCTCACGCTGCTCATCCCCTTCAATATGACGATGGGCATACTGTCGGTGATCGTGACGTTCGCAATCGCCTATAACCTGGCGGGCACCTACAAGATGCCCAAGCTTAACGCCGGCATGACCTCGCTGGTGATGTTCCTGATCGCCGCGGCGCCGTCGTCCTACTACCAGCTTGCTGACGAGTCCGTGCTCCAGGCGGTCCCCTGCACCTATCTGGGTGCGCAGGGCCTGTTTACCGCCATCATCGTTGCCTTGGTCTCCGTCGAGGTCACGCGCTTCTGCCAGACCAAGGGCGTCACCATCAAGATGCCCGATGGCGTGCCGCCGTTTTTGTCCGAAACCTTTGGCGCCATCGTACCTATGCTCGCCAACATCCTCATCTTCTTTGGCGGCAACCTGCTGATCCAGATGATCGATCCCGCGCTGTCCATCCCCTCGGTTATCGAGAAGCTGCTCGCTGCCCCGCTTTCCGTCGCAGTTGACTCTGTGCCCGGCGCACTGCTTATCTGCTTCATGACGCTGCTGTTTTGGTGCTTTGGCGTCCACGGCAACATGATCGTAATGCCCATCACCGCCCCGGTCTCGCTTGCCGCCTTTGCCGCCAACGCCTCGCTCTATGCTGCCGGGCAGCCGCTTGAGTTCCACCCGGTGCTCATGTCGTTGGCCATCAACCTCATCGGCGGCACGGGTAATACGTTCTCTTTTGTGGCGCTCTGCGCGTTTAGGGCAAAGTCGCAGCAGCTCAAGGCATTTGGCAGGGCATCGATCGTGCCGAGCTTCTTCCGTATCTCCGAGCCCGCGATCTTCGGCGCGCCCATCATCTTCAACCCGATCCTCATGATTCCGTTTGTGCTAGGCGGCATGATCTCGGCCCTGCTGTATTGGGGTGCGGTCTCACTGGGTCTTGTCTCTAACTTCTACATCTTGGTGAGCGGCACGTTCCCCATCTTCGTTCAGGGCTTTGTCCAGTGCCTCGACCCGCGCATCTGGGTGTTTACGATCGTTTTGATCGTGGTCATGGCTGTGGTCTGGTACCCGTTCTTTAAGGTGTACGATAACCAGCTCCTGGCTCAGGAGCAGGAGAACGCCGCGGCAGCTTCTGCCGAGGATGCTGAGTAGCATGAGTTACTTTGACAGAACGTCTGCCGCCGGTATGCCCGAGGGCTTTTTGTGGGGTGGTGCCCTCGCCGCCAACCAGGCCGAAGGGGGCTGGAACGAGGGCGGCCGCGGCATGTCGCACTCCGACCTGATCCCACAGGGTTCCGACCGCTGGGATGTAATGTTTGGCAGGCAAAAGCCCGTGGACGATCCGGACAGGCTGTATCCATGCCGCTGGGGCAACGACTTCTTCCATCATTGGCACGAGGATGTCGAGCTCTTTGCCGAGATGGGCTTTAAGTGCCTGCGTCTTTCAATTTGCTGGAGCCGTATTTTTCCCACAGGGATGGAGGCCGAGCCCAACGGCGAGGGCTTGGAGTTTTACCGTCAGGTATTCGAGGCGCTGCGCGAGCATGGAATCGAGCCGCTTGTGACGCTGTCGCACTACGACTATCCGTTGGCTCTGGTCGAGCGCTATGGTGGCTGGCAAAGCCGAGAGATGATCGAGCGGTATGCGCACTACGTCGAGACCGTCGGACGCGCGTACCAGGGCCTCGTGCGTTATTGGCTTACGTTCAACGAGATCAACAGCGTGGCGCTGTCCTATCTCAACGCGGGTGTCACGCTCGAGGATGAGCGTGACCGTGCAGCCGTGACTGCGGCGTTCTCGCACCATATGTTTATGGCGAGCGCTCGCGCTGTCGAGATTCTGCACAAGATCGATCCCGCAAACAAGGTGGGTTGCATGGTCGCTGCCGGTGCGACCTATCCGTACCGTTGTGCGCCCGAGGACGTATGGCTTGCGTATGAGGAGGACCGCGGCCGCTACTTCTACACAGACGTGATGGCTGCGGGCGCCTATCCTGCTTGGAAGCTGCGTGCACTCGAGAAAGAGGGCGTTCACGTGCCCTTTGAGCCGGGCGATACGGAGTATCTGGCAGAGCATACGGTCGACTTCATCTCGTTCTCGTACTATTGCTCGCGCTTGGTGTGCGCCGATGATCAGGTGATCGCCGAGAAGGCGGAGGGCAACGTGTTCCCGACGTTGCGCAATCCGTACCTCAAGGATAAAGAGACTGCCTGGAAGTGGCAGATCGATGCGCTGGGTTTGCGCGTGACGCTTGCCGGCTACCACGATCGTTACCATCTTCCGCTCTTTATCGCCGAGAACGGTGTGGGCGGACTCGATGCGCTGGAAGACGGCAAAGTCCACGATGCGTATCATATTGATTACCTGCGAAGGCATATTCTTGCGCTGCGCGATGCAATTGTCGAGGACGGTGTTGACCTGATGGGATACACGCCGTGGGGCTGTATCGATTTGGTGTCGGCCTCGACGGGGCAGATGAAGAAGCGCTATGGCTTTGTTTATGTCGATGCCGATGATACGGGCAAAGGCACGTTCGATCGCTACCGAAAGGACAGCTTCTGCTGGTATCAAAAGGTCATTGCATCAAATGGCGAGGACTTGAGTTAACCCTTGCAAGCCTGCTGCCCCCGCGGCCCGTTTCGGCCGCGGGGGCTTTTGCTATTTACCTAGTCCCCGATGAGACCCTCATTCTGTGGGTAGTCATTGGGGACGTTCTTAAACGACTAGTCATTTAAGTCTGTCCCCAATGACTGCGGAAACCAGGCACTTGGGGACGTTCCTTTTAATATGAGCAGGACATTGTCAAGAGGCAAAATCGGGCCTGGCCCCAACGATATGGGGTCAGGCCCTCTCCCTATATCAGCCCGTCCGCGGCGACCTCGGCGTGTCTTCCCGACGCTCGTCTTTGCAGTTTAATATCCGCCCGCGGCGATCTCTCGCTGGGCAATCCGTTGCTACGGCTGAGGCTTCTTCGTCGAACCGACAGTCTGTGCACGCGTGTGGCGCCCTGGGCGCTCGCAGAAAAGGGACCTGAGGTTCGCCTCAACGGCTTCGGATCGAACCGCTTCCGGGGTGATCGGCTTATGTGCGGGGGACCGGCCCCCTACGCCTCCTCGGCCATGAGGCCGACCGCCCACACCCAGCAGGCGAGCTCGCGCGCCGTGGCCACGTTCGCCTTGTTGCCGTGGACCCCGCGCGCGAGCAGCGCCTCCCGCCTCTCGACCAGCCTCCGCACGCCCTTGGCGGCGTGCCTGCGGGCGCCCCGGTCTGGATTGGCAACACCTATTTGGACGATTCCGGGAGGGACAGCCCCGCCTCCCT